>NZ_JBZXDY010000001.1:0-330867 GCF_058725285.1 Flavobacterium sp. DW-iso2 | reverse complement strand
TGCTAAGAATCAAAAATAAAATAATAGTTCTATAATAACTTTAAAAAATTACTACAATTTTATTCTAAATTTAGCTACATTTGATTTTCATTAAATATGAATTATTACGTTCATTAAATTCAAGTTAATTAGCTGATAATTTTGCCCTTTATCCATGAAATTAATTAATTTTGTTCTTATGGCAATATCGTGGCACATCGCGTTACAAATTTAGACAAATGCAGCATAGATAAGGGTTCAGCCGACTAGGTTAGAATCCTACCATCCACACAAAACGCTGCAAGCAATTGCAGCGTTTTTTTTTATCCAATTATTACTATAGTTCAATACTAAATTTGCAAAATAAAAAAAGCTCCGCTTCTTAATAAAAAGAACGGAGCCATATCAAATCTGTAGTAACTAATTTTATTCTAATATAAAACTCACGCTTACATTTGCGGTTATCGTGATTTCTCCTTCAGCCAGCGTTTCTCTTGGCACTGTACTATCTTCCATAGCCATTGATTTCATTCTTGCATAAACGGGCTGTGGCTGATAAATTTGTGAGTTATCTGAGATAGTCATCGCTTTACCTACTTTTTGCCCTAAAACAGACACATAGTCTTCTGCTTTGAGTTTAGCATCCTTCATCGCTAATTTTCTTGCCTCTGATTGGTATTGCGCTAGTTTTGAAGACTGGAAAATCACATTATCAATTCTATTGATTCCCTGATTCACTAGTCCTTCCATTAACTCATCATATTGCGATAAATCTCTCAAAAGAATCTCAACGGTTTGGCTAGCATTATAGCTTGTCTTCTTTTTTTCATAATCATAAACCGGATTTAATGAAACACGCTGCGTTCTATAATCAGCCGGTGCCAGATTCATTTTTTTGATGATCTTCAAAACCGCTTCCATTTGTTGGTCATTTTGCTTTTTAACCTCCTTAGCATCATTCCCTTTTGTCTCCACTGTCGCAGTAATAGTGGCCTGATCTGGCACTACTTTAACTTTTCCTTCTCCTGCAACATTGATTTGCGGAATTTGTTTGATTTCTTGAGCATATGACAGGGTCATAAACATCATGGACAGTACCACTAGTGCTTTTTTCATTTTGATTTGTATTAATTAATATATGAACTATAAATCTTTCAAAAATTATGCCATTATAATTTTCCCATTTTTGCCATTACAAAAAGAATAATTATTGGAATAGTAAGTAATACCACCATAAAAGTATGATCAACCACTAAATGCGGATTAGAAATCAAAGTAATCAAATACCCCCCAATAGCGCCTCCAAAATGCGCTGTATGCCCTATATTATCGTTCTTAGCTCTCATTCCATAAATAGAATACAACAAATAAAGAATCCCAAAAAGATAAGCTGGCATTGGAATTATAAAAAAGATCCCTAACATCATATCTGGTTGCAATAATATCGCCGAATACAGAACACCCGTAACGGCTCCAGAAGCGCCTATTGCTCTATAATTATAATCGTCTTTATGGAACATGATGGTCAATAAACTTCCAAAAATTAAACTTCCAAAGTAAACAATCAAAAACGACAAACTACCCAAATGACCAATCACCACAGGAGCAAAAAAGTAAAGTGTAATCATATTGAATGCCAAATGCGCGATGTCTGCATGAAGAAAACCGGAGGATATCAGTCTGATTTGTTCCCCAGCGCGAACACTTCCCATATGGAATTCGTATTTTCTAAAAAAAGCTTGATCATCAAAACCTTTGAAACTAATAAGTACAGTTACAACAATTATTGCTATTAAAATGATATTCATAAAGTCTATTTATTGTGAATTACAAAGGTACTAATTCTGACAGACCCTATTAGTACCTCATCAAAATATATCTGGATATTCATTTTTGACTTATCTTTGCAAGAAAAAATACTGCATGCAATTCCTCGTTTTTATTATAGCTTACCCTTTTCTTTGGATGATTTCCATTCTTCCCTTTCAAATTTTTTATTGGTTGTCAGATGGAGTCTATTTTTTAGTGTATTACATTATCGGTTATCGCAAGAAAGTGGTTAGAGCAAACATTGCTTTGGCTCTGCCTCATCTTACCGATAAAGAAAGACTGTTAATCGAGAAAAAATCATACCATCACTTATGTGATATGTTTATGGAAATGATAAAAACCATGACCATATCGTCAGAAGAAATGAACAAAAGATTTGTAATTACAAATCTTGAGCTGATGACAGAATACGAACAAAAAGGAAAAAGCATTATGCTGATAGCTTCCCATTATGCCAGTTGGGAGTGGTTAATTACACTTAATCAAAAAATAAGCTATCATGGTGTAGGTGTCTATAAAAAATTAAGCAATAAATATTTTGATAAACTCATCAGAGACATTCGATCAAAATACAATACTGAACTAGTTACTACTAGCAGAACAATTCCATGTATCGCACACAATCAAAAAGAAAATATTCTTTCTGTATATGGCTTAGCTAGCGATCAATCGCCAAAAGCAGATCGTATCTTTCATTGGAAATCATTCATGGGAGTAGAAGTTCCTGTTCATACAGGCCCAGAAATGCTGGCAAAGAGATATGATCTTAATGTCATTTTTGCAAAAGTAAAAAAAGTTGGAAGAGGCTATTATGAATGCACACTGATTCCTATTAGTGACAATCCAAAGTCGGTTCCTGATTTTGAAATTACCGATGCTTTTATTCAGGAAGTTGAAAAACAAATCCATGAAGCTCCAGAATATTATTTCTGGACTCATAAAAGATGGAAACACAGACGATAAGAAGGCCGCTGTAATTTTAGTTTTAATTAACTGTCGGTGCAAAAATATTTGACTAATTTTGAGGCTAATGCAAAATAAAATGAAGTTAAAAATCAACAATAGATTTAGCACAGAATTACCCGCAGATCCTGACGAAACTAATGTTACGCGTCAGGTTAAAAATGCTTGTTTTTCTTTTGTGACACCCCAAATACCCTCGAATCCTAAATTAATCCATTTTTCAGAAGAAGCGGCAGCACTGCTTGGCATTTCTAATGAAGACGCGCAATCTTCTGAATTCACAAACGTATTTTCAGGGAAAGAACTGCTACCAGGTTCACGTCCGTATTCGATGAGCTACGCCGGACATCAGTTTGGTAATTGGGCTGGGCAATTAGGAGATGGTAGAGCCATTATTCTTGCTGAAGTAGAAAACAAGGAACAAGTTTATACCTTACAATTAAAAGGAGCCGGCATGACTCCTTACTCCCGTAGAGCAGATGGTCTAGCCGTATTGCGCTCTTCCATACGAGAGCATTTGTGTAGCGAAGCCATGTTTCACCTTGGTGTACCCACTACCCGATCGTTATCCTTGATGCTTACTGGAGACCAGGTATTGCGTGACGTCATGTATGACGGAAACCCCGCTTATGAAAAAGGCGCAGTGGTTTGCAGAGTAGCGCCTTCTTTTATTCGTTTTGGAAATTTCGAACTGTTCTCTTCTCAAAAAGATCTGAAAACATTAAAAGCAATCACTGATTTTACGATTAAATATCATTTTCCCGAAATCAAAGGAAATACGGCAGCCAATTATGTTCAACTTCTACAAGCCGTTGCAGACAAGACTCGCAAGATGATTATACACTGGCAGCGTGTCGGTTTTGTACACGGCGTGATGAACACAGATAATATGTCCATTTTAGGACTTACTATAGATTACGGCCCCTACGGATGGTTAGAGGATTACAACCCCAACTGGACCCCAAATACAACGGATCGTGAAAATCGTAGGTATCGTTTTGGCAATCAAGCCGAAATAGCACTATGGAATTTATATCAGTTGGCCAATGCTTTGTACCCCCTGATTCAGGAAGCAGCGCCCTTAGAATCGATATTAGAAGCCTTTCAATCGCAATATGAGAAAGAATATTTAAGTATGATGCGAAATAAATTAGGACTGTCCACTACAGAAGAAGAGGACAACCAACTTATTCATATCCTTACCGAAAATCTTCAACTCACGGAAACAGACATGACAATTTTCTTTAGAAAATTAAGCCACATTAAAAAAGAAGATTCCGTTGAAAATGCTTTCGAATTGATTAAGGAATCCTTCTACAAGATAGAAGAACTTGTAGACAAAACGTACGATGCTTGGATGTATTGGTTTACCCAATATTTAAATAGACTGCAACAGGAATCGATATCAGATGCAGACCGTAAAGTAGCAATGGATCAAGTAAATCCTAAATATGTATTGCGAAATTATATGTCGCAATTAGCTATTGAAGCGGCAGAAAAAGAGGATTACTCGCTAATTGAAGAACTACACCTTTTATTAAAAAATCCATATCAAGAACAAGACGAATACCAAAAATGGTTTGCTAAAAGACCGGATTGGGCCAGAGAAAAAATTGGAAGCTCGATGCTATCTTGCAGTTCTTAAAATGAATTAATGCCAACTAAAAAGCCCTTTAAGTATCTCTTAAAGGGCTTTTTTATATAAAAATAGATTTCTATTGGTTATAGTGAAAACCAGCTTTTAACCAATTCATCTTCTAACGGCTGTGCGTCCTTGTGGACAAACTCATTTGTATCTCTATTGTAGGTATAATCCATAGCCCATGTTTTATGGTTTTCGGCCAAAGCCTTAATGCTGTTACAAACAAATTCAATCTCGGCATTTGTTGTTGTAGGATGAATAGACATTCTAATCCAACCCGGTTTTCTAATTAAATCACCTAAGGTAATTTCGTCAATCAATTTATGAGACGTTTCCTGATCTACGTGCAATAAAAAATGTCCGTAGGTTCCAGCGCAACTACATCCTCCACGAGTTTGTATTCCGAATTTATCATTCAGTAATTTCACACCCAAATTAAAATGTAAATCATCAACATAAAATGAGATTACACCCAATCGATCTTGATGCTGTGCCGCCAAAATTTTAATATTCGAAACAGTTCCTAATTCAGAGAAGATATAATCTACAATTTCATGTTCTCTTTTCAGGATATTATCAATTCCCATCTGCTCTTTCAGTTGAATAACAAGCGCAGTCTTAATAACTTGTAGAAAACCAGGTGTTCCCCCGTCTTCCCTATCTTCAATATTATCGATATACTTATGTCCGCCCCAAGGATTAGTCCAAGAAACCGTCCCTCCTCCTGGATTATCAGGAACTAAGTTTTGATATAATTTTTTATTAAATACTAAAACACCACAGGTTCCAGGTCCTCCAAGAAATTTATGAGGTGAAAAGAAAATGGCGTCCAAAAAGCTTTCTGAATCTTTAGGATGCATGTCGATTTCTACATAAGGTCCCGAACAAGCAAAATCAACAAAACAAAGTCCGTTATGTTGATGCATTATTTTTGCCACCTCATGATAAGGTGTTCGTATCCCCGTTACATTAGAGCAGGAAGTAATTGACGCAATTTTAAAACTTCGGTCTTTGTATTTATCTAATAGTATTTCTAAATTTTCTACGCTAAATAATCCATCCTCCGTAGAAGGAATAACCTCAACTTCAGCAATAGTTTCTAACCAAGAAGTCTGATTTGAATGATGCTCCATGTGCGAAATAAAGACAACAGGTTTCTTATCAGCAGGTACATTTATAAAATCTTTCAGGTTCTCCGGTACTTTCAATCCCAGAATACGTTGAAATTTGTTGACTACCCCCGTCATACCCGTTCCGTCGGTAATTAGAACATCATCACTATTTGCATTAACATGCTTTTTGATAATGCTGCGAGAATGGTGGTAAGCTTTAGTCATCGCTGTACCAGACACCGTAGTCTCCGTATGCGTATTTGCAACAAAAGGCCCAAATTCATTCATCAATTTTTCCTCAATCGGACGGTATAAACGACCACTGGCGGTCCAATCCGTATAGATAATTTGTTGTTGCCCGTACGGAGAACGGAAGTCTTGATCGATTCCTATAATATTCTTGCGAAATTGTTGGAAATACTGTTCTAATTGGGTTGGATTCTCTTTGGTAGTCATTCTAATCATTATTTGGTCGTAAAGATAATTGAATTTTAGGGAATCTGCAATTGAGATCGACTGTCATTCGTACGAATGAAATCTACACTTTAGAATCAGAAAGAACTGTTTCCAATACATCACTCATTCGAAACAAAAACAAAACCCTTTCAAAGTACTACTCTGAAAGGGTTTATCATATTATAAAAATGTCATGACTTACAAATCAAATCCAACTGAAAATTGCCAAACTCGGTTCTGTGCTTTTCCTTCATCATACAAATCTCCAAGGCCTCGGTGGTAACGCACACCTAAACTGATTCCGGAATTAGTTTTAAAACCTGCTCCAAAGTTCATTCCCCAGTCAAAGTTATTAGGATCATATTCCTGAGAACTACTAAACAAACCATCGTATTCTTCCTTATGAGAAATAGCTAATCCTATTTGTGGTCCTGCCTCTAAGAAGAAATTTTTAGACGGATAGGCTTTTAGCATTAGCGGTAAATTGATATAATTCAGTTTTTGAGTAAAAGTACCATTAGCATCTTTGATTTCGTAGCCTTGTTGAGAATACATCAATTCCGGTTGGATAGAAAAGCTTTCGCTGATAAAGGATTCTCCATAAACCCCTATGTGAAACCCGTGGCGTTGTCCCGTTTCTCCGTCACCGTCAAAACTTACGGCAGCTAAATTATACCCTCCTTTTATTCCCGCATTTGACTGATGCGTTGCTGTATTCTGCGCGTTTACAGATGTCACTATTCCTACTAATAAAACTAGTGTCCTATATATATTTTTCATGTTTTCTTATTTATACTTATTTTTATTTCCCGCCGTTCGCTTTAAGATCTGCTAAACATTGGGCATCCAGTTTCGGGGCTGAACCTCCTGAAACCATATTGGCAACTCCACTTCCTGATTCTGCAGACCAATACATTAAACAACTTTCGACATTACAATGTTTTTCGTGTGCCGCATCTTCATGATTGCTTTGCAAGGGCGTGCCTAAATTAGTCAGTCCAAGAATATGCCCAAACTCATGCGTTATTACTGTTGTTTCAAATAAAGCCCTGTTAGGTTCAAAAGGACTATCGCTCAAACTTTGAACCGTCTTTTCATAGATGACAAAGGATGTATTTCTATAAGCAGTTCCTAAAACATAGCTATTTCCTGAGTCAGAAGCAGAAGCTCCATCTATAAAAAGAGCCCAAACTGCAATCTGATTTGCCGTGTTGTACTTCGTTCTATTGGCATCTTCGATAGCGACAATTTCTTGATTTGTAAAAGTGGCTTTCGCCGGTGACGCAATTGCTCTCTTTACAACTGTTATTCCCCCTGACTTATTAGTTCTGGCATTCAAAAAAGAAGTGAAATTACTAATTGCTGTCGCTGATGGTTCGTATCCTTGGACATAAACCAATTCGATTACCATACTTTTATAAGTATCACCAGATAATAAATCATGGGACGAACTTCCTGTTGCTTTCTTATTATTAGTGATTGAAAATCCGTCTACAGAGGCAGTATCTGTACTATCCTCTTTAGAACAGGAAACTAATAAGGCAAAGGCCATCGTTACTAATGCAATTCTTTTTTTCATATTATTCTTTTTTTTGAATCCCGTTTTAAAAAACAGCAACCATTTCCAGTTGCTGTCTAAAACTAATCCGATATTTTTAAACTAATAGCTCGAGTTATATTTGTGTCAACACTAAGCTTACGGCAGCATTTGTTGTACTTTGTAACGTTATTGTCGATGTAGTAAAACTTGCTACTTTCCATGTATTATTCAATAAGCTAAAAGAAGTACTTCCAGTGAAATTTAATTTCAGAAAAACATCTAACTCTGAACTTACGGCATAAGTCCCTGTAGCAGTCGTTGTCAAAGCAGTAACCGCTTTTACTTTCCAGTCGTTTGCAAAATCTACAGTAGTATCTTTATAATTGTTTGCTGAATCTACTCCAGCAGTTATAAACGATTGTACTTTAAACGGACCATTAACTAAAATCGTTTCTAGTTTTTTCGAATTCTGCTCTGCTTGCGTTATTGTTGCTTGCGTTGTAACAGAAGCATTAATATTTGATTGCAATTCAGCATCGCTATTAACTGTTGATTGTGTACCATCAATAAGTTTAACCGTTATTGGATACTTAACTGCAAACAATTCAGTACTGCTTACATTACTCATATACGCAAACAATTCCTTTTCGGATGTGATAACTACACTTCCTGTTTGTTGTAAACTCACATTATAAGTTAAAATTGTAATAGGAAAGTTAATATTTAATGAAGTAATGGCAGCTTGACCTGAACTTTCGGCTGAACTACATGCATTCAAAATTGCATTGTACTCCGTTTGATTGTTCACAGTAACCTCTGTATAGTTACTTGTTCTAACACGCAATGGAAATTGGAGTTCCACTGAATCCTGATCATTATTAAACTGCCCTAAAATAGAAATGACTTGTTGGTAATCCAATTGGCTTAAAATAGAAACCTGAATCCCGTTTACTTTTGCGGTAGCGGGCAATAAAATAGACGAACAAGAAGCTCCATCTATAAAATCATCAAATGAACCATCATACATAGAAGTACGTTTCAGGTTGTTTGCAGTTGTTGAACTAGCAGCATTTGTATTTGGATTCTCTCCTTGCACTTCATTTACTTCACTTTGGCATGATGTTAAACCAAATATAGCCATCAATGCAATTCCGGTAATACTTTTTAATCTTTTCATAATTTACAAATTTAATGTTTTTCTAATGTTATAGAGCGATGATTGATTCGCCTTTCTGTTAGTAAGACAATCAACATTATTTTTACCCTACCCCCTTTTTTAATTAAAAAATAAACAAATATCTAAATCGCTTTAAATCAATATTTTACAATCCTAAAAAAGACAAAAAAAAATTTCAGTTTAATCCTCTTGTCCCGTTGTTTAAAAAATAATTTACATTTACAACCCATACAACCAACCTACTATATATGAATAACGGAGATAAAAACCTTTGTGAGGAGCAACATTTTAGCGACTTTTATATAAAGAATGTACAATCAGCAACTAACTTTGCGTACTATAAATGTGGCGACAGTGATGCTGCCTTGGATCTTGTTCAAGATGCTTTTGCCAAAATTTGGGAGAATTGTTCCCAGATTGATTTTAGTAAAGTCAAAACCTATTTACTTACTACAGTAAATAATTTATTTCTGAATACTATTAAACACAATAAGGTAGTTATGGCTTTCGCCAAAGAGACGCCTAATTTAGACACTACAAATCAAAGTCCGGAATATTTATTCGAAGAAGAAGAGTTCAAAGTAAAACTGCAGAATGCAATTACCTCTTTAAGTGAAGCACAGCGCGAAGTCTTTCTAATGAATCGCATTGACGGAAAAAAATACCGCGAAATCGCAGAATTGCTTGATATTTCGCAGAAAGCCGTTGAAAAAAGAATGTCGGCGGCACTTAAAATTTTGAAAACACAAATAGAAAACATATAATTATTTGATTTATAGTAGGGTAAATCGAATTGAAGTTGTCTTATACATATAGAGTTGAAAATGAAAAACGAAAACGAAATAATAAAATGGCTTAACGGCGAACTTTCAAGTCAAGAAATTGAGGATTTAAAACAATCTGAAGGTTTTGACACGCTTGAAAAAATAGCACATTATGCTTCACATTTGGAAACCCCAAAGGTAGATGCGCAAGCGGCTTTGGCAGCTTTCAAAACCAGATCCCTTTCGAAAAAAGAAACAAAAATACGAACGCTAAAATTTACAACCTTCTTTAAGGTGGCGGCCGCTTTATTGGTACTGCTTACTTCCTCTTATTTCCTGTTTTTTAACAATACCCAATCCTATGAAACCGGAATCGCACAAACAAAAACATTCCGATTACCAGATAACTCCGAAGTTTTATTGAATGCCGCTTCAAAAATCACATTCAATGAAAAAAAATGGGAAAACAACCGTGATTTAACCCTTGATGGAGAAGCTTATTTTCAGGTGCAAAAAGGAGAAACCTTCAGCGTACAAACTACAGATGGTGTTGTAAAAGTACTGGGAACACATTTTAATGTAAAACAACGCAACAATTATTATGAAGTAAGTTGCTACGAAGGACTAGTAAGTGTAACCTATAATAATGAAACCGTTAAGTTACCTCCTGGTAAAACGTTTAGAGTTGTCAATAAGCAAATTGAAGCCGTCGATGATTCTACTGCTGAAAACCCATCGTGGATGCAAAAAGAATCCAGTTTTACTCGAATTCCTCTGAATCAAGTAATAGCAGAATTAGAGCGTCAGTACGATATTAAAATTAAAGTGGATGGTGTTGATACAACTAAGCTATTTACAGGAAGTTTTACCCATACCAATCAAAAAATCGCGCTGGAAGCTGTGACTATTCCCTTAAAATTGAGTTACAAAATAGATGGCAAAACTATCGTATTCTATAACTATGAATAAATGGATTCTTTATTTATTGTTGTGCATAACCACCATTGGTCGGGGACAAACAGCTGCCAACAAAACTCCTTTAACAACGATTATAGGTACTATTGAGCAGCAATTCAATGTGAAGTTCTCCTATGCGGTTGAAGATGTGGCCAATATAGCTCTTGAAAAACCAGCTCTTGAACTAACCCTTGAGCAAACTATAGCGTACCTCAACTCAAAAGTACTTTTGAACTTTAAAGCGCTAGACAATCGCTATGTAACAGTTTCTGTACTAAACAAAACATTCCCAGTTTGTGGCATCGTAATCGCTCAGGATTCAAAGACTTCTTTACCGGGAGCATCTATACGGATTGATAATAGCTCAAATGGAACCATTACTGCAAAAAACGGCACTTTTATCTTAGAAAAGGTAGCACTTGACGCCAAAATCACCATTTCGTACATAGGCTACGAATCCAAACAATTTACTGCAAATGAATTATTTTCTACGGAAGGTAATTGCAAGAAAATATTCTTGAACCCTTCCAAGGAAGAACTCAATCAAGTATTGATAAATGTTTACCTAACACCTGGATTACAGAAATACATTGACGGAAGCACGGTTTTAAACACTAAAAAATTTGGAATTCTTCCCGGACTAGTCGATCCTGATGTATTACAGTCCATACAAGCTTTGCCAGGAGTGGAAAGCACGAATGAAAGTATTGCTAATATCAATGTACGTGGTGGTACAAATGACCAGAATTTAATGCTTTGGGACAATATAAAGATGTACCATTCTGGGCACTTTTTTGGTTTGATTTCAGCTTACAATCCTAATGTAACTAATAAAGTCATCGTAAGTAAAAACGGAACTAGCGCTGCCTATAGTGATGGGGTTTCGAGTACCATCAACATGAGTACAAATGATAAGATAGGAACTACGATTTCAGGAGGCGGCGGTGTCAATTTAATCAGTGCCGATGCGTTTGTAGAAATTCCGTTGGCAAAAAATCTCGAGTTGGATATCTCTGCACGTCGCTCCGTAACTGATGTAATTACCACACCCACTTTTTCCAACTATTACCAGAGAAGTTTTCAAGACACAGAGATTAATGCTGACAATACGGATAAAAGCACTAAATCCGATTTCTATTTTTATGACTTTACTGCTAAATTACTATTCGACTTAAACGACAAACATAGCTTTAGAGCCAATATAATAGGGATCAATAACGCATTGAATTATGCTGAATATTCTAATGAAAATCAAAGCACATCTAAAATTAGCCAGCTTTCGCAAAAGAATATGGGATACGGAGGAAGTTGGAAAGGCCAATGGACGGATGCCTTTAGTACTGAGGTAGTCACTTATTTTTCTAGATACAATATTGATGCAACCGATTATCGCGTACCAACAGACCAGCTTCTGACCGAATCCAATGAAGTACTTGAAACAGGAACCAAGCTGAATGCACATTACAAAGCAAACTCTAACCTTAGTTTATTATTAGGGTATCAGGTGAACGAAACCGGAATGCTCAACCAAACTACCGTGAGTGCTCCCTCCTATTCTAGCACTAAAAAAGACGTATTACTCAATCATGCCGTCTTTGCGGAAGCAGAGTACAATAAAAACAACACCTATTTAAGACTGGGAGCACGCTTGAATTATTTTCAAAAATTTGACAAATTACTCGTAGAACCTCGTATCAATATCCGCCAACAAGTATCGAAGCAGTTTGCGTTAAAACTAGAAGGGGAATTTAAAAATCAAACTGCAACGCAAATCATCGATTTTGAAGATGATTTCCTCGGTGTTGAAAAAAGACGCTGGGTACTGGTCAACAATGCGGACATTCCTATCGCAACCAGCAAACAAAGTTCTTTTGGAATAGAATTCAAAAAAAATAAATTGAATATTGAACTGACTGGGTTTTACAAAATTGTAGATGGGATTACGGCTTCTAACCAAGGGTTTTATAATAACTTTCAATATAAAAATGCGCATGGAAGTTATACGGCAAAAGGAATCGAATTTTTGGCCAATAAAACGGCGAGACGATTCAGTACTTGGATTAGTTACACGTATAGCACTAATGACTATGAGTTTGATTCCTTTACTCCTTCTACCTTTCCAAATAATGTAGACATTCGGCATTCTGCTTCACTCGGGTTTAATTATGATATTCTGGATAATCTAAAAGTTTCAGTGGGAGGAATTTGGCGAAATGGACAACCGTACACCAGCCCGATTGCAGGCAATGAAACTGTAAAAAGCGGTAATAATACTATGGTGAATTATGGCGCTCCTAACAGCGAGAATCTAGATGATTTTATGCGTTTGGATGCTTCTTTTAGTTACGGTTTCAATTTCAGTTCTGCCATTAAAGCTACACTACGTGGCGGGGTAATCAATATCACTGATGAAGACAATGTCATAAACCGCTATTACAAAGTAGATCCAAACGACGACAGTAAAACTGTTACCGTAAACAACAAATCTCTAGGTATGACTCCTAATGTAAGTTTTAGAGTTAATTTTTAACCTCGGATAAATCATCACCAATTTAGAAAAAAATCCCTTTCAAATTTCACTTTGAAAGGGATTTTTACATTGGACTATACGTAAATGCTATTATAAAAATATAACAGTCATTTATTTAGAAAGTATAACGTTATTTAGAACCAGAAATTCTCTATTTCTTTTTCTACTATTTATCAACACAATCCACAGCAGTGAATTTATATTTTACACGCTCAAAATCGATAGGCTCCCCTTTAACAAAATGAGAGGCTCCCAACGTAATTTGTATTTTCCCATCACCTAAAATCAGTTCGTCCCCACGCTTTAGAAATGCCATCGGATTTTTATATGTTTTCTCCGTATATCCACCCTGGGTAAACGTATAACTAGCAAATAGGGTATCACCATGAAATTCTCCTGCAATTTCACCAACTTTTTTCGGCATATTAGCAATCGCCATCTCCATATTACCCTTTATTTCCCCATTTTTGAAAGTATTAATTTTCAAATCAAGCGTATCTTCTTCATAAAGTGCTTTATAACACTGTACGCTTACGATCTCTACAGCTTCCTTAGCTTTAATGATTTTTTCACTTTTATTATTTTTACAACTTTGGAGTCCAATGCAAGTAAACAGCAAACATAAAAGGCCTAGATTTTTCATAATAGTATCTATTAGTTAATAATATTGGCAATAGCCATTGCTAATTTACAAATAAATAGCGTGAAATAATATAGATTTTATATAAAATTTGAAGAGAAATATCTTAATAAAATAGAAGCCTTACCGCTCCACTATACTGAAATACCATATATTTAAAAGAGCTGTCCCTAACATATATTACGGTTGTAATGCAATTACATTGTTTACAAAAAAGTTTAAAGACCCTCAGTGTACAGGATATTGAGTAGCAACGAAAGCTAGACCAAATGAGATTCGAACTTAAATAAAATAATCTATTTTTATTTTTTACCGTATTTAAAATTTACACTGTCAGGAAATAAGTTTTTAGACGTCTAATAAATTAAATACCTTTATAAAAAAACCACCATGCGCCTCTATATCTATTTTATGAGTTTCTTTTTTTCAATAATGTTATCTGCACAGAATAACATTCCGCAAGTATTGAAAAAACTGAATAAAGAAACGGTTCCCTATATCAAAGTGAATGAACTGAAAGAGAAAAAAAACTTAGTTTTTCTGGATGCCAGAGAACCTAAAGAATACAAAGTAAGTCACATTCAAGGGGCCCTTCCCGTAGGCTTCGATCATTTTAAGTCTAACAATGTTACCGCTAACATTACAGATAAGAATGCCACTATAATAGTCTATTGCTCTATTGGAGTTCGTAGCGAGCAGATAGGCGAAAAATTACAAAAATTGGGCTACAAAAATGTTTACAATTTGTACGGAGGTATTTTTGAATATAAAAACACAGGCGGAAAAGTGGTGAACAATCAAAATAAAGTAACAGACAGTGTACACGCTTACAATAAGGCATGGAGTGTTTATTTAACCAAAGGAATCAAGGTGTATGAAGACTGATGCTTTATTAATTTTTACTCGTAATGCCGAATTAGGCAAAGTAAAAACCAGACTCGCAAAAACTATCGGTAATGAAAAAGCATTAGTTGTGTACAAAGATTTACTTTTACATACCATGACTGAAACCCATTCAATCGACTGTGATAAATTTGTGTTTTATGATAGCGGCATTGTCGAGGATGACATTTGGTCTAGAGAATTTTATCAAAAAAAGTTACAAGTTAATGGTGATTTAGGACAACGGATGCACGATGCATTTGAAATTCTTTTTGAAATGGGATACCAAAATTGTATTATTGTAGGCAGTGACTTATTTGACTTAAAAGCAATCATTATTGAAACTGCTTTTAAAAAGCTTATGAACCATGATGTGGCAATCGGGCCTGCAGAAGATGGCGGTTATTATTTATTGGGACTAAAAAAAGGCCATCCAGCAATTTTCCAAAATAAAGACTGGGGAAAAGACTCTGTTTTTAAAGCTACAATGAAGGATTTAAAAGGCCAGAAAGTTTGTCTTTTGGATACTTTAAATGATATTGATACCTTTGCAGATTTAGAACAAAGCTCTTATGACATTGCTGTCTTAAATCTAACTTCAATAACTAAAAGAGATTAAAAAAAGCTGCTTAAACCTTAAAATACGAATTGCAAACAAATGGAAAAATACATTGACATACTACTGAATTCCTACAGCGGTTATTTTAACTACCTGAAGAACGAAATTCTATATTGGAATTGGGACAACTATTTTTATGGGTTGATTGCCATTTCCTTGGTAGTCTGGTTGCTTGAAATTGCGTTTCCTTGGCGAAAAGAACAAGCTATTTTTCGCAAAGATTTCTGGCTGGATCTATTTTATCTTTTTTTCAATTTTTTCTTACTCAATCTAATTCTTCTTATTGCATTATCTAATGTAGTGGAACAATTTATTAATGATATACTCCATTTTTTTGGGCTCGAATTAATGTCTATTCAGCTCTTTTCTATATCTGAGTTCCCTAAACCATTAGCTTTATTCGTGTTCTTCCTCATTAGTGATTTCATCCAATGGAATGTACATCGTTTATTACACATGATTCCTTTCTTATGGAAAATTCACAAAACCCACCACAGCGTAAAGGAAATGGGGTTTGCAGCCCATTTTAGATACAATTGGATGGAACCTCTTGTTTATAAATCTATACTTTATATCCCTATTATTCTTATTGGGGGTGTAAACCTTGAAGATGTTTTTATTGTACATTTCATCTCGATTGCCATAGGCCATTTGAACCATGCTAATGTGGGTTGGGACTACGGTTTTTTAAAATACATATTTAACAATCCTAAAATGCATATCTGGCATCACAGTAAAAAAATACCAAACAAATATGGTGTCAACTTTGGAATTTCACTAAGTTTATGGGATTACATATTTAAAACTAATTATATACCTGAAGACGGAAGAGATATCGAACTTGGGTTTGACGATGAGAATGAGTTTCCAAATGATTTTATTAAGCAAGAAATATATCCTTTAAAATAATCATTGATTTTTTCTGTCAGGACTGACTGATATGATTGTCTATACTTGTATAATTTTAAAAAAAACCAATGAAAAAATATTTCTTAACACTACTTCTATTACCACTGCTTTCTTGCGGTAAAAATAAAAATAATCTTGAAATTCCAACTAAAGCATACCAAACAACTACCACAGCAGATGCTGAGAGTATGAATCATGCTAGATGGAATGTACTATTGAAAAAAAATGTTTCTAAAAATGGAAATGTAAACTATAAAGGTTTTAAAAAAGACAGCAACCAATTACAAACGTATCTAAATGAGTTATCGGAAAATGTGCCTACAAAATCATGGTCTAGAAACGCTACACTTGCTTATTGGATCAATGCGTACAACGCCAATACAGTACAATTAATTTTAGACAATTATCCAACTAAAAGCATCAAGAACATTAATGATCCCTGGGGTAAAAAATTCTTTTCTTTAGGAAACAAAAAATACAGTTTAGAAGAAATCGAACATGAAATACTTCGCAAAATGGATGAACCAAGAATACATTTCGCCATCAATTGCGCTTCTTTTTCTTGTCCTAATTTACTTAATGAAGCCTATACTGCAGCCAAATTAGACCAGCAATTAGCTGCTGGTGCAAAGAGCTTCATTAATGATAAAACTAAGAATACCATAACAACAAACAAAATTGAAATCTCAAAAATATTTGATTGGTTCGCTGGTGATTTTAAGAAAAAAGGTTCCGTTATTGATTTTTTAAACCAATACAGTACTACTAAAATCAGTAGCAAGGCAAAAGTAAATTACAAAGACTACAACTGGAGTTTGAATGAATAAAATTTCAATAATAATTCCCGTTTTTAATGAGTTAAAAAGCATTACAAAGCTATTATTACATCTTGAAAATAAAGTGTTCCAGAAAGAAGCAATTGAAATAATAGTTGTTGATGGAGGAAGTACCGATGGTTCTCCTGATATATTGAAGGCTAATTCAAACGTAAAATTAATTCAAACAGAAAAAGGGAGAGCGATACAAATGAATCTGGGAGCCAAAAAGGCCACAGGAACCGTTCTTTATTTTTTACACTGTGATAGTTTTCCTCCAACCAATTTTGACCGCATTATTTATAATACTGTTCAAAAAGGAAAGCAGGCCGGCTGTTTCAGAATGAAATTTGATTATAAACATCCCGTTTTGATAGTTTCGCAGTGGTTCACTCGATTCAATCATATTTCCTGCCGCGGCGGCGATCAATCTTTATTTATAACTAAAAAATTATTCGAAGAAATAAACGGTTTTGATGAGCAATTTATCATCTATGAGGATAATGAAATCATTTCAAGGCTGTATGCCAAGAAACAGTTTGTCGTGCTTCCTGATTATATAATTACATCGGCCAGAAGGTACCGACAAAATGGGGTTTGGCGTTTGCAATACCATTTTAGTATCATTCATCTTAAACGTAGGTTAGGCCACTCTACTGAAAGTATGCTGGAGTATTATAAAAAAAACATCCTGTGAACTAATATTATCCTGCAAAAACAAACTACAATCTATTTAAAGAATTAAAAAAAATTAAAAAATTTTTTTTGTTTTTTTTATGACGCTAACTATATCAAAATCAGCATTATTTAAAATTTTTTCCTTTTTTTTCCTTTTTTTTAAAACCAACTATATTCATTTTACGTAAATCAGTCACGAACGTAAAACAATAAACCATTATGATTAAAAAACAATTACTATTTATTTTAGCAGTAACAACACTAGGATGTGTTAATACTGCTTTTTCGCAGAGTCCAATAAGTGGGTTTATGCAAGGAAAAGGAAAAGGAAATGTATCAATTTCTTACAGCTATGAAAAATATGACAAAGTATTTTTTATTCCTGAAGAAGTAGATGGAGTCCCCGTTTTTAATGAAACAAAAATCTCCAGTACTTCAATTTATGCAACTTATGGGATTACTGACCAAGTTGATGTGGTATTAGTATTGCCATATGTAACTGCAAAAGGTAATGCAACGCAAGAAGTACTAACAAATTTGAACTTAGAAAACGAAAGAAAAGGTTTTCAAGATGTATCTGTATTTGTTAAATACAGTCCTTTTAATTTTAATTTTGGTTCATCTTCATTACGCCTTATTGGTGCTTTAGGTTTAAAAACACCATTAAGTAATTATAAAGTTGAAGAAGGTTTTCAATCAATTATTGCAATTGGTAACAGAAGTACTACAGTTAGTACAACTGGAATGGCAATGTTCAGAATGGATTCTGGAGTATTTGCTTCAGCGCAGTTAGCAGGAAATTATGCATCTAATGATGTTCCTAATTCTTATGCAACAGAGCTTAAAGTAGGTTATGCTGCAAAATACTTTTATGGAGATGCTTTTATCGCTAATCAAAAATCTACAGGCGGTGTTGATATCTTCGGTGAAGGTTTCGCAGGTTATTTCCCAATTACAAAAGTAAATTACACAAAGATAGGTTTAAACCTATACACCCCCCTTACTGAGGCCTTTGGTGTTTCTGCGGGAGCAAGCACTTTAGTAGCCGGTAGAAACATTGGTAAATCGACTGGTTTTTACGGTGGATTAGTTTATAAATTTTAATTAAAAAAACGAACAAAATGAAAAATTTAAATATAAAAAGTGTCGTTTTAGCACTATCTTTAATTGCAACTCTTGTTTCTTGTGATTCAGAATATAAAGACGAAACTCCAAGTATAGCTGGTATTGCAGTTGCTAATCCAAATTTCAGTACACTTGAAGGCGCTGCAGTTCAAGGCGGCGTTGTAGGAGTTCTAAGTAATAGCAATCCTAATGATCCTTCAGGACATTATACTGTTTTTGCCCCTACAAACGATGCTTTTGCAAGATTAGGATTGGTAAACACTGGTAGCTTAGGCGGTTTACAAAATAGTTTCTTAACGAATACATTATTATATCATGTTTCTAATGGTGATTTACTAGCCAATCAAATCATGTCAGGAAGTACTTCTGCATCTGCATTAACAATTAATAGACGTTTTATAAGTAGAGGAAATGATTTATATATTAATGGATCAAAAATTATCCTAACAGATGTAAAAGCTAGTAATGGGACTGTTCATGCTATTGACAAAGTAATGATTGCTACAGGTGTTGACATTGTTGCATCGGCGATATTACTAAAAGAAGCTAAGGTTTTTAAAACACCAGAACTTACTTTCTTAGTACAAGCGGTTATTACTTCTGGTTTAGCTCCAACTTTAGCTGATCCAAATAATAATTTTACCATTTATGCCCCAACAGATGCTGCTTTTATAGCTGCAGGTTTTGCAACTGTACAAGATGTTGCTAATACGCCAGCTGCTGTGTTGCAACAAGTTTTATTAAATCACGCTATCGGAGGAGGAAAATTTACTTCAGAGCAAACAAGTACAACTGCTACAACAGCTGGAGGAGGAACATTATCGTATAGTCCTTTTTTAAACGGAGTCTTTACTGTTAAAAGTAGAGGAATCACAACGCCCGCAAATATGGTCATTCCAGATATTCAATGTAGTAATGGTGTAGTGCACGTTATAGATAAAGTTTTACTACCCTAATTACTTTATATTAGTCTAAATAACCGATAAATATTTTTTGATTAATTAAAATAACAGTTGCGAAACTAGTTTTGCAACTGTTAAATTTTAAAAGTTTTAATTTCAATACACAAAAGAAACCTTTGAGCAATTAAATAAAAACACTGTCTAAATGAATTTATTTACAAATTGAATAAAAGGTTTTATGAAAATCATAATTTGCTACTATCGCTAGAACGGATATTTCAAGGTTTCGCAAAAAGAAGATACTGAAAATTTAACGTTTTTTAAAAAGTGTCACTAGAACTAAAAACTATATTTGCTTTTAGCATAATGAAAAAAAAAAAAATAATGAAAAAAATTGCCTTTACATTAACAGCAGTCATTCTTACAGCGGTAGGATGTAAATCGAATGAAGAAAACTTAAAATTTACGGACAAAGTTGAAAATGCACACCATAAACAAGAGTTTTTAGCTAAAGAAGCGGTGCAATTTAATCTAAAATTAGAGTTTGGAGGAGAAGAAAGAATGGATGCCAAATTTACAATTCTTACCAACTCAACTAAAGGAGTTATAGAATATAAAAATGGAGCGAAAATCATTTTTGACAAGGATAAAGTGTTTTACTCTCCTACAATTCCAAATGAAAAATCCGTTCGGTTTGATACATTCACATGGAGTTACTTTTTCTTATTTCCAAATAAATTAAATGATCCAGGAACGATATGGAATGCGTATGATAATACAGAAAAAGATCATGAAAATTATGTGACAGAAAAGCTAACCTTTACATCAGGAACAGGCGAAGCACCAGATGATTGGTACGTAGTTTATGCTGATAAAACAACGTATTTAATCGAAAAAGCAGCTTATATCGTTAGTATAAATGGCGGTAAAGAAGCTGCAGAGAAAAATCCACATGCGATTCAATATTTAGAATACAAAGCCGTTGATGGTATTCCTATGGCAACAAAATGGATTTTCTGGGGATGGGAAGATGGAAAAGGTCTTACTGATGAATTAGGACATGCAATGCTAACAAATATCAAATTTGTTAAAGCAGATACTAACTATTTTACACCTGGTACTGACTTTAAATCGAAATAGAACCTTTGATTTTAAAGGCTTAACTTTAAATATCAAGGGATTAGCTTTATATTAAATACATAACGAACAAATTCATTTTTATGGAACATATTGTCATCATAGGTAACGGAATTGCGGGAATTACGCTCGCGCGTCACATTCGGAAAAAATCAGATTCAAAAATTACAATTGTATCTTCTGAAAACGAGTTTTTCTTTTCTCGAACCGCTTTGATGTACGTGTTCATGGGACACATGAAATTTGAGCACATGCAACCTTATGAAAATGATTTTTGGAAAAAAAATAAGATTGACCTAGTTCAAGGAATGGTTACTGCCGTAGTTCCTGATGCAAAAGAAATTGTATTATTGAACAATGAAAAGATAGGCTATGATAAATTAGTGCTGGCAACAGGGTCGAAACCCAATAAATACGGATGGCCAGGACAAGATTTAAAAGGGGTTACCGGTCTATATCACAAACAGGATTTAGAAGCTTTAGAGAACTGGGCTCCCACAACAAAGCGTGCTGTAATTGTAGGGGGAGGTTTAATTGGTATCGAATTAGCCGAAATGCTGCGTTCACGAGATATCCAAGTCACTTTCCTAGTTCGTGAAAAAAGTTTTTGGGATGGTGTTTTGCCTTTCGGCGAAAGCCAAATGATTAACCGTCATATTTTAGAACATCATATCGATTTGCGTTTGGAAACTAATTTGGTAGAAATTATTTCGGATGAAAAAGGACATGCCAAAGCAGTTGTTACAGATAAAGGAGAGACTATTGATTGTGAAATTGTTGGCTTAACAGCTGGCGTTTCCCCTAATATCGATTTCCTGAAAAATTCTGGAATAGCACTGGGAAAAGGAGTCAAAGTGAACCGTTTCTTAGAAACGAATATTAAAGATATTTATGCCATTGGAGACTGCGCTGAACAGCACGAAGCTATTGATTTACGCAGACCAATAGAGGCCGTTTGGTACACTGGGCGCATGATGGGCGAAGTATTAGCGCAAACACTAACTGGAACACCAACTACCTATAAACCGGGACATTGGTTCAATTCGGCTAAATTTTTAGATATTGAATATCAAACATACGGCTGGGTTTGGGCTACAGCCAAAGAAAATGAGGAACAGTTTTATTGGGAACACCATTCTGGTAAAAAAGCAATCCGAATTTCATTTGACAAAAATGACCGAACTTTTTTAGGCATCAATATTTTTGGAATACGCATGCGCCATGAGTTCTTTGACAAAGTGCTCACGAACAAAAAAACTATTGATTATGTCGTTGATAATCTGACAAAAGCCAACTTTGACCCAGAGTTTTATACTTCATACGAAACCGAAATACAAAAACAATTTAGTAGCCAATACGGTAGTGTAAAAACAATATAAATATGAGTAAATCAGTCAAAAATATTTCTATCGCCTCTCATGAAAACATGCAAATGGACGGAATCCAGAAACTAGGCATTGCACTTGGATTACTAGGTTTGTTCATTATGACACTAGCCTTATTAAATGTTTCCTTTCCTAACAAATCGATTTGGCTAGCAGGATCTATCATCTCCATTTTCACGGGAATTATAGTCTATGCTAACAGAACATATCTAAACCAGCCTGAAGGAATAAAAAACAACGGTATATGGCATACCAACTTTACCAATAAAGGAAGTTGGGCTTGGATGACGGGTATTATACTGACTGCATTTTATATTGTTTTGTACTGGTTTCCACAATACTTGGGACTGAATCAAGACGGTGGTGTCAATACAGGGATTGTTGGATTTTTTGATCCTTTAAGTTATATTTTGAATGGAAAAGCTTCTAGTCAGTGGTTTGTATACGGAACATTGTATACCGTCGCCATTCTAGGTTTGGGGTATAAATTTATTTTAAAGTACAGACACAATAAATACCAGTTAGTACGTACTGTTTCGGTAATGTTTTTTCAGCTGGGATTCGCTTTTTTAATTCCTGAAATACTCGAAAAATTAAACCCTGAGAAAGCTTATTTCGCCAAAGATTTAAAAAATATGTGGCCGCTAAATTATTATTTCTTTAATGATTGGCATTTAAAAAACATGCTTGAAGGAGGGAATTTAGGAATGTTCATGTTAGTATTTGGGATAGCGATGATTTTTATTATCTCCCCAATTCTAACCTATTTTTATGGAAAACGTTGGTATTGTTCATGGGTTTGCGGTTGCGGTGGTCTAGCAGAAACTGCTGGCGATAGCTTTAGACATCTATCAAGTAAATCAACCGTATCTTGGAAAATTGAGCGATGGATGATTCATAGCGTTCTTGTGTTTTCGTTTGTAATGACTATTGCGGTCATCTTTACTTTTTTGTCTAATAACCCTGAAATGAGTTTTATTACTAAAGGGCAATTCATCTGGGGTATCGTGATTTTTCTAGCTGTTTTCACTACGGCTTTATATGTTTTCAAAAGAAAAGATTTGGACACAGATGCTATTTATACTATGGTTTCGTTAGTAGTAATAATTATTATATCTTTGCTCCTCAATTATTTTTATGGAAATCAAAACATTCTGTTTTTAGATAGTAATACACTGAGAGAATGGTACGGCTTTGCAATAGGAGCTGCATTTAGTGGCGTTGTAGGTGTTGGGTTTTACCCAATTTTAGGAAACCGTGTGTGGTGCCGTTTTGGCTGCCCTATGGCGGCAATATTAGGGCTTCAACAACGCTTATTCTCAAGATTTAGAATTACTACTAATGGCGGACAATGTATTTCATGTGGAAACTGTTCAACATATTGCGAAATGGGGATTGATGTTCGTAGTTATGCTCAAAAAGGAGAAAACATCGTTCGTTCCTCCTGTGTAGGATGTGGAGTTTGTTCAGCAGTATGCCCACGTGGAGTGCTAAAATTAGAAAATGATACTCCTGCGGGAAGAATCAACTCTAACGAGATTTTACTAGGAAATGACGTTGATCTAATGGACTTAATAAATCAATAATAATTAAACAATTTCAAATGAAAAAAATTACTTTAACGCTATTCTTTTTGGGTTTCTCCCTTATTTCTCTTGGACAAACTCCTCAAATATTTTTTGAGCAAACTACAGAATTTTTAAAGAAAAATGTAACTGAAGAAGGTAAAGTTGATTATTTTACCATCAAAAAAAGCCCTGGAGAATTAATCTATATTTTAAGCAATATTGAAAAACTAGATACTAAATTTAGTGACAAAAAATTTGCTAAAGCATTCTGGATAAATGTTTATAACCTTGAAGTAATTAAAGCTGTTATAGAGCATTTTCCATTAGCATCTGTAGAAAAAGTACCTGGATTTTTTGATACAACGACTTTTACTGTTGGTAATCAACAATTAACACTCAATGATATTCAAAATGTAATTCTTAGAGATTTATTTTTTGATCCAGCGGTACATTTTACATTGGCAAGTGGTGCAAATGGTGGTGCGCCACTTTTAAACACTGCTTACTTACCTACTACAGTTGATGTACAAATCAAACAACGAGCTACTCTGGTTATTAATTCTAAAGAATATTTTTACATTAATAAAGACCTAAAAGTAATTGAACTACCTAAAATATTTGAGTGGTACAAAAAAGACTTTGCCGTAAACTATTTTAATGAAATCGATTTTAGAAATCTGTTTTTAGAAAAAAAGGTAGACAACAAACTAACGGTTAAAACCTATGACTTTGATTGGTCTTTAAACCAAAAATAACTCCTAGAAAAGAGTCTTTGCTTGACCATTACTAAACTTATACAAATGATTAAATCTGTTTTCATAATAATTTTACTTTATTTTTTGCCAGCTTCAGGGCAAAAAATATACTTTAAAAATTATTATGAAAACGGAAATATGAAGTCAGAAGGATGGCTTTATGAGAATCAAAAAGTAGATTACTGGTTTTATTATTATGAAAATGGCACTAAAAAAGAAGAAGGTCACTTTGAGGATAATAAAAAAATTAAATGGTGGATCTTTTATGATATTAAGGAAAGCATTCAAAAAAAAACTGAATTTAAAAATAATGTACAAGAAGGACTTTGTATAATTTATAAAAACGGATCTATTATTAAAGCAGAACAATATACAAACGGAGTAAAAAGCAAAGAATGGAATTCTCTTTTAAAATACAAAAGAGATAATCCCTGATAAAAAGATTGATGAATAAAATTAACGTAATTATTCCTGCTTACAACGAAGAAAAAGCGATTGCAAATGTCATTCATGATATTCCAAATTGCGTTTCTGAAATAATTGTAATCAGCAATAATTCTACAGACAACACAATTCAAGTAGCTAAGGATGCGGGGGCAACTGTACTCGCTGAAAGCAGAAAAGGATATGGTTATGCCTGTTTAAAAGGACTGGAGTATATTGCCCAACTGGAAACAAAACCAGATATTATCGTTTTCCTGGATGGAGACTATTCTGACTATCCAGAAGAACTAACTAATCTAATTGCTCCTATTGTAAATGATGACATCGATTTTGTTGTTGGTGCTAGAGTTGTCTCTTTAAGAGAAAAACATTCGATGACGCCACAGCAGGTTTTTGGAAATTGGTTAGCAACAACTTTAATGAAAAACTTCTTCAATGCGACATTTACAGATTTGGGGCCATTTAGAGCCATTAAATATGAAAAATTAGTCGCTTTGAATATGGAAGATAAAACATACGGATGGACGGTAGAAATGCAACTTAAAGTTCTAAAACAAAAAATGTCCTACGTAGAAATTCCTGTTCGTTATAAAAATAGAATTGGAGTTTCAAAAGTGTCAGGAACCGTAAAAGGGAGCATTATGGCAGGAGTAAAAATAATAGGATGGATTTTCAAATACACCTTTAAATAATAGCATGCTACTACTTTCTTATATCATTGTAATTTTATACAGCATTTCGATTTTGCTTTTATTTTTCTACAGTCTAGCTCACTTTAATTTACTGCTAAACTATCTAAAAAGTAAAACGAGTATCGATCAGTCTATACAATTTGACTTGTCAAACGCAAATGAAATTCCCTCCGTAACCATACAACTACCTATATACAATGAGAAGTATGTAGTGGAACGCTTACTAACTACCATTGCACAAATGGACTATCCAAAAGACCGATTGGAAATTCAAGTTCTCGATGATAGCACTGATGATAGCGTACTGGAAACGGAAGTGATAATAAAAAAAATTATACAGTCAGGACTAGATATCAAACACATTAGACGCACCAATAGAACGGGTTATAAAGCCGGGGCATTGAAGGAAGGTATGCTTAGCGCCAAAGGAGAATTTATCGCTATTTTTGACGCTGATTTTGTCCCTCAAAAAGATTGGCTCTATAAAACGATTCCCTATTTTAAAAATCCAAAAATTGGGGTGGTCCAAACCCGCTGGGGACATCTGAACCGAAATTACTCTGTATTGACAAAAATTCAGGCTTTTGCCTTAGATGCCCATTTCACTTTAGAACAGGTAGGGCGAAATTCAAAATTGCATTTCATTAATTTTAATGGAACCGCCGGAGTATGGAGAAAGCAATGTATCCTAGATGCGGGCAACTGGGAAAGTGATACTCTTACTGAGGACTTGGACTTGAGTTACCGTGCTCAGTTAAAAAAATGGGAATTCAAATATCTAGAAAATGTGGTTACTCCTGCTGAATTGCCTGCTATTATAAGTGCTACACGTTCCCAACAATTTAGATGGAATAAAGGAGGCGCCGAAAATTTCAGCAAAAATGCTACTCGAGTATTACAATCAAAATCTATTGGATTTAAGACGAAAGCACATGGAATATTGCATTTATTGAATAGTTCTATGTTTTTAGCTATTTTTACAATGGCAATCTTAAGTGTTCCAATGCTCTACATAAAAAATGAATTCGCCGTATTTGAAAAAGTATTTGACTTGTTAATCTTTTTTATCATTACTTCTATCCTCTTTTTTATCAGTTATTGGGCAACATACAAAAGTATTCATGGAGGAGGTTTCATGAACTTTTTAAAATATATTACTTTATTCATCACATTCTACACTATTGCAATGGGATTTTCATTTCACAATACCATCGCAGTGCTGGAGGGTTTGTGGGGCAAGAAAAGTGAATTTGTACGCACTCCAAAATTGAATATAGAAACACTTAAAGAAAAATGGAGACAAAATAGCTATATTTCCGATACTATTTCAAAAAACACTATTGTTGAAGGAATATTAATTCTTTACTTTATTTTTGCAATGTATAGTGCTTTTCTATTGAATGACTACAGCTTGATTGCCTTGCATTTAATGCTTTTCCTAGGATTTAGTTTTGTATTTATCAAATCGATCCAAATTAATAAGTGAGTTTTAATGCTTCAAATAATAGGAAGTCCTATGGCTTTTTTACACTAAGCCTACTTATCTATGCCTATATAGCTTATGTTTTAAATCGAGCCGATTTTCTATATTTAGTGATTTCTTATAGTTTTTTGTTTGTCTCATTTTATCAAATTATAAAGCTACAAAAAAACAATCTTTCTTTTTTAATTGGGTCAGCACTGTTATTTCGATTGGTTTTTCTATTTGCGTTACCCCGATTATCTCAAGATTATTTTAGGTTTATATGGGATGGGAACCTTATCCTTGAAAATATAAATCCCTATTTGCAGTTGCCAAAAGATCTAATCAATCAAAGCAAATTTGCTATTCCGAATGCCTATGATTTGTATAAAGGAATGGGAAGTTTGAGCGCTGGGCATTACTCCAACTATCCACCTGTAAACCAATTCTTATTTGCCATTGCAGCCTTTTTTAGTACGCAATCTATACTAGGAGCAGCAATAGGGATGAGACTACTAATTATTGCGGCAGATTTTGGAACATTATATTTCGGCAGTAAATTACTTGTCAGTTTAGGAATGGAGAAACACCGCATTTTCTGGTATGTACTCAATCCATTAGTTCTTATTGAGCTTACTGGAAATTTACATTTTGAAGGAATCATGCTCTTCTTTTTTGTTTGGGCAATGTACCTCTTAGAACAAAATAAATGGAAATTAGCCGCCTTAATTTTGGCATTGTCTATTTCCGTCAAATTATTACCATTATTATTATTACCGCTATTCTTAAAAAAATTAGGTTGGAAAAAGGCTATTTCATTTTATACTATTGTTATTGGTGTAAATGTGCTGCTCTTCCTCCCCTTTCTTTCGAAGGAATTAATTCAGAATTATAGCGAAACCATAGGCCTGTGGTTCACTAATTTTGAATTCAATGCCAGTATTTATTACGTCATCCGTCAGATTGGATTTTGGATTACCGGATACAACATCATTCATATCACCGGAAAAATTATTCCCGTTTTTATGATTTTTTATATTGCTTTTCAAGGTTTAAAGGAAAAAAACAAAAGCAGTATCGCACTTTTCAACAGTATATTATTGGTATTGACTGTGTATTTTTTTACTGCTACGACAGTACATCCTTGGTACGTAATTAATCTTATTTTGATTGCTGTTTTTGCATCCTACAAATACCCTTTTATATGGAGTTACACTATAATTTTAAGCTATAGCGCCTACTCTCACATAGAGTTTGCTGAAAATTATTGGTTAATTGCAATCGAATATTTAACGGTTATCCTTTTTCTTTTTTATGAAAAAAGGAAGATTTTAAGGTCTGGAAAAAGAGTATATTTGAATTTTTAAAATAAAAAAGGCAAAATTCATGGACCTGATTAAAGAAAATTCAAAATCCATTTTAGAGCAATGGGTCAATCAATTTAGTGATGAACTCTATTCTTGGGCATTTTTTAAAACTTCCTCCAAAGAAGTTGCCGAAGATCTAGTACAAGACACTTTTTTGGCTGCATTTCATAAAATAGATAGTTTTCAAGGCAAAAGCCAACCTAAGACCTGGTTGTTTTCAATACTCAATAATAAAGTGATTGATTATTACCGATTGAGTGCCCGAACGACTAAGAAAAACTTCAGTTTGACCGAAACTAGTGGCTATGAACTTTCTGATGGACTTTTTAATAGTTATGGATGCTGGAAAACTAATGATATCAATGCCGTTTGGGATCAAGAGCAGGAATTACTAGACAATCCTGATTTTAATACGATCATGGAAAAATGTATGGATGACCTGCCACAAAAATGGAAATTAGCCGTAACATCCAAATACTTAAGTAAGAAAAAAACAGAAACCATTTGTCAGGAATTAGAAATTACTACGTCTAATTATTGGCAGATTGTTCATAGATCCAAGCTGCTTTTAAAAAAATGTCTGGAATTAAAATGGGTTTAATCAAACTTTAATATTCGAAGAAAATGAATACAGTAATGAGAATATTGTTGAGACCCTGTAAAAAGACAACAGAGTTAATCGACAAACAAATGTTTACTCCTTTAACGATAAAAGAAAAGATACAATTACAGGCTCACAAAGCCCTATGTCAAACTTGTAATACCTATGAAACCCAATCTAAATTAATTGATGCACTCATAGGAAAATGGTTTGCCGCTGACTCTAACAAAAAAACTTCTAAATTAGACGAAGAGAAAAAAAATAAAATTATTGAAGAGATTAAAAAGATCTAGTCTGATATAATTTGTCAGGAAACAGTAATAAATGTGTCTATACCAGTAATACAAACCAGTGTATAAAAACATGAAAATGATTGCTGCCTTACTTTCCAAAAAGAATCCGCTTATGCTGGGTTTTTTAATCAGTTTAATGGGTGCATTACCTTTAGGATACATCAACATTATCAGCTTACAAATTTTATTAGAACAAGGAAACTGGGCATCACTTTCATTTATTCTAGGAATTATTTCAGTCCAATATTTTGTACTACAATCAGTAAATAAAATTTCAGGATGGCTCGTTAATCAAGAAAAGTTGCTTCTACTAATTGACCTTTTCACAATTCTATTCCTTTTGGCAATTGGACTATACTTCATGAGCAATAAACCTACCCATGAAAACAGTAGTTTATCTTATTTTAAACTGGCACAATATCCCTTTCTATTAGCCCTATTTCTCAATGGTTTAAATTTTATCCAATGGCCGTATTGGTCGGGGATTTATATCTATCTTTTCAGAACGGCTAAATTAGATCCCAAGAAAAAAACCAACACTATATTCATTCTAGGAGCTGTGCTGGGAACTAGTTTGGGAATGTTTGTTTTTGCCCATTTTGGACAATTTTTAATTGTATCAAATCAAATAAAAATGACTACTTACCTTAACACGATTTTTATGGCTCTGTTCTTATTTTTAGCGTTGGTCCAAACGGTGAAATTTATTTTAAAAAATAACTTATTACGCACCGTAAAAAATAGAATACGACTGTAAAGTAAATCCTTATCCTTAAGCTAGAAGAATCAACCAAAAAGTTATTGTACAACACAAAAAGAAAATTTTAACTAAAAAAGTGAAACAAGTATTGCGTTTTGCTATCAAAATATTTAGTTAAAAAAAGCTAACACAAGCAAATAAAATCTTAAATTACTAGTACTTAACTTCAAATTTTAAATAAAATATGGCTGAAGCACTCTATTTTATGCCAGATATAAGTGGCTTTTCGGATTTTGTAAATGAGACAGAAATAGAGCACAGCATCCATATAATAGCTGAATTGCTAGAACTTTTACTTGATAACAATACGCTTAACCTCCAACTCGTAGAAATCGAAGGTGATGCCCTGTTCATGTTTAGCACAAAGATTCCTAGTTATGAAGAGTTGATGCAACAAACAGAAACAATGCTGGAAGAATTTCATAGACACACAAAAGAGTATGATACTAAACGAATTTGTACGTGCGGTTCCTGTAAGACTACCATCGATTTAGACCTTAAATTTTTAGTCCATTATGGCGACCTAACGATGATAAAAGTCAAAAATATCATTAAACCTTATGGAAGAGAAGTCATTCAAATCCATCGATTACTAAAAAATCAAGTACCCGTTCAAGAATATGTTTTATTTACTGAGAACATCTATACACTCTATCAGAATAATATGATAGAAAGTTGGACAAAAAAAACGGAGATATACGATTTGCAAAATTTAAATTATTTCTACAAAATTTTGGATAATATCAAGCTCAAAGTGGAAGAAGAATCGCAGAAAGAAGCGCAAAAAAATGAGGATTTTACCATTCCTGATGCTATAATAAATAGAACGTTTAATGCCAACATTGAAAAGATTCACCGCTACTTAAGTGAACTAAAATACCGCCATATCTGGGATAAAGAAGTTATGAGAGTTGAATTTGATGAAAATGAAGTCAACCGAGTGGGCACCGAACACAATTGTGTTTTAAAACTAGGGACTTTAAAATTTGAGACTATTAGCAGACCATCAAAAGACAGCTTGATTTATGGTGAAAAAACCGAGAGTATCATTTTTCTAAAAAAATTCTATTACCTCGTAAATTTACATGCGCTAGATTTAAACGCCACTGAAATAAGTCTGAACTTGTATCTAGAATATACATTCCTGGGGAGTTTTATGAAAAAAAGCATCTTAAAGCGCATTACAAAAATGTGGCAAAATAAATTAGAATCCTTACATCAAGTTACAAAGAGTGAACTTTTTCCATAAATTATCTTAGGTCCTAGCTGACGGAAGTAAAAAATATTGTCACCTCTTCAAAACCTGAAAAATATCTTAAATTATCCCTAGAAATTAGCATCTCCTTTTTTAATAAGTAACTTTACTGTTATGAAGAAAACTTTTTTTATACTCATTGCATTTCTACTAATAATTGCTAGCGGATATTCTTTTTATCATTTCAAAACCTATACTGATATGCCTGCTTTGGCTAAATTAGAATATAAAGGAATGAACTTGGTAGCACCTATTAAAGAATTAAAAAACGCCACTTTTGATGAATTGAAATCGTATAATATCAATTCGATATCTCTAATTCCGTACGCTTTTGTTGATGTAGAAGATGCCTCTGTACATTATAATAACAAAAGACAATGGTGGGGCGAAAGAACAGAAGGAATTATCGCCAGCAATCAACTTGCCCATGATTATAAAATGACGGTAATGCTAAAACCGCATCTTTGGGTAAACCATAATTTTTACACCGGTAATTTGGATTTTTCAACTGATACCGAGTGGAAAAAATGGGAAACCGATTATGAGAAATACATCCTTGATTTTGCGCAACTAGCCCAAAAAGAAAATATAGAGCTTTTTTGTTTCGGAACTGAATTAGGAAATGCCGTTGCAAAAAGACCTGAATATTGGTTTCAATTAATCCATAAAATCAAAAAAATATATACCGGAAAACTAACTTACGCTGCAAACTGGGATGATTTTGATAAAGTCCCTTTTTGGAATCAGTTGGATTACATTGGGATTGATGCCTATTTTCCTTTATCAGATGCTACGACACCCGCAGTAGCCGACCTTAACAAAGCATGGCAGCAACACATCCTAAAAATGGAAAAACTGCAAGCCAAAACAAAAAAGAAAATAATCTTTACAGAGTTTGGCTACCGTAACTCAGATCAAGCAGCCAAAGAACCTTGGACAGAAAATCAAAATAGCATTAATAATTTGGCCCAAGCCAACGCCTATGAATCCTTATTTCAATCTTTAACTAAAAAAGACTGGTTTGCGGGAGGATTTGCCTGGAAATGGTATGCCGATAATTACCATAAAGAGGAAAAAAACAGTATTGATTACACACCGCAGGATAAACCTGCACTTGAAACCATTAGAAAATGGTACCAATAATTTAAAATTAAAAAAATGACTCCATACAAAAATAAACCCGTACTTGTCTTTGATGTAAATGAAACCTTACTGGACATGACGCCTTTAAAAATATCAGTTAATGCATTACTTGGTAATGAGCAGGGCTTCCGAATATGGTTTGGTATGTTATTGCACTACTCCACTGTATCGAATAGTATCAATGAATATTATGACTTTAGTACTATTGCCGCAGCTACATTAGGAATGGCAGCTACCTCAATGAATAAAAAAATAGACGAAGATGAAATAAAAGAAGCACTTTCTACAATTAAAACATTAGAAGCATATCCAGATGTTAAGAACGGTTTAAAGCTCTTAAAGGATAATGGTTTTAGATTGGCTACATTGACTAATTCTCCACCTCATGCGCTAAAGCAACAGTTAATCAATTCAAAATTGACCGATTATTTTGAACAGACATTGAGCATTGATAGTCTTAAAAAATACAAACCTGAAGCAGCAACCTATTTATGGGCGGCAAAAGAACTAGCTGTACAACCTGAAGAAATTCTTATGATTGCAGCACATGGTTGGGACATAGCAGGTGCATCTCACGCTGGTTTAGCGACCTGCTTTATTGCTCGTGAAGGGCAATCTATATATACTTTATCTAATAAACCTGATTATGTAGCTGATGATATTCTAGCGATCGCTGAGCAACTAGTTGCGGCTTATAAATAATAGCTAATAGTACGTTTCTAATTTCACTATTTTACATAAAGCAACAAGAATATTTTGGGCGTGACCCTATAACCCCTGATAGTAATCGGGGGTTTATAGGGTCGGGCTATTCGTTGCAAGTCCTCAACAAGTTTCGCTATCGCTACACTTGTTTGTGGGCTTTTCACTGCTATCCCTCACGCGAGTAATGTGGAATTAAATGCTTTAAGGAGGTATTTTGGATTATTAAAAGAAGGAAAATACTTTAATCTAAATCAATAAAAGATACATAAACTTTTGTATATATACTAGTTATAGGTAATTTTGAAAAAAAAAAAAAGAAACGACAACATAAATTATAATGGAATATAAACAAACAGAAATGAAATTGAAATAATTATTATAAGAATTAAAGCAAAAGAGAGTAAAATTTATTGCAGCATATTTATGTATAAAGACAAATAATTAAAAAACAAAGTGGACGAAATAAATATACCATATCATTTAGCAATACCGACAATTTTTAATCTCATTGGACTTGCAATGATTTTATTTTATCGAAAAAGACTGTTCTCTAAAAATAAATTACTTTGGATAAGTATTACATTATTTTTAGTTCTTTACTTAGTAATTGTTGGAAATGCTACACTTGATACTATTTTTTATCATTGGGACTTAAATCGATACGACCTTGACAAAAATGGAATGTTTTCTGGAATAGAAATTACAGAAGAACAGAATCAAGCAATGAAAAAGTTGACAAATGATACTGGAAGAAATTTTTCTTTCATTACAGGTTTTATTTTTGCTTCAATTATTGCAACCGTGGTTTATTTTTCGGGAAGACTAATTTTAAAACACAGAAATTGAAAATAATAACTTGGAATTGTAACGGAGCGTTTAGAAAAAAATTTGAACAGATTTCAGCATTAAATGCTGACATTTATATTATTCAAGAATGTGAAAACCCGATCGCGCGGATATATACAGAATTGTATTCTGTGCCCGCAAAGATTACAGCTGCTGCTATTTAAATTATAATGTAAAAAATTTAAGTTAAAAATACTTTGCGTGATTGCCGCGCTACGCTCGCAATGACTTGGTTTCTACTAATACTTATTCATCTCAATAGAGGAAGTAGAAACCCGATCGCACGGATATACACACAATAGTTAGTGAAGAATTGCATTCTGTGCCCGCAGAGATTAGCGCTGCTGCTATTTAAATTATAATGCAAAAAGTTTAAGTTAAAAATACTTTGTGTGATTGCTTCGTTCCTCGCAGTGACGTGGTTTGTACTAATACTTATTCATCTGTATTGAGGAAGTAGAGTTCGTAGAGATTCTTTCAGAATGACAAACGGAGTGGTGTTTGATTGCGAATTCTTTTTTGCATCCCAATCCCTCGGATTTATCTTCAATCTGGTGCTCCCTTACAACGACAACTTAATTTTTAAAAAAAAACGTAGCATTTGTAATGCGGTTCAAATAGCCATATAATCAACTTTGTTTGAATATAGTAATGCGATTGCCACGAGATGCTCGCAATGACTAACTTTGCGAAAATTATTTGAAGTTAGCAACTTAAGTTTGCTGATTACAAACATTATAGATTTTTAGTTTGCACAATAACTGATTATGTAGCCAATGTTACTCAATAAAATGCATAGAAAATAGTGGTGACTTATAAATATTAATGAACTGAAAGGGAATGGATAAACTAGAAAAAGGGGAGTTTTACGGAACACATTACCAGAAGTCAGCTTTTGACAACATAATTATTACAGATACTGAATACACCCATAGTAAAGTCGACTGGCATTATCACGAAAACCCTTATTTTACTTATCTTCTAGAAGGTAAATTATTTGAATCTAACAAAAAGGAATCTTCTTATTTAGAACCCGGTAGTCTATTGTTTCATAATTGGCAAGATGCGCATTATAATATAAAACCGACTGATTATACTAGAGGTTTTCATATCGAACTTAACGAAAACTGGTTTTCAAATTTTGATATAAAGACATTAGACATGCAAGGCAGTATTAATTTGAGAAACCCTTTAATTAAAAACTTGATCAACAAAGTATTTATCGAAACTAAAATTAATGATCAATATTCACATTTAAGTATCGAAGCGTCATTGATTGAACTATTTAATACCATAACTGAACCCGCAGAAAAGATCTACAAAAAACCATTATGGGTAAAAAAACTACAAGAGCTTCTATGGGAAGAAGAAATAGATTATTCTTTAAATAATTTAAGCTCCATTTTAGAAATACACCCAATTCACTTATCAAGAGAGTTTAATCGCTATTTTGGGACAAGTCTAGGAAATTACATAAGATTACTCAAACTCAATAAAGCGTTTTACCTTATTACTTCAAACAAACTATCCATGACAGAAATTTGTTATCAATGCGGTTTTTACGATCAAAGTCATTTTATTACCAATTTTAAAAAAATCTATAATACCACTCCAAAAAAATTATTAGGAAAAATTTGCTGATGTTAATTTTATACAATTTTAGATCGTTTAAAAAATTTATTTTTACAGCTCAATCAAAATCAATCAAAAAATGAGATTTCAAAACAGCGTATTATTTTTTTTCCTCCTTTTTATTCTTTCTGTTAATGCACAGCAAATGGAAGAATACGCACATCCTTGGGAAGGAAAGCTAGAAAATTCTAAAACATTCCATTTTACAGTAACAATAGAAAACTTAGGGTTTGAAGATGCAACATTCAAAATTTCAAACGATCACAGCATTATTAATTATCCGTTTAAAAAAGCAAATATCACACAGATAAATATTCCATTTGCAGAAAATTTATTTTTCGAAGGTACTATTGCTCCAAATGGCAAAGAAATAAATGGATTTATCAAATCTGGATTACTGCTGTATCACTTAAAGTTAACTAAACGAAAAAACAATTCTTTTGTAGGGATTTGGAATGTATTAATGGTGAATGAACTGAAGTCCCAAAAGTTCTTTTTAAGTATCGAAAACGGCTCTGACAATGATTACCAGGCCTATCCTATTTTTGGAGACAATCGCTTTACAGGCACTTGGTGTACTAATTTTCAAAAAGAAAACAATAAAATAACATTTAACGATTTTAAGACGGGATTACAATTTAAAGGAACTTTATTAACTAATGAAATTCAGTTGGAAATATTCTTAGGAAACCACCTAATCACCCAAGTAAATTTGATTAAATCCACAACCGATTGGAAAATTGGTGGTTTCAGTACTAATAATAAAAAGTCAAAGCTTTCACTTGTTGAAATGGAAAACCTTATATCAAAGGATTCGTTACCCAATACACATTCCGTTTTAATTTCGAGAAATGGCAAACTTATTTATGAGAATTATTTTGATGGTTATGATGCAAATGTCCCACACGACATGCGTTCGTCATCAAAAAGTATTTCTTCTGCAATTGTAGGCATCGCACAAGACCAATCATTATTCAAAAGTGTGGAGCAATCTATTTTTGATTTTTTACCTGCAAAATATCAAATTCAAAAGGACCGTCTAAAAGAGAAAATAAACATTCAAAGTCTTTTGACAATGAGTTCAGGATTAGATGCCATTGATTACGGTATTAATGCCAATCCAAAATCTCCTGCAGTGGAAGATAATTTTCAAATGGCAAACGATTGGACAGCGGCAGTACTAAGTGCTCCAATGATAAATAATCCGAATACAAAAGCAAATTATGGCTCTGCAAATCCCTATTTACTAGGCATTGCCATGGATTCTTTAATTTCAGAACCTTTGGAGTTGTTTATGGATCAGAATTTATTTCAAAAACTAGCTATTTCAAACTATATTATACAAACTGATTTGAATGGAGACCCCTATTTTGGAGGCGGAATGTATCTCACTCCAAAGGACATGTTGAAATTTGGAGAACTATACCTAAACAAAGGAAAATGGAACTCAAAACGCATAATCTCTGAAAAATGGATCGAGAGCTCATTTAAGAATTATCGCGTTTTAGAAAACACAAAAGATAAAAATGGATACGGCTATTTGTGGTGGCACAATATCTACCAGATAAACGGCAAGAATATTGAATCAATCGAAGCTCGAGGCGCTGGAGGACAATATATTTTTGTTGTTCCTTCTTTAAAGACTGTAGTCATTATAACATCTGGAAATTATAGAAATGGAAAAACGCAACAACCCGAAACCATTTTTGAAACATATATTCTACCTTATCTTGAAAACTAAAGCTAGTTTGCAACCACATTTCTAAATAATGTCTAGGTTAGGTTTTGGTTCTACGCCACTACTTATAGCTGTAAAGCATTTAGTGATACAAAACTCAAAAGGCAGTTAGTTCCAAATGGAACAAACTGCCTTTTTTCGAACAAACAATTAACCACTATTTATTTTGATTCCTGAAATAACATCGCTGCAGAATTCATGCAGTACCTCAATCCAGTAGGATTAGGACCATCATCAAATAGATGTCCTAAATGCCCTTCACAACGGGCACAAACAATTTCGCCACGCACCATTCCCAGACTTTTATCTACCACTTCTTTTACTCTATTTTGATTAATTACATCATAAAAACTTGGCCATCCAGTACCTGAGTTAAATTTTGTTTTAGATGAAAACAAAGGCAATTTACAAGCGGCACAAAAATAGTTTCCTTTTTTATGGTTGTCATTAAATTCATTTTGATAAGGACGCTCTGTTCCTTTTTTACGCAAAACGTAATATTGATTAGGAGTCAAAACTTTTTTCCATTCTACATCCGTTTTAACTACTTTCTTCAACGAGGTATCTGTCAATGACAAAACTGGTTGCTGTTGCATTGTAGTTTCTGTTGATGCAGCAATTACTTTTTCACTTTTATTTGCTTGCATACATGCCATAAAGCCAAAGGCTATAATAGGTAGTACTAAGAGTTGTTGGTATCGTTTCATAATTTTAATGATTAGGTTTTAACTTTCCTTTATATGTTTTTTTGAACTTGTTATACCTTGGTATTGAAACACCTCTCACATAAGGCTGATTGGGATTTAGTTTCACATAATCTTGGTGGTAATCCTCCGCTTCATAAAAGTCCATAACGGGTTTTACCTCAGTAACAATCGGATTGGCGAAAACTTTATTGGCGGTAAGCTCCTTAATTTTGTCTTCGATTATCTTTTTCTCAGCTGCATTTTTATAAAAGGCAATCGAACGATAGGACGAACCTTTGTCAGGTCCTTGTTGATTGGGTGTTGTAGGATCTTGTGAGGCAAAAAAAACAGCCACTAACTCTTTGTAAGAAACCACCTTTGGATCATAATACACTGCTACAGACTCAGCGTGCCCAGTCCTTTCAGAACTCACTTGCTCATAGGAAGGATTTTTGGTTGTTCCTCCAGAATATCCAGATATTGCTTCGTCTACTCCTACCACAGCTTCAAAAACGTGTTCACTGCACCAGAAACAACCCTCGGCAAAAACAGCAATTGCTTTTCCTTTTTTTGGTTCTAAAGACAATTTCTTCGTCTGTGCATTACAACTTAAAATTGTAAACAACACAACTACGTAACTTGCTAATTTAATTTTCATTTGCTCGCATTTATTTGTTTTATCGAATCTATTTAACGCAGTCACCATTATGGATCTTTAAATCTACAATAACCTTGTTTATTTTATAATTCAATCTATTTAAATATACGGTTGATTTCTAGATTTGGTTTTGAAACAACTCCTAAAGTTTTGTTAGTTTTTTACACTTAACGTTTCTAATATCTTTTCTTCAAAACCTTGTAACGCTCTGATCGCATAATCTACCTTCTTTTTGGATTTATATTTATACGATACTTCTAGGAAGTTTTTAAAGGGAACATTTGGTTGTACTTGCAACGCATCATTCTTTCTATAATTTACTTTAATGGGAATATCTTTGTAATAGGTGAAATATTCAGGATGCGTTATCACTCCTAAAGTCGAACAATCAAAAGGAATAAATCCTCTAACGCCAAAAAACTTCTCATTCTTCTCCATCCAAGGCTGAACTACGTCAAACAACCATTTATCAGCTTCATTGTTCATGTCTAAACTAGCCAAATCAACATTACCAATAAACGTGTAAGAACTGGGTTCATAGCCCGCAAAAACAAGCGGAATAGACGAATTCAAAACCACATCCATCGATTTATAGTCAAACTCGTAATTGTAGTCAAACACATTCAATTTTCCGTTTCCAGGATTAAAAGGCAGTCCAGGAGTTCTTGCTGCGCAAATTGAAATTTTCTCGATTTGCGGAATAATATCGGGGTGATTCTGAATCAATGACGCAATATTAGTCATTGGCCCCAAAGCTAAAATAGTCAACTTTTCTTTCTTCAAAGCTTGATATAACGCTCTCGTTCCCTCATTTTCCACTCCTAAATCATCCGCTTTTGGCGATCCTTTGTAAACCGGAATTGAAGCGCCTCTATTATGCCATTTTAGGATTTTATTAATCACATCATAGCTATAATCAACATAAGTAATCGAGCTGATTCCTACAATTTCGATTTGAGGTTGCTTCAAAGCCATTATCAAGGTGATTCCATCATCTACCTCACGTGGCGTTTTATCAGGCATCCCAATCATAAGATCCGTATCAAACCATACTTTAGTTTGTGCTTGCAATGATGCTGTGAGCAATAATGCAAAAAGTAGTATTTTATTCTTCATAATATTTTATTTTAAAATTAAATCCCGAGCAAACGTTAATAAAGTTGCTTTCGTTTTCAATTCCATTTTCAAAGGCAATTGTGCTAATCCTATTAACCTACGCATGATTTCAGCACCTATAAAACCATTTAAAATGGTCGTGTTTAATTCCTCAAAAGAGTAGTAGTTTTCTTTTATATAAGCGATAGTAGATTCCTTTTGCTGGGTCAAATACATATGCGCTAAAAAAACTCCGAGATCAAATTCGCGTAAGCCATAAAAGCAAAACTCAGGGTCGATCACCTTAATTCCTTCCGCCGTTTTTAACCAGCTCCCTGGATAATAATCGCCTTGTAATAAGTATTTCCCTTTTGACAGATACAAAGACCCCAGTCGCTCAATTTTTTGCTTCAATTCGGAGTCTTTTTTATAAGACATCGCCACGGCTTGCAAACCCTCTTGAACCGCATCTAAATCAAAACCATTTTCTTCTCTAAAAGGATATTCAAAAATATGTTCATAGTTTAGCTTTCGCATTTCTGTGTTTTCCAGCTCATCATCAACAACCGTTTTCTGAAAACTTTGGTGCAAACCATTCAAATAGTTTACCAACTGACGTAACTCTTCTTCTTCTATTTTTTGTTTTAAATCATACAAAACAGTGAAATCATTTGACTTGCCTAAATCCTCTAAAGCAATTAAATTATTCATCGCATCAATCCCTAAAAGTTTGGGCATAATTTCCTGCACTTCTTGAACAGCTGCTATTTTTTCATAAAAAGCACCTTCCGTAAGTACCCGATTTGCAGGTGCCAGAACCTGTGGATATTTCTCCACATAACCTCTGGATTGCTTGATAATAAATGAGCGCGTTGCCATTTCTATTCGCAATACACAATTCATATTTCCATCGCCTGGCTTTGATATAGCAACAACCGTCTCGTCCTCTTTTAACCATTTTTGTTGGTGTAAATAAGCAGCCAATTCCTTTGGCTCATTTGCATTTAGTATAAACATATTTCTTATTTTATTTGGGCGTTACCACAAGGGTCGGGCTATCCGTTATATTCCCGCTAAATAAAAACTACGGCTAAAAAGCCTTGTTTTTATAAATCGGGAGATACCACTTCTATCCCTAACGCAAATTAAAAACATCCTGCAAAGCCATACTAACTCGCAGGATATTGATTATTATTAGAATAAATAACGCACTCCAAACTGGAACTGTCTTGGTGGCGAAGCGTTTCTTTGTGTAAATAATCCGCTGGCGCTAGAACCCCCTTGAATCTGGTTACTTTGAGTCGCATTATTACTATATCCACTTAAGTTTTCGGCATTCAATACATTAAATATATCAGCACGTAATTCTATTTTATTATTTCCAGCAATCGTGATTTGGTGTTGCACTCCTAAGTCAAAAGTAGTACTCCATGGCAAGCGATCATTGTTTCTGCTCTCTCCCGGAAAACGGTCACTATTCCCTGTGTAAGCATCAGAAAAACTGGCACCATCTCCATTCAAATCTGTAGTTCCAAAACCAAGTGGAATTCTATTAATAGGTTGGCCACTTTGTAATAAACCAGCTAATGTAACCGTGGTTCCTTTAAAAGGATAATAGCTATAAATTCCGTTAATATTATGTGTTCTATCATTTACAGATGGCCCCCATTCATTCGCATAATTATTCCCATCGGATGCTCTAAAATTGATTCCGTCCGTATCATTTTTACTTGATGATAATGTATAGTTCAATCGGTACGAATACTCATCAGTACCTCTTGTTTTTTGGTAATTAAAACTCATGGCATAATACCTAGATTTCCCTTCGTTTTCACTTACAATAACGCTTCTAGCAATTCCTGTAACCCGCTGTCCGTTGATGGTAGCACCTCCATTTATAATAGGAATTGGTCGAGATGCATCCGCTTGCGCCTGAGTTCTTATTACTACGTTATTAGGATCAATAGGATATTCCGCAGCTGCATTCAGGTTGCGTAAACGCGTTAAGTTCTCTCCTCTATTGTGAACCACATCTACAAAAAACAGTCGCTCGTCTGTTAATTGCAATTGGTATCCTAACGCCAATTCATGAGTATAGGCATTCTTATATCCATTCGGATTCAGAATTCTGCGTTCATTCGAAAATATATTCTCTCTTTGTCCTTGTAAATCTGTAGCTGAAGGGCCTTGTAAATAATTTACGCCAGAAACTGTAGCTGCTAAATTTCCGTTATAGGTAATTCGGTCAATATTAGTATTCGCTGGTAAAAGTCCCAATCTTTTTAGCTCTTCCAATTCTAACTTATAGCTTTGAGAAGTCGTGTTTTGCTGCAAAGCATCACTATAAACAGCATAATTTACTTTGTCGTATGAAATTCCGTATCCACCACGTAAACTGCTTGAATTATCTAATTTATAATTGAAATTAAAACGGGGCGCCAAGTTGTTGTAATCGCCTTTATCGCTTCCTCCTTTTGATAAATTATCGTAGTCATAACGCAACCCTAAAGTAAGATTCAATCGATTAGTAACCGACCATAAGTCCTCAATATAAGCCGAATAAATATCTTGCTTTTTTCCAAAAGAAGCTGGTCGTAATTCTACATTATAATTTAAAACTTGAACATCTTGCGGAATATCATTTACATTTAAATCTCCTCCTACACCACTATTTTTGATAACATCAATTTGGTTTTGATTCAATTTCACTCGGTAATTCCCTACTGGATTTCCACCTCCAAATAATTGGTGATCGCCTCTAATAAAATTAAGACCTGCTTTAATGGTATGATTTTCTGCGTAATACTTTACTTTTTGTTGCAACTGAATCGTATTTTCGATAGCATCAAAAACATAACCTGGATTTCCAATAACGCCTAATGTTTCATCATTTACACCTAAAATCGTTACTTGCGAACTATTGGGATTAAATGGCTTTGCATAATTCCATCTAAAACGACTATACTGCACATTAGTTTCTCCAGAAAAATCACCAAATTTATAACTGTTTTTTAAAGCCAATAAAATACTGTTGCGTTGCTGTGTATTTCCTGCTGATTTAAAAGTAGAACCACCATCGAGTCCGCCACCTTGTCTTTCAACATCGATCACGCCCACGTTTGCACGCAAGGAAGAACTGAAATTTGGATTCCAAATCTGATCAATTTTCGATGAAAAATAATTGAATGTGTTCGTTCCTCTTACGGTTTCAGTAATGCCTAATTGTGGCACATTTAACAAGTTATCTTTGATATCAGTCGTGTGTTCAAAATTGAAATAATAAAAGGTTTTGTCTTTTACTAAAGCCCCTCCAATTCCTCCACCCGCTTGATAACGAGCAAAACCATTTTTAACTTGGTTTCCAGACAAATCTCTCTGTGCAAAACTAGATTTTCCATCAATGGATGGTCCAGGCCTTGTAATAAAGAACACTTCTCCAGTAGTTTCATTAGATCCAGAACGTGGGGTAATGTTGACAATTCCGCTTCCAGTTAAACCATATTCCGCCGAGAAATTATTAGTTAAAACCGTAACATCTTTTACAAATCCTGACGGAATTGCAAATTTTTGTCCTCCTAGAAATCGCTCATTATTGTCTAATCCATCAATCAAATAGGAAGTATATCCAGAACTTGCTCCATTGATACTCACATTTGCCGCTTCAGGAAAGAACCCTGTCGCCTGTGACACATTAGGCAAGCGAAACAAAACTCTTGTAATATCACGCCCTTCGACAGGGATTTCTTGAATTTCGGCGGCTTTCATTTCAAAAGAAACTTCGGCATCGCGGCGGTTAATTTTTGCAGTTGCTCCTTTAGTAATCAAAACTTCATTCAACTCGTTGGATTCTTTTGGTGCTAAGAGCAAAGTGATATTTGCCGCTTGATTTGAACGCACACTAATTAATTCTGATTTTTGCGCAGCGTAAATTGCCGTTCCTTCAAAAACAACTTGGTATCCATCTAAGGCTGGAATCCCTCTAAAAGTAACCTTACCTTGACTATTTGAAATTTGTTGGACACTACTATTACGAGTGCTATTCAATAATAAAACTTCAATACTAGCAAGAGGTTTTTGTGTATTAAAATCGATGATTGAGACGGATAAGTCTTCTTGAGCGACAGCAAATGTTGTGACACTCAATAGTAAAAACAGGAAAAATTGTTTCATTAAAGTACGGTTTTGGATTATAATTTTTAAAATAAACCACTATGGACTTAAAGTCCATAGATTTGGTTGTCAATCTTAAAGTCTGCATGTTGTATTGCTAATATTTACCGCAGATTCGCAAATTATCTTATATCAATTATTTTAAAATTTGCGAATCTGCGGTGTTAACATTTTATAGAAGCTAAAGCGAGATGCACTGAAAGTACATAGTTTTAAACTCTATTTGAGACCAATAAAAGCTAGAAAATTACTCCAATACGGGAGAGCCTTTATTAAAATTAAGTCCAATAAACGCATGAGCATAAAAGTGCTTTAAAAACGAGTATATAGCAATTGCATAGAAAAGAAAGGATGCCAAAATACTTTTAAAACTACTGTAAAAAGGAAGGTCACGCAAGCGCTCTTCAAAATCACTTTTAGTGTTACAATCGGCTAAAGGAGTAATAATTCCTAGCTTTTGTGTACAATAAAGCGCTTGTAATTGTCCAAATACTTTTGGTGTTTGCCAATCAATTTTGGCGAAAGCCGCCTTATTAAATGAAAGTCTCGAAATTCCTATCAAGTAAGTACCGCCTTTAAAATTAGAACCAAGTACGACACTCTTATCTTGCAGCTCCCTAAAAGCTTCTTGCAAATGAGGCAACCGCAATCCCGGACTATCATTCCCTAACACAATAACCTTATCATACCCTCTATCCAATACGGATTGAATGGCGTGACTCAACTTATCTCCAAAAGAATCGCCTTGTTGCGTATTTTCATCAGAAATAAAATAAGGCAGTTTTGTTTTATGAACCGTTTGTAAGACTTTTTGATTCATTTTATGCCACAATAAATCATTCTGTCTTTTGCCATAAGCAATTGGTTTCAAAGCACTTTCTACCTCATCGCTTTGCGCAAAAAGGAGAATCGCTACTGAACAAGAATGTTTATTATTTAAATTCATATACTTAAAGACGAATAACAGGAGTGTTCCTGACAACAAAAATTATTTTTATTATACTTTTTTTGAAACTTTAATTTGGCTTCACCAAAAATGGCTTCTTCAAAGATACAATCTATATTCTTCTATCTAATTACGAAAATTATCTCATTATGGTTTTACGTTTTTTAATTTTTTTTGCCATAAAGTAGTCTAGCATCAAGCAAAAGCTCGTTTTCTAGGCAAAGTGATATAATTTTATACCTTTGCAGGATGCATAAAACTATTTCATTACACTACTTAAAAAGTAAATCTTCACACAGCAATCCGTTATTTTGCTTCTTAACTAAAAAGACAATCCCTTCTTAAATTAGTATTTTCTTCTCAAATTAATTCATTTTTTAATTACAATAAACATTTTATGTTTTCAAAAATTACTTTGATAATTGGCTTTTTGCTATTATCAACCGGAGCTATTTATGCTCAAGACAAACCCGAAGTAACCATAGGTGGTGCTTTACGATTCAATTATAATTTATCAACGTGGAAAGAAGGACAAAAAAAACGAGGTGGCGATTTTGGCTATGATGTCTTTCGTATTAATGCTAAAGCTAAATACCAAGGAATTAAACTAAATGCAGAATACCGCTTGTATTCAGAAAGTTTTGGAGGCGGAATGCTAAAACAAGGTTGGCTGGCGCATGATTTTGACTCTAAAAACGAAATTCAAGTTGGATTAACCCAAGTCCCTTTTGGTATAACTACCTACAATTCCCACAACTGGTTTTTTAGCATTAACTATTACATTGGCCTGGAAGACGATCATGATATGGGTGTTAAGTTCACACATACCGATAAAAAATGGAATTACACTTTGGCTTTTTTCAAAAATGCAGAAGAGTTAAGATTTGGTAGCAACTCTGATATTTCAGATAGTCGTTATTCTTATGATGTTGCTTCTATAGATTTAGATGGTGATGGCGTTTTGGATTTACGCAATAAAGAAACAAACCAAGTTAATGGAAAGCTTAGCTATACAATAGGAAATGACAGTATTAATCATAAAATAGGCGCCTCAGTACAATATGGCGGACTTTATAACTTAGATACCCAAGAAATGGGATCGCATTATGCAGCGGCATTGCATTATGAATTAAAGTACAAGCGCTTTGGTGTAAAAGCCCAAGTGTCAACCTACAAAAAAAGTCCAAAAAATCCTAACGGACAAAACAACGAAATTATAGCGATGACAGCTTATGGCGCTCCATACCTCGTGGCAGCAGCAGGAAATACCTATACTTTAGGCGTACAATACACAGTACCTGTAAAATGGGGTCCAGTATCAAGCTTACAATTCTATAATGATTATGGATACCTAGAAAAAATAAACGCTGATTTTAAAGACTCGGCGATGAATGTTACTGGTGTTTTAGTTTCTGCTGGAAATGTATATACGTATTTTGATATTGCGGCGGGTAAAGACCAACCTTGGCTCGGACCAGTTTGGAAAAATGCATTGGCAAACGGAACTGCAAATGCCAAATGGGAAGTGCGTTTTAATATGAATATCGGGTACTACTTTTAAACCGTTTTTCTGTATCATAACCAATAGGAGATTTTACCTCTTTTATAATCAAAAAAAACAGCCTTTAGTTCCATCAGGATTAAAGGCTGTTTCTTTTATGTTCCTATTTAAACAAAAAGGAACGTTAAAAATTCTATCTTATTCAACAAAACAATTCTGTAACGATGACAAGTTAATAAACGTCTTCAATGACATAATTAGTTTCATTAAATTGGAAATTATTTCCTTTTTCTAAACCTCTCATGTTTGCATAAATGGGCGCTTTGGTTGAAATACCAAAGACCGTTTCTCCATCTACTTCCACTCTTTCACTGGATACACCAATAAAAAAAACAAATTGCTCAGTGACAACAACTGCTCCAGGTGCAACAACCGAGTTTTCCTTTTTAACATCCAGTGAATTTAGATAAGCTAATTCTTCTTGGGCAAAAGCGAGTTCGTCACCAATGGCTTTCAGTAATTCATATTTTCCAGCTCGGCGATCTTCACTCTGACTCGGTGATTCATTCTGGCTGAAGGTATCGTCATTCATTTCAGCTTCACGCTGTTTAAAATTATCAATCAATTCATGCTGCTTTTGTATACAGGCTTCAAATATTCGGGTTTTAACTATTCTACTTTTCATAATATAGGCATCAGTTTAATAAGTCCTAAAGATATACTTTTTATTCTAAAACCTCCATTAGGTTGTGTCCTGGTATACAATTTAAATCAATTTCGATTTCAAGCGACAATAAATTCGCTAGAAAGCCTCCTTTGTCAAGATTAGCTATTTTCGTGATTTTATCATATTAATCCATATATTCGTAAACACGGAATTACATGGGGTAGATATCCTTGCTCTGCATCAGGATACTTCACATTGGGAACAATAATTAACCGCCCCTAAATTCATATACTAATTGTAAAATACCATGATAGAATTATACTTAAAGACGAATGAAGTAAAGAAATTTAATTTCATTAGTGAGATTGACACTGATGCTGTCGATCTGTTTAATATTCGGATTATTGATTATACAGACAGTATACTAAGCGAGGTTTCTGAAAAATTTGGAATCGACATATCTATTTTTAAACAAAAAGAGGATATTGAAATAAGTTCCCATTACCTAAAATCAAACGATCAATTATCTTTTAATTTTTCAATACCCAAATACAATTCGGAGACTCTTTTTAAAGAAGAAGAAATATTTATTATCATTAAAAACGAATTAGTATTTTATTTTTTATCTTCAAACATTGATAACGATTTTTTAAAGCTGACCAAAACAAGATATGATTTCACGAGTATCCATTTTAGCTCTCATTTAGAGCATTTTGTTTTTCAAATAGGAATAATCTCCGATTATTATGCCGATTTGACCGAGATAATATCCAGGAGAATAAAGCGTTTTTATGAGAATATTTTAAATTCGAAAGACTATAATGAAAAAGATCTGGATTTAATAATGATACTCAACTTCAATAATCTATTGATTAAAGAATCAATAAGTAATTTCCAAAGAATATTGCATTTGCTGATACAAAATAAATTTGAACTAAAGACGATAACAACTAAAATCAACCTAGAGCTGGATGATATCGCAGTAATTTCAGACCATATCCAATTTAATTTTGAAAGGCTTGATGACTTGGAGGACAATATAAACAGTAAAATTGATTTAGAACAAAATAAAATATTTAGAACGTTGACCATTATAACCGTATGCATCTCTCTACCAGCGTTAATTGCAGGAATATATGGAATGAATTTTAAAAATATGCCCGAACTAGAATGGGAATATGGCTATCCAGCAGCAATTGGACTAATGATAATTAGTTTCGTAATTGCATTAATCTATTTCAAAAAGAAAAAATGGATCAAATAAATTAAGCAAAAAAAACAGTTAATTCCCATCCTTTATTGTGATTTCCCAAAGCATTGACGGTGTTACTAATCAAATAAACAAAGCAAATATGAATCTAGATAAAGACTTTACTTTTCAAACTCTTAAACTAAAACCTGACTACGATGGAGAAGCAATTGCTACGTTAATTTCTTCAAAACACAACCTAGGGAATAGAAAAAGTATATTGTACTTACATGGTTATAATGACTATTTTTTTCAAACCCATGTAGCTGAAAAATGCAATGAAAATAATTTTGATTTTTATGCTCTTGATCTTAGGAAATACGGCAGATCCCTTCTGAAACATCAGCACCCCAATTATTGCAAAGACATTGAAGAATATTTTGAAGAAATATCAATTGCTATACGTGACATTTATACCCTTAATAAAGAACCTATTTCCCTGTTAGGTCATTCCACTGGTGGATTAATAGCAAGTAGCTATATGAACAATGGCTCTGAAAGAAGCCATATAAGTGCTCTTATTTTAAATTCACCCTTTCTTGATTTTTATCAATCTAACTTTGAGAAGTTCATTACTTATTGGGGGTCAAAAACCATTTCCACCCTAGCCCAGTATGCCAAAATTGAAGGAGTACTATCGCCTGTCTATGGACAAAGTTTACATAAAGACTATTATGGTGAGTGGGATTATAACCTCGATTGGAAGCCAATAAAAGGATTTTCGACCTATTTTAAATGGGTAATGGCGATAAACATCGCACAAAAAAAACTAGCACACTCTAACATAAAAGTACCCATTCTAGTTATGCATTCTTCGGCTTCCAAAAACGGTAATACTTTTTCTGAAGAGGCCATGTCAAGAGATACGGTATTGAACATTGAAGACATAAAAAGAGTTGGAGTAACGCTGGGTGATGATGTGACCTTACTGCAAATTGATCATGCGCTGCACGACATCTTTCTATCTCCAAAAGCGGTCAGAGAAAACGCTTTTGATACGATGTTTTCCTGGCTAGTAAAAATTAAGTAAATAGCAACAATTAAAAATCGAAATAGCAATACGGGAATTTTTTATAAATAAATCTAATTTTCGGTACCTTATTTTAGAAGCTAAATGAGACACTACCCCATTTAAGTAGTTAAATTAGTCAGTATGAAAGTCCGTTTACTATCCCCTCTTTTTTGTCAATAAAATCTATTATGAGTTCCAATAACGATAAAGATAAGCCGAATTAAATTAATCAATTTACAAGTCTAAAAAAATTGAATACAACCTCCGTATACAATTAAAATAAAAACCATTTAGAGATTAATACTCATTAAGTTTATATGCTTAATTTTCTTAATCTCTAAATAGTTCAAAAAAAGAGGTTACAATTTAATACAACCTTTCAAAAAATGTTTATTTCAACTTCGCAGTATCCACTCTCGTTGGCGTGTCTTTTCCGCTGATGATCGTTGACGAACTAATCGCGATCGCTTTAATGATTTCGGTCATATTATTCATGTCTAAAGTCTCAATTTCATCACTTGCTTTGTGATAATTAGGTTCATTATCCATTTTTGAAGTCGAAATTGTATGTGCAGGAACACCTAATTTTGCTAGAGTAGCGTTATCAGAGCGATAAAAAAGCTGTTGCTCTGGATACGGATCAGCATAAAATTTAAAGGCAGAACCTTCTAAGTTCTTCTGAAGTATTTCACCCATATTTGATTTATCAAAACCAGTAATATAAGCAGAATTCTTTCCCCATTTCGATTCTGTTCCTATCATTTCTAGGTTAAACATCGCCATTACCTGCGCTGGGTCTAGTTGTTTCGAAAAATATTTCGCACCATATCCACCTAATTCTTCGGCTACAAAAGCTGTGAAAATGATCGAACGCTCGTTAGTATCCATTTTCTTAAAATAGTCGGCCAGCAAGATTACAGCGGTCGTTCCCGCAGCATCATCATTGGCCCCATTATAAATAGAATCTTTTGCATCATGCGGCATTCCTTCCCCTGGAGACCCTACACCAAGATGATCGTAATGCCCTGAAAACACTACATATTCATTCGGTTTGCTTTTCCCTTTCAAAACCCCAACGACATTATTTAATTTATTAGTTGTAATGGTATGGGTCGCTTCAATCGAAAAATGGGTCGCCTCAGCAGGGCCAAAAACAAATACTACCGTATTCTTGCCAGGAGTTGCCGCCATCATTGGCATGTGAAGCATGTTCTGAATCGCTTTTTTAAACGAATTATCAACAAGAACCAGCAGGTTTTTATCGCTTTGGTAATACTCATAAAACTTAGGGCCAAAAGAATCTCCAGCTCTAATATTCACCACCGCAATAGGACTATTCTCTGTAAAAGAAACTTGAGGCTGGTATGAAAACGAAAGCATCGAACCCGCATCAATCACTTTGCCGTCAATCGTTACTTCCAGACTTTTCCTTATAGACTCCGTCATTGCAAATTCCTGCTTGTAATCTTTCGCGCCGTCAAAGGTTTGTAAACCTATTTTCTTGAACTGCGACTCAATATACGCCGACGCCTTATCAATTCCCGGGGTAAAGGCTCTCCGTCCTTGCATATCATCCGCAGCAAGTACTTTTTCAATTTCGGTTACCTTGTTTATAGTAATCAATTTATCAATAGACTGCGCCTGAACTAGCAAACCAGAACAAAGCACCAAACCAGTTAAAACAATTTTTTTCATAGCTATATTTTAAATAAGTAATAATCAATTTCTAATAAGAGTGTAAAAACACAAATGTGTTACAGTAAATCTAAGAAAATCACCAACATAAACGCATTGCGGTTCATTAGCCTCTAATGAAAAATTTTAATAGTCTGTTTTATTTTTAGGAGCAGGTCAACTATCGTTTTCAAGAACTTCCCCTCCTGCTGTCCGCTGTATCTCTCCACTGCGTTACGAGGATGCCGCTCCCATCAGGGCTACTAATCACGGGTAATTTTCATAATAACTTTTCCGGTATATTGTCATTGCGAGGAACGAGGCAATCACAATAAAATAAGTCGCCAATAAACACAAGAAAGACACTCGTGCTTGTATAGCTGCTATTCTTCAATCCATTCTCTCATGTACCACACGAAAGGATTCGTGCGGTAGCGGGGACTTAGCTTGTCTCTTAAGATCCCTTGTTTATAAATTGATCATCTTCTGCGACTTCTCGCGAAGGAAGAACACTATTTGGTATACTCGCAATTTTACTAGTTGGATTTGCAATGCCATATTGATGTTTTGCAATGCATACTTTAATCAATATTGCAATTTCTTTTAAAGTCTCAGGCGATGAATAGCTATAGCTATATTCATGCTTAAGTGCAGAAAGAACTTTTAATAAGTAAAATGAGTTTTTGTCTAAACTTACTATATAGCGTTGAACTTCCAATTTCCAGTTTTTTGGCCTATCATATATTATTAACAAAATCAGTTCCAGCTTTTTTAAATCGTTCTTCTCATTATTTATTTGACTAAATATAAGAGCACCGATTTTATTGGAATACAAGTCATCTTTAAAAAAACGTACAACATTGTTTGGAATTACATTTAAAATTCTGCTCGCTCTGTCTTCTTTTGTCTTACCAAAATCTCCATCTAACGTAAAAGTTTGACCTTCAAATACAGCTTTTCCTTGATCAGCTAGGATTGGAGTCAATGCGATGAGCACTTTTGAAACTTGTTCCCAACTCCTCATTATTTGATCGAGGATCAGTTTTTTAGCCTCAGGAGAAACAAAATCACTATTACGAAGAGCACGAGAAGCTGATTTTAAGCTAAACAATAAAGTGTGTAACGAATATTGTTCAAATATCTTACTAACACTTTGATCATATGGCTTGATTTGATTATATGATTTATCAGCATATTCATCTTTAACAGATACTGGTAAGCTTGAGTTCTTCACATTTTCACCTACAAAATCCTGCATTCTTTGTAAACTGTCAGTAGTTGGCTCCCATTTTGCGATTTTATACGGATTCATTCCATCTGGTATCCCAACTTTATTATATACAGTATCACATATAGATTTCAAGTCATCAGTAAGAATTTTTATAGCATTTTCCCTTCTTCTATCAATTCCTGTATAAAATTCAATAATCTCGGGAAAAGACAAATAGTTCTTATCCCTAAACATGAACTGTGTAAATTTTTCACAGTGGTGCATTCTTTGGGCCGCAAAATAATAAACCCAATACATAGATCTAAAAACAAAGGTTGTATCTCGTTTAACGATGATATTATTTTCGTACAAGATTTGAAAAACTAAATCATCTTCGATTGTCAGTAATTTTTCTTTCGAGAATTTTACAATTTTTTTTGAGAAATCTTCTCTAGTAAAGGTGTAGCATTTTTCTCTGATCATATCTTCACAAAAATATCCCAACACATATTCACAATCTGTGACATCAGGCCTGGACTTATAAGTAGGTATTTCAGGACGCTCAAAAAGCATTATTAAAATTCTTTCCAACATTTTAGTCCTGTTTACAGGACTTTCATCATAAAATTTCTCTGATATTTTAAGTATTGTCAAACAATTTAGTGGAGTTCTATGAATATTCAAAACATCTAAATCAGAAATGATTTTAGTAATTACAGCATCTTCTTCACCTATATGCTTTTTGAGATTATATTGTGCTACAACCTTACGAACCTCACCCCTCGGAAGTGCTAATAGATGAATAATTTCAAAGTCTCTATTGATTGGCTCACGATTTTCTTCTTTTAGAAAATTCATATCGTCAATCGTTTGCATAACAATTATTTTAATATCACCAACCAAGTCACTTAAATTTTTAAGTAATGTAAAATTAATCTTAGTTGAATTATTCCATGAATCAAGAATTATACAATTAACATCTTTTAACGAGCACCTTCGTTTTGTTAATTCTTTAGTGATTTTATCTTGCAAGTTGTGTGGACCTACTGTATTAGAATCTAAATATAGCCAAATGGATTTATTTATTTGCCAAGCAGTTTTAATTAAATATTTTGATAAACAAGTTAAGCCAAACTGTGGTGGGGCTTTAATAATTAGTGAATCAGTCGTAATTAGAATCGCTTCAACCGGAACTTTATTATCGACATTATTGAAGTCAGTAATATCATTACTTTTACTAATTATTGGATCAACCCATACGATTGGTTGCCCAGCAAAGGACTCCAGTGCTTCAGTCAATTCATTGTTCAACATAAATAAAACCTCGTCTGAAACCAAAGGTACTTTAGCTGCTTCAATACGATTAAAAATTATTTTACCATCATCAGTATTGGAGAAATTAACGCCTGTTAAGAAATTATTATTTTTGCTCCATTGACGATAAGTTAAATCGACTGGACCTAAATCCGAAAACGTGAAAATTGCATATCCTAAATTGTCTTTTTTCTCTGTGAACAATGGGGGAGCAGAACATTCTATTAATGAATTTTCGCTTATAATTTTATGAAAGATTTCTTGACTGTGAACATGCCCAGATAAGCAGACATTAAAATGATTTTTTAAAATAAGTTTAAGTTCATTTTGAGCCCAATCCATTAACCAATCTATTGGATGGTGCATAACCAAAATTTTATACTTTGAGTTATCCGCAGAAACCCACTTGTATAACTCTCGTGTATTGATTCCTAAATATTGTTGGTCGTTAATATCGCGTAACCCTCCAGACGAACAAATAGATGTATTTAAGCAATAAATCGAAACATCTTTTGCCAATTGGTAACCATTACCTGTAAAGCTACCTGTTAAAGCCATAGGTTGTGAAAATTCATCAGAAAATTTTATATAATTATTAAATTTATCTCTGAAAATATTATTTGGCTTTTCTACGTAGTCATTAAATTCTTTCTCGCTAGGTTTTCTTTTCACAACAGCATCATGAACTACAAAATCCTTTTCAACTACACTTCGTTGTACGTCGTGATTACCAGGTACGCAAAATCGATTTGACTTAGGAATATTTAGTCTATTAAGTTCTCTATCAAAAAGGTCGAAGAGCTCTTTAAATAAGTAATTTTTATCTCCCGCTAAAGCGAAGTCCCCTGACATAACTAAATAATAAGTATCATTTGGAGATAAAGCAATTTGTTTTTCGATATCAATAAACAAGTTCCTAAGAACTACACCTTGATTTTCTTCCCAATTTTCGCGATAATGTAAGTCTGAAAGATGAATTATTCTGATCATTTAAAAATGTATTAGTTTTTATTGAAATTTGTATTAAAATCCTATTGAACAATGAGATGGGAATAAGAAGCGTATAAACTAAATAACCCTTCGTGTTTATACAGCACTTTGAGTACACTGGAGGAGCTTTCTTTTATTTCATTACTTATTTCAAACATACAAATTAATATCCTAAAAATCTGAATAAATAACACATTTGAATTCAAATATAAAACCTTCTCCACAATAAACTTTACGGAAAACCACAATCACCCCAATTAAACCACAAATCCCCTAGCCCCGGTAGCAGTGAAAACCCCATGTAGGTCGAAAACCACTTTTACTGGTAGTGGCAGAGCGACCGCAGGAAGCTCCTGCCACTACCTAGAAAAAGGGTTTGAGACCAAATGGGTTGTAACGGATAACGGGATTAGCTCCTAAAAATAACTTTAAATAAGAGTACTAAAATCTCGATTTTAAAAACGAATCAGCGCTCTAATTTGTAACCAATTCATAAAAAAAATCCCAAAATCTAACTCGTAGACTTTGGGATTTTATGTTTAAAAGGAAAAGTTTAAACTACTATTCGATAGGTAAAACTATGGTGGAAGTCACTTGTTCTAAAACCTCAAAAGCGGTTTCTGCCATTTTATTTCCTTTAGTATCCAAAAGTGGATTTACCTCAACAACTTCAAGACAAACTACCTTTCTGCTTTTAATAATCTGATTGATGATCGCAATTACTTCATGTTGATCAAATCCTTTAGCAACAGGGGTTCCTGTACCGTATGAAATCATATCACAATCCATAGAATCTACATCAAACGATATGTAAATTAAATCACAATTTGACAGCTTAGTCAATGCTTCAGAAACGCAGGTTTGAAGTCCTCTATAGCGTACTTCATCTACCATGTAGTTTCTAATCCCTAATTTTTCAATTTGGCTATTCTCTGCCTCTTCCGTATCACGAACTCCAAAGTAAATTAAATTTTCGGGACGTATTTTAGTACCAGGAGTACCAATGTTTTTCATGTCTTCCCAATGCTGTACTGTTTCGGGAGTAATTTCATTGATTTGACAATCTAAATTATCTTCTCCTAGAGCCGCTGACAAAGGCATTCCATGAATATTTCCTGATGGTGAAGTGTAAGGCGAATGTAAATCGGCATGCGCATCAATCCAAACCACACCTATGGTCTTTGTTGGATAAACCGCTTTAACTCCACTTATCGTTCCCAATGCTGACGAGTGATCACCTGAAAGCACAATAGGAAAATAATTCGCTTGTAAATTATGCTTTACAGCATAAGAAACTCGCGTACATTGTTCTACAACGTGTTCGATTCTTTTAGCAAAATTATTTCTATTTTTATCATAGATGCTTTCGTTGTGCGTTTTCACGTCTTCAAACTCAAATCGATTAAAATAATCACTATTAAGATTGATAGCTGCAATTTCGATAGCATCAACCCCTAAATCAGATCCTCGCGTTCCCGCACCAATATCTGACCGGTTTTTTATTAATTTTACAAATCGTTCCATAACAAATTTTTATTTGAAATCGTTAAGTGCTTTTTCAATAATTGCAAGACAGTCTTGAATTTGAGCTTCCGTAATTACTAATGGCGGAGCAAATCTAATTTTATTCCCGTGAGTTGGTTTAGCCAACAATCCGTAGTCTCTAAATTTCAAACAAATTTGCCAAGCTAAATCAGATTCTTCATCACAATCGATTACTATTGCATTCAACAATCCTTTTCCTCTCACTAAATTAATTATTGGATTTCTGGAAGCGATATCGTTCAATCCTTTTCTCAATATGATTCCGAGACGTTCTGCGTTTTCTGATAAATTTTCGTCACGAACTACTTCAAGAGCGGCAACGGCAACAGCAGCAGCAACTGGATTTCCACCAAAAGTAGAACCGTGTTGACCTGGTTTGATAACATTCATAATTCCATCATTTGCCAATACGGCAGAAACTGGATATACTCCTCCTGAAATTGCTTTTCCTAAAATAAGGATATCTGGTTTTACTTCTGGCGTATTTTCACATCCTTTAGTACAAGAGCAATTGCCACAAGTTGCTAATAATCTACCAGTACGTGCTATTCCTGTTTGTACTTCATCTGCTATGAACAAAACGTTATGAGCTGCACAAAGTGCTTTGGCTTTCGCCAAATAACCTTCGCTAGGAACATAAACTCCTGCTTCACCTTGAATAGGTTCTACTAAAAATCCTGCGATATTTTTACTTGATTTTAAAGTTGCTTCTAGAGCGTCAATATCATCATAGGCAATTTTGATAAACCCATCTGTAAACGGACCGAAGTTTTTACGTGCATTTTCGTCATTTGAAAACGAAATGATTGTCGTTGTTCTTCCATGAAAGTTATTCTCACAAACAATAATTTCTGCTTGATTTTCAGGAATCCCTTTTACTTCATAAGCCCATTTTCTACATAATTTCAAAGCCGTTTCAACAGCTTCAGCACCTGTATTCATAGGTAACACTTTGTCAAAATTGAAATATTTAGTCACATATTCTTCAAAAACTCCTAACTGGTCATTGTGAAATGCTCTAGATGTTAAAGTCAAGGTTTGTGCTTGCTTTACCATTGCTCCAACAATTTTTGGATGACAATGTCCTTGATTTACTGCAGAATATGCAGACAAGAAATCATAATATTTTTTACCATCAACATCCCAAACGAAAACCCCTTCTCCTTTGTCAAGAACTACCGGTAATGGATGATAATTATGAGCTCCATATTTATTTTCTTTTTCTATTAACGCTTCTGCTTTAGAAGAAAGTCCTTGATGTGTGTGTTCCATGATCTATTATTTTTTAATGCTTAGAATACAAAAATACAAATATTTTTTAGTTTTACAATAAAAATAGACGTTATTGACTTATTTATTATTATATAAAGTTAATTTTATCAAATTAGATTGTTAAAAAAGTCAATTCGAGTAAAATAAATCAAAGTTTCGTATGCAAAGAGAAAATAAATAATTACTTTTATACTTATAAAATTACGCATTTTAATTTAAACTAAGTTTCATGGATGTATTAGATGAATTCGATATAAAGATCATAAAGGAATTAGAAAAAGATGGTCGTATGGCGTACTCTGCAATTGCTACGGCATTAAAAATATCAAACACTATGGTGCACCAGCGTATCAATCGCTTAATGGAGCAAGGAATCATTACGGGAATCAAACCCATCATCAACGAAAAAAAAATAGGCTATGATTGGGGCGCTTTTACTGGGATTACTTTAAATAAAGATGAAGATTCAAGCAGAATTATAGAAGAACTTAAAAAAATCCCGGAAGTAACGGAGTGTTATTACATTACAGGTTCTTATACCTTGTATATAAAAATGATTGCTCGTGACCATGAGCACATGAGAAAATTACTCTATGAAAAAATTGACACCATTCAGGGGATTGCAAAAACGGACTCTATGATTGAATTAGGTTGTGCCTTTAAAAGAAATATTTCACTGTAATATTTTGTTCATAAAATTACTCAAATTTGGCGCTTTTCTCAAATAAAGAGATACATACATCAATTTATTCTATAGTATAAAGTTAAATATTTATTTTTATTTCTGATATTTGTATAAACAAATAACACACAATGAAAAATTTAAAATATTTTATTTTGGGAGTTCTTATATCCTCAAACGCCTCTTTTGGTCAATTAAAAGCAGTTGTTTATAAAGACGGAAGTCAGGTTTTAAATGGTTTTAAAATTGCGCCAAAAAAGAAAAGCGACCAAAAACCGGGGATTTTGATCCTTCCTGCATGGCATGGAATTGACAAAGCATCTAAGGATATTGCAGGAGATTTGGCTAATTTGGGGTACTACTCCTTCGTAGCAGATATTTATGGAGAAGGGAATTACCCGAAAGATAATGCTGAAGCAGGCCAAAAATCCAGTTATTACAAAACCAACTATAAGGAATATCAAACAAGAATTTCATTAGCCTTAGAACAATTGATTAAGGCTGGTGCTAATCCCGATAATATTGTAGTTATTGGATATTGCTTTGGAGGAACAGGGGTACTTGAAGCTGCTCGTGGGCATCTCAATGTAAAAGGAGTGGTTTCCTTTCATGGTGGTTTAGGCAGAGATGCTACAAGACCTACCGAAGCGATTACCGCTAAAGTCTTAGTTTGTCACGGAGCTGATGATCCTTACGAATCTGCAGCAGAAATTACAGCCTTTCAACAGGAAATGCGTGACACAAAAGCGGATTGGCAAATGATATATTATGCAGACGCAGTTCATGGCTTTACCAATCCGGAATATGGAAATGATAATTCAAAAGGTGCTGCTTACAATGCCACAGCTGCAAGACGTTCTTTCGAACATTTAAAACTTTTCCTGAATGAGGTATTAAAAAAATAGTACTTTTCTCTTACAGCATGTAACTATTAAAGCTCAAATTGTACTAATATTGCACATGAGTATTAATAGTTCCATGCTTTTTAGCAATAATAATAACTACTAATTCCATAAAACTAATTAACTGTTTATGAGTAAAGGTACTTTAAGAAAAGACAAAATCTGTTTGAATTGTAGATACGTAGTAGAAAATCGCTTCTGCTCTAATTGCGGACAGGAAAATACAAATACGCGAAAAACTTTTCACCATTTATTCATTCATTTTTTTGAAGATTTAACGCATTATGAAAATGCTTTTTGGGAAACCATAAAAAACCTTTTATTCAAACCGGCAACTTTAACCAAAGCCTATCTTTCCGGTAAACGATTGTCATATTTAGCACCGGTACGTCTCTATATTTTTATCAGTTTTATTACCTTTTTATTAATTGCGCTTCTTTCTAATCACGACTCTGATATAGTACATAATAGTGGAGAAAAAAACACAACTAACACTTTAAAGCAAGAAAAAGAAAGCATCAGATTTGAAGATATATCCTTTAGTTCTTTAAAAGAATTAGACTCTATTCAGAAGCAGGCATCTGAGTCTGAAAAACTATCCGATTTTAAATATTGGATAGCCACAAAAATTCTAATTGTCAAAGAAAACAGTACGAACAAAGAAATGATGGGTAAATTTATCGAATCATTTGTGCATAATCTACCTAAAGTTCTCTTTATATTCATGCCGTTCTTTGCCTTCAGCCTATGGGTATTTCATGGCAAAAAGCGATGGTATTATTTTGATCATGGTATTTTTACCTTGCATTATTTCTCCTTTTTATTATTGATTTTTTTAATACTCTTTCTAGCCAATAAATTCCTATCCTTATTTCAAGAATCGGCAGTACTTGAATTTATTACAGTAACTTTGAATTTCATGGGATACGGTTGGATGGTCTACTATTTTTTCCCTGCTCATCGTCGATTTTACGAAGAAACACGAATGATTTCCTTTCTAAAAAGTAGTCTTATTTTTATCATCAACTTCATAATAGTATCTATAATTATTACCCTATTTGCATTTTACACTGTCATCAATCTAAAATAACCCCTAAATGAAAAAAATATTTTCTCTATTTGTGTTGGCCACTACGCTATCGTGCAGTAGCACAAAAGTTACTAAATCAGCAGATAATACTGATCCTACGAAGTATATGAATACCATTACTGCTAATGAGCTAAAAACACATCTTTACATTGTGGCAGCTGACGGAATGGAAGGCCGGGAAACTGGTTCTGCAGGACAAAAAAGAGCTGGAACTTACCTAATCAGTCAATATGTAAAAAATAACATTTCATTTCCTAAAGGAGCGACTAACTTCTACCAAAAAGTTCCTGCTGCCTTTTTGAATGCTAAGCGAGATCAAAGTCTACCTGATTCTGAGAACATTTGGGCCTTTATAGAAGGTTCAGAGAAACCTAACGAAGTCGTAGTTATCTCTGCGCATTACGATCATGTGGGAGTAAAAAATGGAGATGTCTATAATGGCGCTGATGACGACGGTTCAGGAACGGTTGCATTATTAGAAATTTCCGAAGCATTTCAAAAAGCAAAAAAAGACGGTCACGGTCCTAAACGTTCAATCATGTTTTTACATGTAACAGGCGAAGAACATGGTTTATTAGGTTCTAGCTATTACTCGGAGAACCCTTTGTTCCCCATGGAAAACACTATTACAGATATCAATATCGATATGATAGGCCGTCGGGATGCGGCACATGCCAATACGAATAACTATGTGTACGTAATCGGGGCAGATCGTCTGTCAAGTGATTTAGATAATATCACCGCCACGGCAAATAAAAAGTATGTGCAAATGGATCTGGACTATAAATACAATGATCCTGCAGATCCAAATCATTTTTACGAGCGTTCTGATCATTATAACTTCGCAAAGCATGGTGTTCCTTCCGTTTTCTTATTTAATGGTGTTCATGCTGATTATCATCAAAAATCAGATACGCCAGACAAAATCGAATACGATGCCTTAACAAAGAGAGCCCAACTGGCTTTTACGATGGCATGGGAATTGGCTAATAGAGAAAATAGACCCGTTGTAGATAAAAAGTAGATTTAGAATTTGGGCACCTCCTCGCTTCCACTAGCGTTCCAGCGAGACCGGGCTATCCGTTTCAATCTCTCTGGTCTCGTTCTGAAAACGAGACCAGAGAGGATTTCCACTTCTATCCCTGGTGCAAAAAAAGCTTTGAAGTGATTCAAAGCTTTTTTTTGTAACATTATGACCATTTTGGTATCCAAAAGCAATAAACCTATTCAAACAAATACATTTTATGGAATTTGAGGAAATTTACAAAACCTATTGGCACAAAATTTATCGCCTCTGCCGAGGATATGTAGACGATGACGATTGGGCAAAAGACATTGCTCAAGACACATTTATCATTGTATGGAACAAACTAAGCACCTTTAGAGAAGATGCCGCCATTAGCACTTGGATTTATAGAATCGCAGTTAATAATTGCCTGAGACAGTTAGAGAAACAAAAAAGACTACCAAAAGCGGAGTTGCCAGAATACCTGAGTCAGTCTGCCGAACTTCCCATCGATGCTAAAATCGAGTTTTTATATCAATGTATTAATGAACTAAAAGAGCTCGACAGAATTATCATTTCATTGGAATTAGAAGACATTAAACAGTCAGAAATTGCAGTAATAGTCGGTATTTCCGAAGTAAATGTTAGAGTAAAAATCCACCGTATAAAAGAAAAACTAACCGAAAAATTTAAACGATATGACCGAGACTAATTTTAAAGCTTTATGGCAGAAGCAAAAAACACCGGATCAGCTAAACTCAAAAGAAATTGTAGCCATAGCAAAAAAATCACAAAAGAAAACGCGTATAAAACTACTTTTAGGCAACCTCTTGCTGTTTGTGACAATGCTATTTATAACTGGTATTGTATTGTATTTCAAACCAAAAATGATAACAACAAAACTAGGAACTATACTCGTTATCGTCGCCATCATTATGCAAATAGTAGCTTCGACCAATCTTATATCTCTAATAAAAGAAAGTGATTCTCAAACCAATAATGCCGTATATCTAAAACAACTACTGCTGATTAAGAAAAAACAGGCTCTTCTGCAGTCAAAAATAATGGCTCTTTATTTTATATTATTAGGACTTGGACTTTTGTTGTATATGATTGAATATACCCTTAGAATGTCAGTAACTGGAGCTGTATTGACTTATGGAATTACAAGCCTATGGATCGCTATAAATTGGTTTTACTTTAGACCTAGAATAATAAAAAAGCAACAACAAAAACTTGATGACGCTATCACAGCTTTAGAAAGTATGAATAAACAATTCTTAGAAGAAGAATAATTTAATTTTTAGAAGTTGTAACATTTATTCAATTATGGTATCAAAAGCAAATAACCTAAATAAATATACCATGAAACGAATACTTCTATTACTCCTTCTATCATTATCCATTCAGAAAAATTTTTCTCAAGAGCTCTATAGTAAAACTTTTGGAAACCCGAAAAACATTCCAGTCTTGTATCTTCATGGCGGCCCTGGATATAACGCCGCAAGTTTTGAAATTTCTACTGCGCAAGAATTAGCTAACAATAGTTTTTATGTCATTGTTTATGACCGCCGCGGAGAAGGTCGCTCTATCGATGCTAATGCAAAGTTTACTTTTCAGGAAACCTTTGATGATATTAACGTAATCCTTAAAAAATACAATCTTAAAAAGATTAATCTAATAGGTCATAGTTTTGGAGGTATTGTTGCCGCTATGTACGCTGAAAAAAATCCTAATAAAGTAAATACAATAGAATTACTTAGTGCCCCAGTATCATTGCAGGAAACCTTTAAGACCATTCTTCGTTCTTGCAAAAGAATTTACTTGGAGAAAAACGACAAAACAAATCTAAATTATATAGACATGATTGAAAAAATGGACCCCACTTCTGTCGGATATTACGCCTACAGTTTTGCGCACGCCATGCAAAACGGTTTTTATTCTCCGAAGGTAATGAGTGATGAAGCGAAAGCTATTTATTCCGCTACAGTAAAAGAGGATGCCTTTAAATATACTTCTCAAATGAGCCGTGAAGCTCCTCAAGATTTTTTGAAAAACGAAAACTACACTTCTATCGATTTAACAGAGATATTGCAAAAATTAATTTCGAATAAAACTAGAATTTATGCACTATATGGTAAAGAAGACGGGCTATATTCTCCAGAACAGGTAGCGCACTTACAACAAATCATTGGAAGCAATAATATAAAATATTTCGATAATTGCTCCCATAATTTATTCATGGATCAACAATCCCTATTTATAAATTCGACAAAAAAATGGATGAAATAGTTTTGCTGTAATCTCTAAACTTTATTCCACAAAAAAAGCCTCGAATTACTTCGAGGCTTTTGCCTTTTGGGTGGAAGACGGGGCTCGAACCCGCGACCCTCGGTACCACAAACCGATGCTCTAACCAACTGAGCTACAACCACCATAATGCTTAGCGGTGGCAAAGATACAACATAAGTTCACTTTTGCAAATAATTTATTTAAAAATTTACATCAATTTTAGATCAAATCCCCTAAACTATTGACTGCCAAATATCTTTCTACCGTAAAACCTTCACCATAATCTACTCCTACTAACCTACCTAGATCCTGAGAGCGATAATTAAGGCTTTCAAAGAAGTTTTTAGAGGTAATTGGCGACTCAGGCTCTTTAGAATCCTTATCATAAAACTGGGAACCATATGCCAATATCGACTCTATTTTTTTTGCTGTAAATCCAGTAATATCTACGACAAAGTCAGGTTCAATGTTTTTCCATTGAATATAATGGTACACTAATTTAGGCCTCCATGCCAGTTGCTGCTCTCCGTCCAGCTCTGTTTCTACCTTCATTAAACCGGATAAAAAACAAGCGTCAGAAACTAACTTACTCCCTTTCCCGTGATCGATGTGACGATCATCAATTGCATTACACAATATAATCTCTGGTCGGTATTTCCGGATCATTTTTATAATTTCACGTTGGTGCTTTTCGTCGTTGACAAAAAAACCATCACGCATCTCTAGATTTTCCCTAACAGAAACCCCTAAAATTTTTGCAGCAGCATTTGCTTCCTGATCTCTAATTTCGGCTGAACCTCGAGTTCCTAATTCGCCCCGAGTCAAATCGACAATCCCAACTGTTTTCCCTAAGGATATTTCTTTTAAAATGGTTCCCGAACATCCCAATTCTACATCATCTGGATGGGCTCCGAAAGCTAATATGTCTAATTTCATTTTTATCTTTTTTTGTGTCTTTTTCTACCTTCATTTTTCTTCCTTGTAACCTCTTTTATGCTCTTCCTATAACATCCTTTTCATTGTCAGCGACTTATTAACGCTTTCCTCCCACTCTTTTCTTGGATTGCTGTCTTTTGTAATACCACAACCCATATACAAATGTGCCTGATTATCCTTGATTTTCATACATCTTAAATTGACATACAAATCAGATTTTAAAGTGGTTTTATTAAATCCTTCTTTGTTTAATTCGCCAAGAAAACCTGTATAATACTCTCTGTCATAGCCTTCTTTTTCCAAAATAAAAGTCTTTGCTTCTTGTTTAGGTAGCCCACAGACTGCTGGCGTAGGATGCAGAACAGAAATCACTTGCTTCAAATTTGAATTATCGTTTAATACGCCTTCAATATCTGTTTTAATATGCAATAGAGCACCAGCCTTTATGGAATAAGGGCTTGATATCGCTACTTCTGAAGTTAAATCTTTTAAATTATTTAAAATGAAGTCGGTGACGAACTGCTGCTCTTCCATTTCTTTTTTCTCCCAGATTGTTTCTGATGAACCTTGGATTTTTTGCGTTCCCGCCAATGCCATCGTCGAAAATTTTTTATTCTCGGATTTAAGCAATCGTTCCGGTGTCGCCCCCATCCACAAACCTATTTTTGGGTGAAACCAACAATAGCAAAAAGCATTCGGGTAGCTTTTAATTAGTTTTTCGAATACAGAAACTATATCAAAATTAGCTAAGTCCATAATTTCTTTTCTGGATACTACTACCTTTTTAAACATACCCTCCCCTATAGCGTCAATTCCTTTTTGAACCAAAGATTCAAAATGTTCTTGACTTTGTTTATTTTCTGATTTTGTAACATCAAAATCTGGAGTTTCGTCACTGGAAGTTACCAATTCACTCCATTTCACGGACTGATCATAAGGAATAAGTACCATTTGGCTGCCTTCAAAAGGAGCAAAAATAAAACCGGCCTCCTCAAAATTTTCAGCAAAATACAAATGGTCATTTTTCTGAAAATACCCCACCACTTTAATAATATCCGGCTTTTTGTAAAGTACAAAAGGCAAGTTTTGTGATTCCTGTTGTTTTACTTTAATAAAAAAATCAATCATATTTACTTTATTGTAAACCGAAGTTTAATTAATAAAAAAGCCCCCTTATTCTTCTTTTGTCTTTCGTTTAGGCAAAACCATATTGGTCAATTTGCAAAGTGAAATGAGAGTATCATTTTCATCAGTAATGCGTATTTCCCACAGATGGATGCTTCGACCTTGATGAATAATCCTTGCCGTCGCAGTTACTACCCCATTGCGTTTTGCCTTTAAATGATTTGCCGAAATCTCGATTCCACGTACTTCGCTGAGCTCAGGATTAATAAATAAAAATGAAGCCGCACTACCTACACTTTCTGCCAAGGCTACCGAGGCACCACCATGCAACAATCCCATAGGCTGATGAACCGTTGGATTTACAGGCATTGTTGCTGTTAAAAATCCTTCGCCAGCATCAATATACGCAATATTTAAGGTTTCCATTAACGTGTTTTTGGAAATACGATTACAGTATTCCAGTATTTTTTCTTTATCGAATGTCATGAATTTTATTTTATAGAATGTAAATTTATACAAAAGAGGAGAAACAAAATAGTAAAAACAATCTTTAGCATAGAATTAGCTTTTGTTCGTAATTAAAATCAACGGATTATTGTTGGATTTAGAAATAGGGAATCTTAATTTAAACCATTAAGAAATTAAAAACAATTTAGTTTTAATACCGTAATTATTTATTTCTCTCGTTCCGTTATTGCACAAACTATTTATTGTTAGCAATAAAGAAAGTCCTAATGTAAATTCTTATCTAAAAAATCAGCACCATTCAAATGAGTTTTTTCTTATTTTTACACAAAATCAAACGAAATGCGTCCTTTCTCTCTATTGCTTTTTATCGGAATATTATTTTCAGTTTGTTCTTGTCGTTCTGATTTTGAAACGGTTGCCAGCACTGGAGATTTAACTTTTTCAAAAGACACTATCTATCTGGATACCGTTTTTAGTAACATCGGTTCCAGTACCTACCGACTCAAAGTTTACAATAAAAGTAAAAATGATATTAGCATTCCCACGATAAAACTGGCAAAAGGGCTAAATTCTAAATACCGCATGACCGTGGACGGAATGCAAGGAAGCGAAGGGAAATCATTTAAAAACATCGACCTACTTGCAAAAGATAGCTTATATATTTTTATAGAAACCACTGCCAATAGCACCGATACCAACCCAACTGATTTCCTATATACTGACCAAATTGAATTTGATGCCGGAACAAATTTACAAAAGGTAGAGTTAGTGACGCTTATACAAGATGCCATTTTCTTGTATCCAAAACGCTTTGCAGATGGTACTACCGAAACACTGCCGCTGGGTGACGAAAAGATTTATGGTTTTTATCTAGATGAAAATGACCCCGTAAACGGAAACGAGCTCGTATTTAATAATCAAAAGCCGTATGTTATTTACGGCTACGCTGCGGTTCCCTCAGGAAAAAAAGTTGTTTTTAATGCCGGTTCTCGTGTTCATTTCCATGCTAACTCTGGACTTATCGTGAGTAATAACGCCTCAATAAACATAAATGGCTCCAAATCAAATTCAGCGCTATTTGAAAATGAAGTCATTTTTGAAGGCGATCGTCTGGAACCTGAGTATTCAAATGTTCCCGGCCAATGGGGAACGATATGGCTTACAGACGGTAGCACAAATAACGTCATAGACCATTTGACTATTAAAAATGCAACCATTGGCCTATTAATTCAAAACAATGACGGAACTACAGTATCCATAAAAAATACCCAAATTTACGATTCGTCCAATTATGGGATCTTAGCTCAAACAGCAAAAATCAATGGAGAAAATATTGTAATTAATTCTGCAGGACTAGCGAGTTTGGCTTGTTCTTATGGTGGGAATTATAAATTCACTCATTCCACGTTCAATAATAACTGGAATAGTTCGTCCCAAGTGGCCGTTGCAATAGATAATTTTATTGAAGGTGCCATTCCTGAAGTTAAAGACCTAACACAAGCCACTTTTAACAACTGCATTATTTATGGCTCATATTCGAACGAATTAAGCTTAACTAAAAAAACAACGGCTACATTTAACTATCAATTCAACAATTGCCTGATAAAGTATGATGCTACAACCACAAATCAGGATTACCAATTCACGACTGACGCCACTCACTATACTGGTATACTTTTAAACCAAAGCCCTAAGTTTTATAAAGCTTCTCAAAACAAACTTACTATCGACGAAACTTCCGGCGCTCTCGCAAAAGGGAATTCGGCCTATTTGATTCCGTTAGATATTTTAGGAAACACAAGAACTACTCCTCCTGACTTAGGTGCGTATCAAAACAAACCTTTTCCTAAATAACTCTCATTCCAACTGTAGAAACGCTAATCTCTACTCCAACCTCTTTTAATAAATATTCCTTTAAATACACAACATATAGTAACTACTGTAAGATAATTAACAAAAATAGTAAACATTTCATAACATACTGTACTCCTAAAACATTTAGATTTGCCAACATCTAAAAAGTCAAATTCAAAAAATTCCGTCTTTTTGAACCTTCTTTTTGGATGCCCTAATTAACAAATCAATTTAAATTAAATTTTATGAAAAAAACCTACTCTTTTCTCTTTTTATTATTCTTCACAGCAGCTATTGCCCAAATACCATCGGGTTATTATGCAACAGCCACAGGAACATCTTACACTCTGAAAACTCAATTGTACACTATTATTAAAGGCCATACGGATAATGGTTACGGTGGACTTTATACTACTTATCAAACATCGGATGTCGATAATTTTTATGAAAATGATGGTACTGTTTTAGACATGTATTCTGAAAAAACAAACGGCACTGATCCTTATAATTATTCAACAGGATCTACACAACGATGTGGTAACTATTCCACGGAAGGGGATTGCTACAACAGAGAACATATCATTCCACAATCTACTTTTGGTTCAGCGGCTCCCATGGTTTCTGATGCTCATTTTATCACCCCAACGGATGGAAAAGTAAACGGACAAAGATCCAATTATCCACATGGAACTGTAGCAACAGCAACCTGGACTTCGCTTAACGGAAGTAAATTAGGTTCTAGTTCCGTTTCTGGTTATGTAGGAACTGTTTTTGAACCAATTGACGAATTTAAAGGAGACATTGCCAGAATGTATTTCTATTTTGCCACTCGTTATGAAACTACTGTTTCTGGTTATGCTTACCCCATGTTTAATGGAACCAGCACTCAAGTCTTTACAACTTCATTTTTAAACATGCTCCTAGCTTGGAATGCCTTAGACCCAGTTAGCCCAAGAGAAATTGCCCGTAACAAAGCAATTTATGTTACTCAAAATAATAGAAATCCATACATTGACCATCCTGAATATGTTCAGCAAGTATGGAATCCAACTGCTGATACTACAGCACCTTCAAATCCCACTAATTTAGTAGCTTCAGGAACAACACAAACAACAACTAATTTATCTTGGACTGGCTCAACTGATAACGTAGCCGTAACAGGATACAATGTTTACCAAGGAACAAGCTTAAAAGCTACCGTTACTGGAACTTCATATGCCGTTACAGGATTAACAGCCGCTACTGCTTACACTTTTTCAATAAAAGCAAAAGATGCTGCAGGAAACATTTCGGCTTCAAGCAACTCGGTAAATAGTACTACTACAGCTGCCACGGGCTCAACAACTGAATTATTATTTTCAGAATATATTGAAGGTTCATCAAACAACAAAGCGCTTGAAATTTCAAATGCTACAGGTATCGCCATTAATCTATCTGTTTATAGTGTGAAAAAACAAACTAACGGTGCTGGATCTTGGAGCTCAGGAATCGCCTTAAGCGGAACATTAAATAACGGAAGTAAATTTACTTTGGTAAACAGCTCCATGTCATCAAGTTGTTATCCTAAAAGTTCAGCAAATATTTCTACTGCTGCTGCCGAAATGACTTTCAATGGTAATGATGCTGTCGGTTTATTTAAAAACGGAGTGCTTATCGATATCATTGGTACCTTCAATGGTGGAACAGCAAACTTTGCCGCTAATGTAACCTTAAGAAGAAAAATAACCGTAACTGGCCCAAAAACAACTTTTAATAAAACAGCTGAATGGGATTCTTATGCAGCAGATACTTGTAATAATCTTGGAAGTAAAATAATTTCTAAAGAGGCTAAAGAAGAAATAGTTATAGATGGAAACGATGTCACGATATATCCAAATCCTTCAAACGGTAGCTTCACGATAGACAATTCAAACAAAGCCTTTTCAGTTGAAATTTATAATCTTTTAGGACAAAAAGTTTTTGAAAGTAATAATACTAATGGAACAGCTTTATCAGTTTTACACCTAGACAAAGGACTGTATTTAATAAAAATAACGGATGACGCAAAAACTTCTGTTAAAAAAATCATTATCAATTAGTTGACACAAAAATAACATCCATTTTAAAAGCGGCAATTATGCCGCTTTTTTTATTAGAAATTTTAATCTTAATTGACTAAATTTGCACTAAAATACAACAAACTACACAACAATGATCCATTTCTTTGAAAACCAAAGCAAAACTGTTTTTGCAGTACAAACGCAAAACGAAATTTCAGCTCAAGACATTTCAAAATTAAACTGGCTTTTTGCCGACTCAAATAAAATTGAAAAATCCGTACTAACGGATTTTTTTGTTGGTCCCCGCGCCGCTATGGTCACTCCTTGGAGTACTAATGCCGTTGAAATTACCCAAAATATGGCCATTTCAGGAATCATCAGAATTGAGGAGTTTCATTATGCTAAAGCTGATTCTGAGGATTTTGATCCGATGCTTTCGCAAAAATATTCCGAGTTAAATCAAACAATTTTCACTATCGATATCGCACCAGAAGCCATTTTGGATATTGATGATATTGCAGCTTACAACAAACAAGAAGGATTGTCTTTAAGTCCAGAAGAAGTAGAATACCTTGATAACTTAGCTGTTAAAATAGGTAGAAAACTAACTGATTCTGAAATATTTGGTTTTTCACAAGCCAATTCAGAGCATTGTCGTCACAAGATTTTCAACGGGAAATTTGTTATTGATGGTGTAGAAAAAGAATCTTCTTTATTCAAAATGATTAAGAAAACATCGTTAGAAAATCCTAACGACATCGTTTCGGCATATAAAGACAATGTAGCTTTTGTAAAAGGACCTCGTGTAGAACAATTCGCTCCAAAAAGCGCAGACAAACCTGATTTTTACCAAGTAACAGAATTTGATTCGGTTATTTCCTTAAAAGCAGAAACACATAATTTCCCAACTACGGTAGAGCCTTTCAATGGAGCTGCAACGGGTTCAGGTGGAGAAATTCGTGACCGTCTAGCAGGTGGACAAGGTTCATTACCTATGGCGGGAACAGCAGTTTATATGACTTCTTATTCTAGATTAGAAGACTCATTCGACTCCGCTCAGAGTAGTCGCCCATGGGAAAACGGAATGGCCGAGAGAAAATGGTTGTACCAAACTCCAATGGATATTTTAATCAAAGCCTCAAACGGAGCTTCTGATTTTGGAAATAAATTCGGACAACCACTTATTACTGGTTCTGTTCTGACTTTCGAACACGAAGAAGATGCTCGTAAATTAGGTTTCGACAAAGTGATTATGCAAGCGGGTGGAATTGGTTACGGAAAATTAGAACAAGCGATCAAAAAAATACCACAAACAGGAGACAAAATTGTTATCCTGGGAGGAGAAAATTATAGAATCGGAATGGGTGGAGCTGCGGTTTCTTCTGCAGATACAGGAGCATTTAGTTCTGGTATCGAGTTAAACGCAATCCAACGTTCGAATCCAGAAATGCAAAAAAGAGTGGCTAATGCTATTCGTGGATTGGTAGAAAGCAATGAAAACCCAATCGTATCCATTCACGATCACGGTGCTGGAGGACACTTAAACTGTCTGTCAGAACTAGTGGAAGATACCGGAGGTTTAATTGATTTGGACAAATTGCCTTTAGGTGACCCTACTCTTTCGGCAAAAGAAATCATCGGTAACGAGTCTCAAGAAAGAATGGGATTAGTTATTGGGCAAAAAGACATTGACACCTTACAAAAAATTGCCGATAGAGAGCGCGCTCCTATGTACCAAGTAGGTGACGTAACCGGAGACCATCGTTTTACTTTCGAATCAAAAACTACGGGTGCTAAGCCAATGGATTTTGCTTTGGAAGACTTTTTTGGAAGTTCGCCAAAAGTGGTGATGACCGATTCTACTATCGAAAGAAAATATGCTGATTTAGATTATTCGAAAGATAAAATCTCAACCTATTTAGAACAAGTGCTTCAATTAGAAGCAGTAGCTTGTAAAGACTGGTTGACAAATAAAGTAGACCGTTGTGTGGGTGGTAAAGTAGCCAAACAACAAACTGCAGGACCATTGCAATTGCCGTTGAATAACTGCGGTGTAATGGCTTTGGATTATAACGGAAAAGAAGGAATTGCTACTTCTATAGGGCATTCGCCTGTAGCCGCTTTGCTTGATCCTGTTGCAGGAAGCAGAACTGCTATTGCCGAGGCTTTATCGAATATTGTGTGGGCTCCAATTAAAAACGGTTTAGACGGAATATCACTTTCGGCTAACTGGATGTGGGCTTGTAAAAACGAAGGAGAAGATGCTCGTTTGTACGCCGCCGTAGAAAGTTGTTCGAATTTTGCAATCGAATTGGGAATCAATATTCCAACAGGAAAAGACTCCCTTTCGATGAAACAAAAATATCCAAACGAAGAAGTAATTGCTCCGGGAACGGTAATTATTACTGCCGGTGGTAACTGTACCGATATCAGAAAAGTGGTAGAACCTGTCCTTCAAAGAGACGGAGGTTCAATATATTATATTAATTTATCGCAAGATGAGTACAAACTAGGTGGTTCTTCACTTGCACAAACGTTGAATACTATCGGGAAAGACGCACCAACAATTAAAGATGCAGCCTTTTTCAAAAGAGCCTTCAATACCATTCAAGAATTAATATTGGAAGACAATATTCTTGCAGGACACGACATAGGAAGTGGTGGTTTGATTACTACCCTTTTAGAAATGTGTTTTGCTGATAATAATTTAGGTGCCAAAATAGATTTCTCTGTTTTTGAAGAGAAAGACATCATCAAATACTTGTTTTCAGAGAATATCGGAATCGTGTTCCAAGCCAAAGACGATGCGGCTTTAGAGAATAAACTAAACACAAATGGAGTTTCTTTCTACAAATTAGGAACAGCAACTTCCGAAGCAACTTTAGACTTTGGCCCTTGCAAATTAGACATTGCGAAATACAGAGACGTTTGGTTTAAAACTTCGTTTTTATTAGACCAAAAACAATCTAAAAATGGAACGGCACAAGCGCGTTTTGACAATTACAAAAACCAAGCATTAAACTATACTTTCCCAACACATTTCACAGGAAAAAAACCTGTCATCTCGAGCGGAGTCGAGAGACCAAAAGCGGCAATTATCCGTGAAAAAGGAAGTAATTCGGAACGCGAAATGGCAAACGCTATGTACCTTGCGGGTTTTGATGTAAAAGACGTTCACATGACCGATTTGATTTCAGGTCGGGAGACATTAGAAGACATTCAATTCATCGGAGCTGTTGGAGGTTTCTCTAACTCAGATGTATTGGGTTCAGCCAAAGGTTGGGCAGGAGCATTTAAATACAACGAAAAAGCAAATACTGCCTTGAAAAACTTCTTCAAACGAGAAGATACTTTGTCTGTTGGAATTTGTAATGGTTGTCAGTTGTTTATGGAATTGGAAGTAATTAATCCAGAGCACGAAGTACACGGAAAAATGTTGCATAACGAAAGCCACAAACACGAAAGTATCTTTACTTCGGTAACGGTACAGGATAACAAATCAGTGATGTTGTCATCATTAGCAGGAAGCACTTTAGGAGTTTGGGTTTCACATGGTGAAGGTAAATTCAACTTACCAATGGGTGAAGGAAATTACAATATCGTAGCTAAATATGGTTATGAAGGTTATCCAGCAAACCCGAATGGTTCTGATTTCAACACAGCTATGTTATGTGATACAACAGGTCGTCACTTAGTGATGATGCCACACATTGAACGTTCTACGTTTCAATGGAACTGGGCGCATTACCCAAAGGATAGAAACGATGAAGTTTCCCCTTGGCATGAAGCCTTTGTGAATGCCAAAAAATGGATTGACAAAAAATAAAACTCACACTTTATATATAGAAAGCGTTCTCGAAAGAGAGCGCTTTTTTTGTGGGATATAGTTAACTATTTTTTGGGCGTGCCCCAAGGGTCAGGCTATTCGCTACAATCTCTCTCCTCTCGTTTTAAGAACGAGACGAGAGAGGATTTCCGCTGCTATCCTTCACGCACTCCAAAAGAAAAATGATTCAAGTAGAATAATCCAACTCTTAACCGATATAATTGCTTTTTGAACAAAAAAAAACATTCCTAATAATCCATTGCGTAATGATACAGAAATGACTTATTAGGAATGTAAATCCAATAAATAGGGTTTGTAAAACTACACCGTTAATGTATCAACGATTGCAGTAACTGGTCGTATTGCAGTCGTGTTTTCAATAGTCGGCCCGGCAACCCAAACCGTTTTGTAGGTAAATTCAGTAGCTGCTTTAGTTACAGCGTTAGATCCCATTATGTATCGGATCATTTTAACCCACTTTTTCAAGCTTTTATTTTTATTTAAAGTGCTTTCTAACCACGTTTGTTTCGTTCCTACTTTTTGAATGTAAGGCGTATTAATTACGGTACATGGTGTCCCCGAAATTTTCTCGGTCAAGACAATATCTTTGGCTCCATAGTCAACACAAGCTTGTTTGTATTCCTCTGAAACACCTGACTCTAATGAGGCTATAAATGGACTCCCCACAGATACGCCTATTGCACCATAGCCTAACATTTCATCTAAATCTGATTTAGTACTCACACCTCCAGCAGAAATAACAGGCAATCCAGTATTTTCATTTAATTCTTTAATCAATTGCTCTGGTGATTGCGGGCCTCTATGACCTCCAGCCAAATTGTTAACAGCAATAATAGCATCAGCACCTAGACTTTCTACTTTTTTGGCGAAAGCCAAATCGGTAACATCACAAAAAACTTTAATTCCTACTTTATGAGCTGCCTTAATGGTTTCTTCTGGTGAACCTAAAGAAGTAATTATAAAATCTACTTTTTCTTCACATAGAACGGCTAATTGATCCTTGTATTTGATATTTGATTTATTCACAATCAAATTATAACCAAAACTACCTCCTACTACTTTAGCTGCCTTAAGTTCTATAACGGAAGCGCGAAGTTCCTCTAATGTGCGGTAATTTAGGGCTGGGATACAACCTGCCACACCCGATTTCATTCCTTCAATTACCATTTTAGTATTTGAAACAAGAAACATAGGCGCCATTATCAGTGGTCGATCAATATTCAATAGAGAAGTTAACGTAGGCTTAGTCATTACTTAAAGTTTTAATTCGAACAAATATAACTAAATATACTATGCACGCCTACTATTTATAAAGTAAAGACAAAGAACACAAGAATTGCATCTAACATACCACTATAAAACCGCGCATATTTTCGAATATTATTAAAAAAAGGAGTATAAAGTGTTTAAATACTTTATACTCCTTTTTAGATCTGACAACAGTATTTAGCATCAAAAAAACTGATAGCTTTACTGTATTATAGGATACTCCCTTGAAACATTACTGATCTCAAAGGGCCAACCATTTTGAGACAATACTCATATTATTATGTTTACACCAAAACTACTATAACAATACGGCTTCCGTTACATTTTCCTCAATGTCAATTTCGACATTAGCCATAAAAATTTCAGGTTCCCTCACAGTTAGCCAATAATCGGCGATAATACTCAAAACGACATCTTTTAAACCGCTCAACGAGCTCTCAACTTGATGTTCTTCGTCTTTAATTACTTCAATAAGCAATTCGTTTACTTTTCTAATTTTTTCTGAATTCGTCATCGTGTTTATTAATTAATTGCTGTCTACACAGTATTATTAAATGTCTAAAAATTTCTAAATATTGGAACTTAATATCTTAAATGACTTCACATTAAAGCATATTCAAATCTCGTTTATTTTCGCAATAAAAGTAAATGAAATAACTTTTTATGACAATACCCACTTTTAGTGATATTTCAAATAAAATACTTCTTGAAATTAGCGAATAAAAACTGTTTAGAGTAAACCGTGGATATTAGTATGCTTATTTTTCGCTACAACTGCCGTATTCTTATAAAATTATTTAAATAATGATTGTATTTTCACTATCTATTTTTTAACAATATATCGCTACAATAGGCTATTTCATAGATAATAAAACCCTCCTGAATAGCATAAAATAATATCAATTCAATTATAAAATTTACACAAAAAGAGAATTATCACTATTTTTTAACTATTTTGCAACTACATTAAACATTAAATGATGACATCCGTAACTAGAATTTTTGATTTCCCATATTATCAGCTAGAAAAATATACTTCAATAGCAGATGCTTTTGTAACAAAGAAAAATGGCGTTTGGGAAAAAACTTCAACTGAAGAATTTATTTCCAAAGCCAATGCTATTTCTGGCGCTCTCTTGCGAATGGGCATTCAGAAAGACGATAAAATCGCAATGATTTCTACTAACAACAGAACGGAATGGAGTATTGTGGATATTGGTATTCTACAGATAGGTGCACAAAATGTACCCATCTATCCTACAATCACGGCAGATGACTATGCTTACATACTCAACCACTCTGGTGCAACGTATTGTTTTATATCCGACTTGGAAATATTTGAAAAAATCAATTCAATACGAGATAAAGTTCCTGCTCTAAAAGAAGTATACTGCTTCGATGAAATTCAAGGCTGCAAAAACTGGTCAGAATTGCTTCTTCTTGGCGAAGACCAAAGCAATCAAAATGAACTTGAAACACGAAAAGAAAAAGTACTACCTCTAGATATGGCTACCATTATCTATACCTCTGGAACCACTGGAACACCCAAAGGGGTTATGCTTTCGCACCAAAATCTTGTTTCCAATGTCCTTGCTATTGTTAACTTAGTTCCGTTCCCAGCTGGCAATGCAAAAGCACTGAGCTTCTTGCCTGTCTGTCACATTTTTGAACGCACCGCTTTATATTTATATCAATATCATGGTGTTTCGGTTTATTTTGGGGAATCCATAGAGAAAATTAGTGATAATATAAAGGAAGTAAAACCAACTATGATTACTGCAGTCCCGAGACTTCTAGAAAAGGTATACGATAAAATCTATGCAAAAGGAACGGAACTGACAGGAATTAAAAAGAAGCTGTTCTTTTGGGCCATTAATTTAGGTTTGCGATTTGAACCTTACGGCGCCAATGGAATATGGTATGAAATGCAACTTAAAATTGCAAGAAAATTAATTTTCAGCAAATGGAAAGAAGGATTAGGTGGGAATCTCGAATTGATTGTTAGCGGTAGCGCTGCCTTACAACCCAGATTAGCACGTGTTTTTACGGCAGCAGACATTCCAGTTTTAGAAGGCTATGGTTTAACAGAAACCTCCCCTGCAATTTCATTCAATGATTTAAAAAACAAAGGCTTAAGAATAGGTACTGTAGGAAAACCAATTGAGTATGTAGAAGTAAAAATTGCCGAAGACGGCGAAATCCTTTGTAAGGGACCTAACGTAATGATGGGGTATTATAAAGATGAGAAATTAACTAACGAAGTCATTGTTGACGGTTATTTCCATACTGGAGATATAGGAATTATTGACGCGGACGGCTTTTTAAAAATAACGGATCGAAAGAAAGAAATGTTCAAAACCTCTGGAGGAAAGTACATAGCACCACAATTAATAGAAAACACAATGAAACAATCCCGTTTTATTGAACAAATTATGGTCATAGGAGAAGGACAAAAAATGGCGGCCGCGCTTATCCAACCTAATTTTGAATTCTTAAAAGAATGGGCTGCCATCCATAAATTAGACATTGGAAAAACGAATAGTGATTATGTTGTGCATGAAAAAGTACTAGAACGCATACAACAAGATATAGACAATTTGAATGAAAAATTTGGAAGTTGGGAAAAAATCAAACGCTTTGAATTGACAGCTGAAGTTTGGTCGATAGATGGTGGACACTTAACTCCGACACTTAAACTGAAGAGAAAAATTATTAAAGAGCTTTACAAAGACCAATACCAGAAAATATACAACCTATAAATCGTTAAAATTAACGAGATTGCTACTAAACATGAAAAAAAAGCGCACATTATAGCTTTGTAATGTTTAAAATTAGTGTAAAAATTTGAAATATAGCTAATTATTTCAACTTTTCAATATTAAAGCAACCACAGTTTATTTTAAACTAAAAACTACTGCAATTTTTCTTTTTACTTATAATCAACCTTTTAAACTCCGTTTAAAGAAATCGTTTTCGTAAAATGGGAATTATAAAATTAATTTTTTCCATTTTAATTTTGAAAATGGAAAAATATTGTCATTTTTTTTTTAATTTGCAGCAAAATTCAACCTTCGCATAATGACTTCTATAACCAGACTATTTGATTTTCCTTATTATCAACAAGATAAATATACCTCAATTCCAGATGCTTTAAATACTAAGCAGGACGGTGTTTGGATAAAAACGTCTACACAAGAATATATTGCTCAAGCAAATGCTGTTTCTAGAGCACTCTTGCGAATGGGAATAAAAAAAGACGATAAAATCGCAATAATCTCTTCCAGCAACAGAACGGAATGGAATATTATGGATATTGGTATTCTGCAAACCGGAGCACAAAATATACCTATTTATCCAACAATTACAGAAGATGATTATGAATACATATTGAACCATTCTGGTGCAATATATTGTTTTGTATCTGATGCGGAAATCCTTAAAAAATTAAATTCAATAAAAAATAAGGTTCCTAATTTGAAAGAAGTATATTCTTTTAACCCTATTGAAGGTTGTAAAAACTGGAAGGAACTACTCGCTCTTGGCGAAGACCAAAGCAATCAGAATGATGTTGAAGAAAGCAAAAGTTTAGTTAAACCTGACGATTTAGCGACTATTATTTATACATCTGGGACAACTGGGCGACCAAAAGGAGTTATGCTTTCTCATAATAACATCGTATCAGACGTACTAAACAGCTCTACAAGAATTCCATTTGAAGCGGGAAATGCAACTGCATTAAGTTTCTTACCTGTTTGTCACATTTTTGAGCGCATGCTACTTTATTTATACCAATATTATGGTGTATCGATCTACTTTGGAGAATCTATTGATAAAGTCAGTGATAACCTAAAAGAAGTAAAACCTACTGTAATTACGGCTGTACCTCGACTATTAGAAAAAGTGTATGATAAAATCTATGCCAAAGGAACTGAACTGACTGGGATTAAAAAGAAATTGTTCTTTTGGGCAATTGATTTGGGATTAGTCTATGAACCTTATGGTGCGAATGGTCTTTGGTATGAAATGCAACTTAAAATTGCTCGAAAATTAATTTTTAGTAAATGGAAAGAAGGATTAGGTGGTAAGTTAGATTTAATGGTTTCAGGTAGTGCTGCGTTGCAACCTAGATTAGCTCGAATTTTTGCTGCAGCCGAAATACCTGTTATGGAAGGATATGGTTTAACCGAGACTTCGCCTGTTATATCCGTAAATGATATAAGAAATGGAGGTTTCAGAATAGGAACTGTAGGGAGAGTTATTGATAATGTAGAAGTTAAAATTGCCGAAGACGGAGAAATTCTTTGTAAAGGACCTAATGTCATGATGGGCTATTATAAAGATGAGAAATTAACCAATGAAGTCATTATTGACGGTTATTTTCACACTGGTGACATAGGAAACATTGATAAAGACGGATTTTTAAAAATTACGGATCGAAAGAAAGAAATGTTTAAAACTTCAGGTGGAAAATATATTGCACCGCAACTTATTGAAAACACCATGAAACAATCCCGTTTCATTGCAGAAATTATGGTGATAGGCGACGGACAAAAAATGCCGGCAGCCTTCATTCAACCTGATTTTGAATTCGTAAAAGAATGGGCGGTTATTCATAAAATAGTAATAGGAAGTACTAATGAAGAAATTGTATCCAACGAAAAAGTAATAGCAAGAATTCAGGAAGAAATTGATGGTTTAAACGAAAAATTTGGTAATTGGGAAAAAATTAAGCGTTTTGAATTAACACCAGATGTTTGGTCTGTAGAAGGTGGGCAACTGACGCCAACACTTAAGCTAAAAAGAAAAATAGTTATGGAAAAATACATTAATTTATTCCATAAAATCTACGGTTAGTCGATTGACTTATAATTATAACTGATAAATACGATGACAATGAAAGTAAAAATCCTGTTTTATTCTCTAGTAAGTGTTTTATTATTTTCTAATTGTAAGCAAAAGAACGAAGATCCAATTAGAGCGAATTATTTGGATTATTCCAAAACGAAAGATCAGTACACAGGAGGCATAAAAATGATTCCGATTACCACACCAAAAGGAACCTTTAAGGTATGGACAAAAACCGTGGGGAATAACCCTAGAATTAAAGTATTATTACTTCACGGAGGACCTGGACTCACGCACGAATTGTACGAATGTTTTGATGGTTATTTTCCTAACGAAAGCATCGAATACATTTATTACGATCAATTAGGATCCTACTACAGCGACCAACCTAATTACGACAGTTTGTGGACGAACGAACGTTTCGTTGAGGAGGTGGAACAAGTCCGAATCGCACTAGGAGCAGATAGTTCTAATTTTTATGTTTTAGGTCAATCCTGGGGCGGAATACTTGCCATGGAATATGCCCTAAAATACCAAAAAAACATGAAAGGCTTGATTATATCTAATATGATGGCCAGCATTCCTGAATACAATGCCTATGCACAAGAGGTTCTTGCTCCACAAATGAATCCTAAAATCCTGAAAGAACTACAGGAAATGGAGAAAAACAATGATTTTGACAATCCAAAATACAGCGAACTTCTTTTCAAATATTATTATACGGAACACATTCTAAGAAAACCACTGGAAGAATGGCCAGAATCTATCAATCGATGTTTCAAACACATCAACCCTAATGTATATGTGTTTATGCAGGGTCACAGTGAATTTGGCATCACCGGAAATGCTTCCTTAAAAAATTGGGACGTAAAAGACAGGCTTAAAACGATAACGATTCCTACATTATCAATCGGTTCTAAATACGACACTATGGATCCAGAGCATATGAAATGGATCGCCAACGAAGTTCAAAACGGCCGATTTCTATTTTGTGCTAATGGTAGTCATCTTTCTCAATATGATGATCAAAAAACATATTTTAAGGGTCTAATAAAATTTATAAAAGACGTGGATAACGGCACTTTTAAAAAAGAGTAGTGTAGCTATAGATAAATACCATTTTACACTCGCCTAACAAAAGACTATTTTGTAGTATTACATAAAATCATACCCCTTTACTTTTTAAATTCTAAAACTACTTAATTGACTGACAATTAAGTAGTTTTATTTTTAAACGCTATATTGGTTATTTTTTCATACTTTTAATATCCTAATAATTAGTTGCTTAAGAACTATTAAAAGTAGAAAAACTTATAGTTTCTTATTTTGTGGGAGGTATTGCCTAGTTTCTCTTAGATTGGCTATCTTAAGGAATCATTTTTAAATACATTTTTCCGCAAGCTGAAAATAGAAACATTTCTTTTAAACTGTTAGGAAGCTTAAATTTTGATTTCTTGGATTCTTATATTTTGAATTGGATTTCTATAATTAAGAACCCTATCATAGTTTTACAAATAGGAGCTACAATTGGATTTTTCTTTAGTTTATCGGCAAACTTCTGTGTGTTCTAGCCCGCACATGAATTACGAAAACCTAACTTTTGATCTTCTTATTTTACTAATACACATGCTTGAACAGGAGCTTCAATTGCCCTTGTCACTGGACAAGCTTTAACAATACTATTGATAATTAGCTGTTTTCCAAAATAAAACGCTCCAATTTTATGGATTTTTTTTGTAATCATAAATTTTTAACAAAAATAAATTAATTTATTATGCGTGCATAGTATTTTTTTTATTATATTTGAAATCGATAACGTACCATATGAAAGACAAAACAATAGATTATATATTAAGAGCGACTTGGCAAGCCGTTTCAAGAATGTACAATGAAGAAGCTTCTAAGTACGGTGCCACAATGGCAACAGGTTTTGCTTTGTTGAGTATGGATAAAAATGTAGGAACCCCTTCTACCTCCTTAGGACCTAAAATGGGAATGGAGGCTACAAGTCTTACCAGAACCTTAAAATCTATGGAAGAAAAAGGTTTAATCATTCGAAAGAAAAATCCAGATGATGGTCGTGGTGTCTTAATTTACTTGACTGAGTTAGGTAAAGAAAAAAGAGATTTATCAAAAAATACTGTTTTAAAATTCAATGACACTGTCAAAAGTCACATTACGGATGAAAAATTACAACATTTTATTGAAGTCTCAGAGACCATCAACGAATTAATTCAAAATAAGAATATATTTAATCAAACTGAAAAAATAGACAATGAAACGCACAATTAAAAAAGTTGCAGTAATCGGATCCGGAATTATGGGTTCGGGAATTGCTTGCCATTTTGCCAATATTGGTGTCGAAGTTTTACTTCTCGATATCGTTCCTAGAGAACTTACTGAGGCCGAAACAAAAAAAGGACTGACATTAGAGAGTAAAATCGTTCGCAACCGTTTGGTAAATGAGCATTTAAATAATGCTTTAAAGTCAAAACCGGCTCCTATCTACACTCAAAAATTCGCTGACCGAATTACAACTGGAAACACCACCGACGATATGGCAAAAATTGCTAACGTTGATTGGATTATCGAAGTTGTTGTAGAAAGATTAGACATCAAAAAATTAGTATTTGAACAAGTAGAAAAATACCGCAAACCGGGTACTTTGATTACTTCAAATACATCAGGAATTCCTATTCACTTTATGAGTGAAGGAAGATCTGAAGATTTTCAGAAAAACTTCTGCGGGACTCACTTTTTTAACCCTGCACGTTACTTAAAATTATTCGAAATTATTCCTGGCCCACAAACTTCATCAGAAGTATTGGATTTCCTTACTGTATATGGAGAGAAATTTTTAGGAAAAACTTCGGTTGTAGCTAAAGATACTCCTGCTTTTATTGGAAACCGTGTTGGAATTTATGGTATTCAAAGTTTGTTCCATTTGGTTAAAGAAATGGGATTAACTATTGAAGAAGTAGATAAATTAACAGGTCCAGTTATTGGCCGACCAAAATCAGCTACTTTTAGAACTGTTGATGTAGTAGGTCTTGATACATTGGTACACGTTGCAAACGGTATCTATGAAAACTGCCCTGCTGATGAGCAACATGACTTATTTAAACTTCCAGAGTTTGTTAACAAAATGATGGAGAATAAATGGTTAGGTAGTAAAACAGGCCAAGGTTTTTATAAAAAAGAAGGAAAAGATATTCTAACTTTAGATTTAAATACTTTAGAATACCGTCCGGCTAAAAAAGCTTCTTTTGCCACTTTAGAAATGACTAAATCAATTGACAAACCTATTGATCGTTTTAAAGTTTTGGTAAAAGGAAAAGACAAAGCAGGTGAATTTTACCGTAAGAGTTTTGCTGGTATGTTTGCTTATGTATCCAATAGAATTCCAGAAATATCAGATGAATTATATAAAATCGACGATGCTATGAAAGCTGGTTTCGGTTGGGAAAATGGTCCATTCGAAATTTGGGCTGCCATTGGTGTTGAAAAAGGGATTGAGATCATGAAAGCGGAAGGCCTTGCTCCTGCTGCATGGGTAAATGACATGTTAGCTGCAGGAAGTAAAAGTTTTTACACCGTAAAAGAAGGTGCTACTTTTTTCTACAACATTCCAACTAAAGCACAAACTAAAATTCCAGGACAAGATTCATTTATAATCTTGAACAACATTCGCGAAAGCAAAAAAGTTTGGAGTAATAGTGGTGCAATTATACAAGATTTAGGAGATGGAATACTAAATTTAGAATTCCAGTCTAAAATGAATACAATTGGTGGTGACGTTTTACAAGCCATCAACAAAGCAATCGATTTATCTGAAAAAGAATATCAAGGTCTTGTTATTGGAAACCAAGCAGCAAATTTCTCTGTAGGTGCTAATATCGGAATGATATTTATGATGGCGGTTGAGCAAGAGTATGATGAGCTTAACATGGCAATCAAAACTTTCCAAGATACTATGATGCGTGTGCGTTATTCTGGAATTCCAGTAGTAGTTGCGCCTCATGGAATGACTTTTGGTGGTGGTTGCGAAATGAGTTTACATGCGGACAAAGTTGTTGCGGCAGCGGAAACGTACATGGGATTAGTAGAATTTGGAGTAGGAGTTATACCAGGTGGTGGTGGTTCTAAAGAAATGGCTTTAAGAGCTTCTGATTTATTCCATAAAAACGATGTTGAGCTAAATGTATTGCAAGAATATTTCTTGACAATCGCTATGGCAAAAGTATCAACTTCTGGTTATGAAGCTTTTGATTCTGGTTTATTACAACAAGGAAAAGATATTATTGTTGTAAACAAAGACCGTCAAATCGCCGAAGCTAAGAAACATGCTTTATTAATGGCAGAAGCAGGATATACACAACCAATCCACAGAAAAGACGTAAAAGTACTAGGAAAACAAGCATTAGGAATGTTCTTAGTAGGAACAGACCAAATGGAAGCTGGAAAATACATTTCTGAACACGACAAGAAGATTGCTAACAAACTAGCTTATGTAATGGCTGGTGGTGATTTATCTGAGGCCACATTAGTATCAGAACAATACCTATTGGATCTGGAACGTGAAGCATTCTTATCACTTTGTACGGAAAGAAAAACATTGGAAAGAATCCAATTTATGTTAACCAAAGGGAAACCGCTAAGAAACTAAAAAAATGAAAACAGCCTATATAGTAAAAGCATACAGAACAGCCGTAGGAAAAGCTCCTAAAGGGGTGTTCAGATTTAAAAGACCTGATGAGTTAGCAGCAGAAACTATTCAATTCATGATGAATGAATTGCCCCATTTTGACAAAACTCGTATTGATGATGTTATGGTAGGAAATGCCATGCCTGAGGCAGAACAAGGACTTAATGTGGGACGTTTAATCTCTTTGATGGGATTAAAAATCGAAGATGTTCCTGGAGTAACTGTAAACAGATACTGTGCATCTGGATTAGAAACAATAGGAATGGCTACAGCTAAAATACAGTCAGGAATGGCACATTGTATTATTGCTGGTGGTGCTGAAAGCATGAGTTTTATTCCGATGGGAGGTTACAAGCCAACTCCGGATTATGCTGTTGCAAAAGCAGGAAACGAAGACTACTACTGGGGAATGGGTCTAACAGCCGAAGCAGTTGCACAGCAATTTAAGGTTTCCAGAGAAGACCAAGATGAGTTTGCTTATAACTCGCAAATGAAAGCTTTGAAAGCACAAGCAGAAGGTAAATTTGATAAGCAAATTGTTCCTATTACAGTAGAGCAAACGTTTATCAATGAAAATGGCAAAAAAGAAACTAAATCTTACATAGTAAACAAAGATGAAGGACCTAGAGCTGGCACGACAATTGAAGGTTTGGCTAGTTTAAGACCTGTTTTTGAAGCTGGTGGAAGTGTAACAGCTGGTAACTCCTCACAAATGAGTGATGGTGCTGCTTTTGTACTTGTTATGAGTGAAGAAATGGTAAAAGAACTTAATCTTGAACCTATCGCAAGATTAGTAAACTTTGCTTCTGCAGGAGTTGAACCTAGAATAATGGGAATAGGACCTGTAAAAGCGATACCAAAAGTGTTGAAACAAGCTGGATTATCTCTAAATGATATCGGTTTAATTGAATTAAACGAAGCTTTTGCCTCACAGTCACTTGCGGTTATCCGTGAATTAGGATTAAATCCAGATATCGTGAACGTTAATGGTGGTGCAATAGCAATGGGACACCCACTGGGATGTACTGGAGCTAAATTGTCAGTTCAATTATTTGACGAAATGAAACGTCGTGGTGACAAATACGGTATTGTTAGCATGTGTGTAGGAACAGGTCAAGGAAGTGCTGGGGTTTACGAATTGATGTAGACAGTAATTCCACTCCTTTTGTCTTTCCAACGAAGGAGGAATTTAGATTATAAAAAAAATAAAAATTATCTTTTAAAATAACAAAAAATGAGCGACGTAACTAGAGGTGGACAATTCATCGTAAAAGAAACTAAGTGCGAAGACATCTTCACTCCTGAGGATTTTTCGGAAGAACAATTAATGATGCGTGACTCTGTAAAAGAGTTCGTAGACAAAGAATTATGGGCACACAAAGATCGTTTTGAGAAAAAGGATTATGCTTACACAGAAGAGTGCATGAAAAAAGCCGGAGATTTAGGTCTTTTAGGAGTTGCTGTTCCTGAAGCTTACGGTGGATTAGGAATGGGATTTGTATCAACAATGTTAGTTTGTGATTACATTTCTGGTGCTACGGGATCTTTTTCAACTGCTTTTGGAGCACATACAGGAATTGGTACTATGCCAATTACTTTATATGGTACTGAAGAACAAAAACAAAAATATGTTCCTAAATTAGCTTCAGGTGAGTGGTTTGGTGCATATTGTTTGACTGAACCAGGCGCAGGATCTGATGCTAATTCAGGAAAAACTAAAGCAGTTTTATCAGAAGACGGAAAATATTATTCGATCACTGGACAAAAAATGTGGATCTCTAATGCAGGTTTCTGTTCTTTGTTTATCGTTTTTGCACGTATTGGAGATGATAAAAACATCACTGGTTTTATCTTAGAAAACTCTGATGACAACGGAATTTCAATGGGTGAAGAGGAACACAAATTAGGTATTCGTGCTTCTTCTACTCGTCAGGTATTCTTTAATGAAACAAAAGTTCCTGTTGAAAACATGCTTTCTGATAGAGGAAATGGCTTCAAAATAGCGATGAACGCTTTGAATGTGGGCCGTATTAAACTGGCAGCAGCATGTCTAGATGCACAAAGAAGAGTAATTTCCAATTCAGTGAAATATGCAAACGAAAGAGTACAATTTAAAACTCCTATTGCAGAATTTGGTGCTATCCGTTCTAAATTAGCAGAAATGGCTACGAACTGTTATGCAGATGAAAGTGCTTCTTACAGAGCTGCAAAAAATATTGAAGATAGAATCACGGCTCGCGAAGCAGAAGGATGTTCTCATCAAGAAGCTGAATTGAAAGGTGTTGAAGAATACGCTATTGAATGTTCCATCTTAAAAGTGGCTGTTTCTGAAGATGTACAAAGCTGTGCTGATGAAGGTATCCAAATTTATGGAGGAATGGGATTCTCTGAAGATACTCCAATGGAAAGTGCTTGGAGAGATGCTCGTATCGCTCGTATCTATGAAGGTACTAACGAAATCAACAGAATGTTATCTGTAGGAATGTTGATTAAAAAAGCAATGAAAGGTCATGTTGATTTATTAGGTCCTGCTACAAAAGTAGGTGAGGAATTAATGGGCATTCCTTCTTTTGAAACTCCAGATTACTCACAGTTATTTGCTGAAGAAAAAGAAATGATCGTTAAATTGAAAAAAGCTTTCTTAATGGTTGCTGGTAGTGCAGTTCAAAAATTCGGAACTGAATTAGACTCTCACCAACAAATTTTAATGGCTGCTTCAGATATGTTAATCGAAATTTACATGGCAGAAAGTACTATCCTTAGAACTGAGAAATTAGCTAAAAAAGAAGGTGAAGACAAAGTACAAGAGCAAATTGCAATGGCAAAATTATACTTGTACCAAGCAGTAGATATCGTTACACAAAAAGGGAAAGAAAGTGTTATTTCATTCGTAGAAGGGGATGAACAACGCATGATGCTTATGGGTTTAAGACGTTTCACTAAATACGCTAATATGCCAAATATTGTTGCATTAAGAGAAACTATTACATCTAAATTAGTAGCAGAAAATGAATATTGCTTCTAAGCATTAAGATAGTTTTTAGTTAAATTTGTTTGTTTAAAAAAACCGCAATCATCATTGATGATTGCGGTTTTTGCTACTTATACACTTTGTGTTTTAATCAATTGGGTTTCATCAATAAATCATGCATGCCATCAGACCCTAAGGTTAAGAAACGCTGATATTCTCTTAGTACATCTGATATAATTTCATCCTTACTCAAATATTGAATATCATAGCCCATACGGTGATCTCCAAAATAAGAAATAGGTAAAAAGACAGTATCTGAGTCAATGTTAGGTGTGTTTTGTTCATTAATTAAGGTTTCCGAAATTGTTTGGGGCTGTGCCATAACACCATAAATAAAATTACGCAACTGATCGTGTTTGATTACCAATTCAATAGAATTATTTGGAGTTGTATTGTAGAGAATACCAGCTTCAATTTTATTTTTCTCCAATTCTTTTACCAATTCCTCAAATGAAACCCGAACGGTTTCATTCAAAAATTTCTTTATATCTTTCTTTTGTGAATAAGTAAGTATTTTTTCCAATCGAACTTTCCAATGGTAATCATTCCAATTTAAACTTCCATGAGAATACTTACTAGTACTATACTCATTATCTGCCATTAAAGCCTTCCACAAATTAACACACAACAATAACATGATAATACCAAACGGTAAAGCAGTTACCAATGTCATGGTTTGCAAAGAGGCTAAACCTCCTGAACTCAATAAACTCAACGAAACGATAGTAAGTAACCCACCCCAAAAAGCATTTTGCCATTTTGGTGAATTAGCCGCTCCTTTAGAAGAAATTCCATTCATTATGAAAATCCCTGAATCAGCAGATGTAATAAAGAAAACACAAATAATTGCAATCGATAAAACATTAAGCAAACTTGTCAGTGGAAAGTAACTGAAAAAATTAAACAACAAGGTATCTGAATTATTTGCAAACTCACTCAAAGCACCATGCGCAACAAATTCATCAATCCATATCGCACTACTTCCAAAAATAGTCATCCAAACAAAATTAAAAAGTGCTGGAATAAATAAAACAGCTAATATAAATTCACGTATCGTACGTCCTTTTGAGATTTTTGCAATAAATAAACCTACATAAGGAGCCCATGATATCCACCAAGCCCAGTATAGAATTGTCCAATTAGAGAACCATTCCTGACTGTCTTTCTCAAAGGCATATGTATTGAATGTAAGCGACATAAAATTACTAACGTAGTGACCTATTCCTTCTGTTAGCGTACTTAATATATAAATCGTTGGTCCAGCTATTAAAACAAAAAGCATTAATAAAGTAGCCATTATAATGTTTATTTCACTTAACTTCTTCACCCCTTTCCCTAAACCACTAGTAGCCGATATAATAGCAATAACCATCACTATAACAACAATACCAACTTGGTACTTAAAATTAGTATTTGGAATAACTCCCAAACTTTGAAGTCCTGCGCTTAATTGAAGTACTCCAAAACCTAAGGTCGTAGCAATACCAAAAAAAGTACTGCATAAAGCAAAAACATCAACAATATTTCCAAATCTACCGTGAATCTTATCTTTCAACATAGGATAAAAACCACTTCTAATCGCCAAGGGCAAGTTATGACGGTATGCAAAATAAGCCATGGAAAGACCCACCACTCCATATATGGACCAAGCATGAAATCCCCAATGGAAAAAGGTATACAGTTGTGCTTCTTTAGCTCTTAAACTTTCATCAAGATTACTAATCGCTGGATTAGCATAGTGAGCCATCGTTTCGGCTACACCAAAATACATCAAACCAATCCCCATTCCTGCTGCAAAAAGCATCGCAACCCAAGAGAAGAAGGAATACTCGGGTTTAGTATCATCTGCGCCTAATTTAATTTTGCCAAATTTACTAATGGCTACACCTATAAGAAACAGTACAAAAACGGTAACTATCAAAACATACAACCAACCTAAATTTTTAAAAATAACAGCCTTAACTTGATTAAAGAATTCTTCGGCTTCAGTTGGAAAAAAACCACAAAATATAGATATGGCTATAATTATAGTTAAACTTGGTAAAGCTACAGACCTCGTAAAGTCTGTTTTAAAATTATATTTCTGTTCTAAAAAATGTAATAATTTATTCATAATTCATAAATAGGGTTAACTATAAACAATTATTGTCTATAGTATTAAAAATAATCGCCTTATGTATTCCATATTAGAATAACAGCATAAAACGTATAAGCTTCTGTAAAATTCATTAAGCATAACTTAATGTACGATGGCCATTAAAACAAGGTTAAATACTAACCTTGATACTTTTGTAATAGAATTATATTACAAAAGCACAGTAAAAACTGAGGACATAATGCCTTAGAGGATATATAAAAAACTTTAAATGAGTAAATGATTAAGGATCTCTAATCAGTGTCAACCTGTTTAATAAAAACAGTCTTTTAAAAGCAAAATATTGGAGTGCAAATCTAGTGAAAAAAGAGCCGTTACCACTTAAAAATACACAATGGAAATAATAACAGAGAATAACACAACTATAAAAAGAAATTAGTGAGCAATTTTCAATTTTTATATTAAAAAGTTCATTATAAACCGTTAACAATGTATTCCAAAAACTTATTTGGAAGACTACTTGGCCAAAAAAGAGTCTCGTGACTATTAAAAAAACGTGTACATTGCTAAAAAGAGACATTTATATTTTAATAAGTCTATTATTGTGAGTGAAAACTATTCAAATATTCTATTCTAATTCTTGAATAAAAGCAATCATTTATGCATTTATTTAATTTGTAAGATAATCCAAATAAAAAATTTAATATTAATTTAATTTACGGATCATAATTTTATACGTAATTTTATATAATATTTTTAAAACATATACTATCATGAAAAAAATAATATTTTCAATCGGCTTAATAATTGCCGTTCTTATTGGTTGTAAAACAAATAGTGGCTCAAGTGATTCTAAAAAATTGGTAATTGCTTTTGAAGCAAAAAGTAACAGTAATGTTTCGGGTACAGCCACTTTTATTGAGAAAAATGGCAAAGTGACTTTCGTTGCAAAATTAGCAGGATTAAAACCGGGAATTCATGCCATTCATATCCATGAAAAATCAGATTGTTCTGCTGCAGATGGAAGTTCCGCTGGAGGACATTGGAATCCTACTTTTAAGAAACACGGGAAATGGGGTGTTGGTGAATACCATAAAGGAGACATAGGAAACTTTACCGCTGATGCTAAAGGTAATGGAACCATAACATTGACTACTGATGAATGGAATATCGGTTCAGGAGATCCTACAAAAGATATTCTAGGAAAAGGATTGATTGTACATGAAGGAACTGACGATTTTATTTCTCAACCTTCCGGTGATGCCGGAGCAAGAGTAGCCTGTTCAGCAATTATCAAGTAATTAATAACAAAGATGCGCATGCAGCTATATTAAAATAGCTGCATGCCTATTTTAATATAGTTACAGAACCATAAAATAACATAGCTTTGTACTATTAAAATCACACAATGATTAACCCTTCAGCATCCGGTTGGATAGATAAGTATTTTACAAAACAAAAAACCAAGGAACAAATTGTTTACCTCAGTCCTGATTTGTTTTACACCAATATTAGAAAAACAGGATTCATATACGGTCACATTGTCTCATTTGAAACGACCGTCCCTATAATAACGAAAGGTTGGGTTCAAAATGAAATCCCAAAAGTCGCCCTGTTAAATACACTTTATGCTATTTATGGATTAACTACCCGTGATAATAATCCTGATAATTTCCTGTCTAAAGCTTTAGAGTTTTATAATGAAATGACTCCTCAAGGGTATAATTTGTTGAAAAAAATATTACCTGACAGTCCACCTTCCTTAAATTTAGAAAAAATAATTGATGATCGAGTTCAAACTAACTTTGACATCATCAGTAAAAACTTTTCTCATATTGTAACTAACGCTTTACTTTTTATCGATGTTTTGGCTTTTCGCCAATATTTAATTCATGGTGCAATTCCAGAAAAATACCTAAAAAAGATAGAGGAAGCAGTTATTAGCATTGTTTCTCTTTCTTTGAAAACTAAATCCAATAAATCTAAATACGACGATTTATTAATTAAGTTGTTTGAAGCCTCAGTGCGCTATAGTAAATTCTCAAAAGTAAGTGTCCAAAATTTGGAAGAACTTAATCTGACCTATTTTGAGTCTGAATTAGAAAAATATTATCTAATTGATATGGCAGGAATGGCACTTTGGAGCGATGGAAATCTTGAAAATGAAGAAGCTTATTTTTTACATAAATTAGCAGAACTAATTGCAGTTCCTGACGCGTTTGTAATGGAGAGTATCAATAACACTGATGTTTTTATCACAAAACATAAAAGTGAAATTCCTTATTTCAACTATTCGAATCCTGTTAAGCATTTTTATGATCAAACGACTCAAAGCGTCATCACATTGATTACAAGAAATAAAAACAGGCTGGTCAAAGAAATTGTTCAAAGTAGAGATTTGATGATACTTTTAGGAATTTCCACAAGGAGAGATTTGGATGAAAAAGAAAAGAAAAAAGTAAAAAAGCAGCTGTTGGAAATTTGTAAAACCATTCCGTCACTAACTATATTTTTACTCCCTGGTGGTAGCTTGCTATTGCCTATCCTGATTAAATTTATTCCAAAATTACTGCCGTCGGCCTTCAATGAAAATTTAGATATAGACTAAAAAAAAATCGCCATATGGCGATTTTTTTTTTAAAACTGTAATTGAAAAACTTCGTCCAAATCTTTGTTGGAACTAATATTAACCTTTAAGTCAGTCACAAAACCTGAATTTAAACCGTAAACCCAACCGTGAATACTTAAATCTTGTCCGTTTTTCCATGCCGCCTGCACGATTGAGGTTTTAGACAAATCAAAAACCTGCTCTTTAGCATTGATCTCGACAAAAGTATTAAACCGTTCCGTATCATCCTCAATAGAATCTAGATAGATGTTATGCAGACGGTAAACATCTTTAATATGACGAATCCAGTTATCGATAATACCAATGGACTGATTGCTCATAGCTGCTTTAACTCCTCCACATCCGTAATGACCACATACGATTACATGTTTTACCTTTAAGACATTAACTGCATAATCTAAAACACTTAACATGTTCATATCTGAATGGACTACCATATTGGCGATATTTCTGTGAACAAAGACCTCACCTGGCTTAGCACCAATAATTTCATTTGCAGGAACACGACTGTCTGAACAACCAATCCACAATAATGGTGGTGTTTGCCCTTTGGCTAAATCTTCAAAATAATTTGGGTCTATAGCTAATGCTTTTTCAACCCACTCTTTATTGTTCTCTAATATTTTTTTATAAAAATCACTCATTTTATTTTCTTTTATAAATTCTTAAGTTCGTTTCAAACCTTTATAACGTAGTAAAGAAACTAATTTTTCCGGTTTGAATTACATTGACTATTTCTTTTTTCTAACTATTCGTAAAAAATTTACTTTACGATTTCTTTTTTAACCATAACTCTTTTGGCAACATCATAATAATGCTCAAAGGAAACATGATTAGCAACCTCAGGACTATTAACTAGATCATAAGCTTTTTTAAATCCTTTTAACTTTACGGAAATCTTTTCATCGACAGCTCTAGTTTCTTTAAACTCTCTAATCAAATCTAAGATGTCATGAGCTATATAAACCGTATCGTGGGCATTTATTATCACTTTAGAATTCTCTGGGATATCGTTTAAAGTAGCTTTTATTGCAGCTTTATTTAAAAAAGATACTTCTTGCGCTAGATCGATATGAATGATATCACCGTCAACATACTCTTCCTTCTTAAAACTATAAGCTCTTTTTAAGTTCCCTTTAAGTATAAAAATAATACTAATTATAATACCTAAAAATACTCCTTTAAGCAAATCAGTTGTTACTACCGCAACTAGGGTGGCGACAAAAGGAATAAATTGATATTTTCCTTTTTCCCAAAAGTGCTTAAAAGTTGCTGGTTTAGCTAGTTTATATCCGACTAAAATTAATATTGTCGCTAATGTTGCTAATGGGATTTTATTTAAAACAACAGGTATAACTAACACACTTATTAATAAAAGTATACCATGAATAATCGCTGACATCTTTGATTTAGCACCTGCATTATTATTTGCCGACGAGCGCACCACTACAGATGTCATGGGTAAACCGCCAATAAGCGAACTTAAAATATTACCTATACCCTGTGCTTTTAATTCAACATTTGTGTCTGTATATCTTTTTTGAACATCCATTCTATCAGCAGCTTCGATGCATAACAGTGTTTCAATCGAGGCGACAATTGCAATTGTTAGTCCTACGACCCAAACTTTTGGATTCAAAAACCCTGAAAAATTAGGTATCACAACAATCGCTTTTAATTCATCAAAAGAAGTGGGTACTGGCAATGAAACCAAATGTTCACTTGAAATAGCCAAAGAACTACCTGAACTAATAAATATTTCATTCAATACAATCCCCGAAATTACTGCTATTAATGCACCAGGGACTAATTTTAATTTCTTTAAAAATGGAACCTTATCCCAAGAAATCAATATAATTAATGACACTACCGTTATCATAATAGCACCCAATTGAACATGATTAAAAACTTCGAACAAAGAAGAGAATGAGTTGTCTCCATTTCTCTGAACAAAAGACTGATCTCCTTCAAAATCAGCATCATATCCAAAAGCATGCGGCAATTGTTTTAGAATAATAATAATACCAATACCCGCAAGCATTCCTTCAATTACATTGGTGGGGAAATAATTTGAAATACTCCCTGCTTTGATAAACCCTAAAGCAAGCTGAATAAGTCCCGAGATAAAAACGGCTGTTAAAAAGATATCAAAAGCACCTAAATCCGTAATTGCTGTTAAAATAATTGCTGTTAAACCAGCTGCTGGCCCCGAAACACTAATATGTGACTTACTCAAAAAACCAACTACAATCCCTCCAATAACTCCTGAGATGATTCCTGAAAATAAAGGTGCACCAGAGGCCATTGCTATCCCTAAACACAAGGGGAGCGCCACCAAAAAAACTACTAAACCAGATGCAAAATCAGATTTAAGGTTGGCAAAAAGATTAATTTTTTTTGTCATAATACTAGAATAATTTATAAGTAAACTGTCCATAACTTTTATAAATGCGACAGTTAATTTTTTTAAATATAATCGAAAGTATTAAGTTAAGTTAGGCGGAGGGGAAAATATAGTGGCCGAAATCCTATCGTGTTTAGAGAGATTTTCAGAGTGGATGAGACTTGATTTGTTGTGCTTTCCTAATAAGAATCCAAGTTCTATATCAGTATAATAAGCAAAAACCTTAATCTCTTTTTGAGCATGTTCTTCTTCGGACACATTAAAAAAAACAGAGGTATCGCATGATTTCTCTATCATCGTCACTATGGCAGGCGTTGATAGAAAAGCTATAAATAAAAATAAAAATATGCGAGCTATAAATTTCATTAATATAACCTATAAATTTAATTAATGTAAAAGTATAATTTAACTTACCAATTAGCGACTATTGAAAAAAAATTTGTAAAAATTTAACATTAATAAAAAACCAGAATAGTACTTATGTACTATTCTGGCTTTTTATTATTCTAGCTGAAATAAGACTTCCTTTATTCTTCTAACCAAGCCTGCATCATCCATATTGTTTTCTCTTGCTCCGCAATGAAGTCACTCATCATGGCGTTCGACCCTTCATCATTAACCGCCGCTGATTTATTCAAAATCTGTCTTTCTATCACTAGCAGATGAGACAATGAGCTAACAATCAAACTTACTGCTTTTTCATCATTTGAAATATTTTTCCCAACTACTATTTTATTGTGCTTAATATAATCCTCAAATGTATGCAATGGAGTGCCTCCTAATGTTAAAACACGTTCGGCTATCATATCAATCTTAAGTTGTGAATCATTGTACAATTCTTCAAATTTCACATGCAAATCAAAAAAACGTTTTCCTCGGATATTCCAATGAATCCCTCTTAAGTTCTGATAATAAACTTGATAATTGGATAATAATGAATTTAGTTCACTTACTATCTCTTCCGTTTCTTTTACTGGTAGACCTAAAATATTTGTTTTCATGTTGTTATTTTCAACAAAGTAACCAATAAAAGCACAAAACACACTATAAATTAAATTGATTGTTTTTATATTTGTATCGTAAAATACTATCAAAAATGACAATCACTCAATTAAAATATGTTTTAGCTGTTGCTGAACATAAAAATTTCACTTTAGCTGCAGAAAAATGTTTTGTCACGCAACCTACATTAAGTATGCAAATTCAAAAAATTGAAGAGGAATTAAGCATCTTAATATTTGATCGCTCTAAAAAACCGATTCAGCTTACTGATATTGGCCAAAAAATTGTAAATCAAGCCAAGAACATTGTCAATGAAGCGGATCGAATCCAAGATATTGTAGAGCAACAAAAAGGATTTGTGGGAGGTGAATTCAGGTTAGGAATAATCCCTACAATTATGCCTACACTACTTCCCATGTTTTTAAATAATTTTATAAAGAAATATCCAAAAGTTAAACTGATAATAGAAGAGTTAAATACAGAGGAGATTATCACTAAACTAAATAATGGTCATCTCGATGCTGCTATTGCAGCCACTCCTCTGCTGGAGGACAAAATCAAGGAAATAGTTTTATATTTTGAACCTTTTGTCGCCTACATTCCTGAAAGCCATCAGCAATTTAAAAAAGAAGAAATCACTATTTCAGATTTAAATCTAGATGAAATCCTTTTGCTCCAAGATGGTCACTGTTTCAGAGATGGTATATTAAATTTATGTAAAAACAATCCAAAAAATGAATTTAGCCATTTTCAAATAGAAAGCGGAAGTTTTGAAACTTTAATAAAGCTAGCCGATGAAGGTTTAGGAACAACGCTCCTTCCCTATTTGCATACTTTAGATTTAAAAGAATCAGACAAAGTCAAACTACGCCATTTTGCAGAACCTAAGCCAGCTCGCGAAGTAAGCTTAATTTTCCCCAAAAGCGAATTGAAAATGCATATAATTGACGCACTGCGAACTACTATCGCCGGAGTAATAAAAGGGGCTATTGTTTTTCAAAATGTGCAAATTGTGAGCCCTCTAAAAAGTAAATAAAAAAAAGGAACATTTCAAAATGTTCCTTTTTTTTATTCTCTATTCAATAACAGAAAGACACTCTTTTAATTCTGGCTTTTCATTCGTGAAGAATAAAAGCCATTTCCTTAAATGGTCTATTTCGTATGGCAATAAATTTCTAATTGCTTTTTTAAGCTCTTTAATAAAAAGCTCGGGGTTAAAGCTCACTCGTTCAAGTACCTCTTTTGTGTAATCATAAATCATTCTAGACATAACAATAGGGTTTAAAAATTATCTCATTAAAAGGAATTGTAAATATATCGATTAATGGCATTGATTATAGATAAAAAAAACAGATAAAGTGCGCTAAAAATCGATTAAATACACTTTTTTTTATATCACTTACTAAGTTTCCTACTATATATTTTTTTACTTAAAATAGTGATTGTAGTATACTATTTACGTTATAAAACAAAAAAAAAGAACCTTGTACAGATTCTTTTTTTTAAAATTTATAGGTTTACTCTTAATACACATTGCTGTAATTCTGGTTTTTCGATTATAAAATTAAATAACCATTCTCGTAATTGTTCCATCTCGTAGGGTAACAATGTTTTAATAGCTTTTTCCAACTCTTTGCAAAAAAGTATCGGGTCGAAACTCACTCTTTCTAATATTGATTTTGTGTAATCAAACATGATTTTAGACATAATAAATTAAGAATTTATGGTTAAATTAAAGTTTTTAACTTAATGTAAAAATACATTTTTTATATTTATTGCTTGTAAATTTAACGTGTAATTTTGATTATTATTTCAACCTGCTGAAAAAATTATAAAAATAAAACTTCAATTCAATTCAAAATCATGCCAACTTTCTTGCACGAAACATTTCTCTTTTACCTGGAGGTCCTGCCAGTTTTTCTACTGTAAAACCCACTTCAATCATACTCCTTTTCACCACACCGCGTGCCGCATAAGTAACCAAGACCCCATTGTCTTTAAGCGCATCGAACATTTTTTTGAATATGGCAGTGCTCCACAAATCTGGCTGTACACGATAGCCAAAAGCATCAAAATAAATTAGATCGAATCGCTCCACATCATCAATTTCTTCAAATAACTGTTTCCTTTTGGTTAATGAAAAATCATTTCCAAAAATTTCCTTGTCTCCCCAATTGCATTGATGCATTTTTTCAAAAACATCTTTGTCATCCGTGGCATTTAATTCTTCAACATAATTCATAGCAGCCAGTTCGTCTGCAGCTATAGGATAGGCTTCTACTCCTACATAATCGATTGATTGATTCATTTTCTTCCCTTCCAAAAAGGTAATAAAGGCATTCAACCCAGTACCGAAACCAATTTCTAAAATTGAAATTTGTTTGTTTTGAAATAATGAAAGTCCGTTTTTTATAAAAACATGTTGGGCTTCCTGTATCGCACCGTGCTTAGAATGATAGCATTCATCCCATTCCTTAATTTGTATGGTCGTTGAACCATCAAGCGTCTGTATAATTTCTCTTTTCAAAATACTGTTTTTGGAGGCATTACTAATTTTATACTTCTTGTATTTCGTCAAATTTAATAAAATCCGTTATAGTACGCTCAAAAAACCCCATTTATTGTAAATTCGACAGAAAAGCCAAGCTTTTTATTTGATTTTAATAACTGTAAATAAATCACAATTAAAAGCTATAATTAATGACGTTTTCATAAGAATTTCGTTGATTTTTATTTAATTTTGCATGAATTAAAGTTTAATTCGCATAAAAAATATGTTCTAACTAACTGATTACATTATTTACAACACTAAAATAAAAAAAACATAATATTATGAGCACAACTCACACTAACAAAATTGATATCATCAAAGCAGCGACTTCAAAAATTAATGAAGTAGATTTTGAAAATTTAAGCTTTGGATCGGTATTTACTGATCATATGCTCGAATGTGACTTTAAAAATGGAGAATGGCAAAAACCGGTCATTAAACCTTATGCGCCATTTTTGTTAGATCCTTCAGCTAGAGTTTTTCATTATGGTCAAGCCATTTTTGAAGGGATGAAAGCTTATAAAGATGAAAGTGATGACGTTTGGCTTTTTAGACCTGATGAAAACTACAAACGATTCAATAATTCAGCGGTACGAATGGCAATGCCAGAAGTTCCTGAGGATGTCTTCATGGATGGTCTAAATGAATTACTAAAACTAGATAAAGCTTGGATAAAAAAAGGAAAAGGAAATACATTATACATCAGACCCTTTATGATAGCTACTGGTAAAGGAGTTATTGCAAACCCTTCTGATGATTACAAATTTATGATTATCCTATCTCCAGCAAAATCTTATTATTCAGGAGAAGTAAAAGTATTGATTGCAGAGCATTTCAGTAGAGCAGCAAATGGTGGAATTGGAGCTGCGAAAGCTGCAGGTAATTATGCTGCACAATTTTACCCAACTAGCCTAGCAAATGCCGCAGGTTTCCAACAGGTAATTTGGACTGATGATGCAACACACACAAAACTAGAAGAAGCAGGTACAATGAATGTGTTTTTCAGAATAAATGACACTTTATTTACTGCCCCTACAAGTGAAAGAATCCTAGATGGTATTACTAGAAAAAGTCTGATTGATATGGCTAAAAAAGAAGGTATTGCTGTTGAAGTTCGCCCTGTTTTAGTTTCAGAACTTGTTGAAGCATCGAAAAATGGTGCGCTAAAAGAAATATTTGGTGCTGGTACTGCTGCCGTAGTTAATCCTATTATAGGATTCTCTTATCAAGATGTATATTATGAATTACCAAAAATTGAAAATTCATATGCAACACAATTGAAAGATAGATTAACGAACATACAACACAAACTAGCTGAAGATACATTTGGTTGGACTGTAAAAGTATAGATTTCAGTCCCGATACTTTAGCGGGTACTGTCTTAAATAAAAAAGCGATTTCCAAATTTGGGAATCGCTTTTTTATTTTTTTTAGTGTATTGAAAAACACTTTGTGTAAACTGTAGAATTAGCCGCTATAAAATGGTAATCTGAACGTCGTTACTCACACAATATTTTGGAAAAATCGGGTTTAAAATAATTAGGCCCTTTCATTACTTTTCCGTCCTCACGATAGATGGGATTGCCTGACTCATCTAATTTACTCATATTACTGCGTTGAATTTCATCGAAAACAGCTTCTATTTTATGCTGTAATCCATGTTCAATTATGGTCCCACAAAGGATATACATCATATCGCCCAAAGCATCGGCTATCTCAACTAAATCGTTATTTTGAACCGCCTCTAGGTATTCTTCATTTTCTTCCTTCATTAAATGATACCGTAGCGTGTTCTTACTCTCTCCTAAATTGGCAATTGGAGTTTCACTATGCCCTATTTTAAATGCGGTATGAAATTCTTTGACTGAGTCGATTTGCTTTTGCATAATAATAAATGATTAAATGAGATTGCAAATTAGCAACTAATCTTAAACAATTGACTAAATTTGCCAAAAATAATTTATACTATGTTTAGTAAAGAACAATTGATATTCGCAGTCTGCTTTTTTGTTGCTTTTGTTATTGCAATGATTTTTGCTTACCGGAAAGATATAAAAATTCATAAAGAATTTTACAAAGGAAATTACAAGATATTAATAGGTTTCCTCGTTTTTATTGGGATTCTATTTGTAATAAAAGTTTATTTTAAACGCTAAACTCACTTATTAAAACAAAAAATGCCCGCTTCTCAGTGGGCATTTTTTATATTCAATTAATTCTAATTTTCATGCGGTAAAAAGCCAAAATCTTTAGAATAGTTCAACATTTGTTCTGCAAAAGTTTTTGGTTGTTTTACTTCAATAGAAATAATATTTCCTTTTGAATCTAAATTAGGAACCAATACTGGATTTACAAAACCACTATAAGGAGCTGAAGGAAACTTTTTGTTACGTTCCAATACTTCCGCATGTATCTTTTGGTCTACTTTTACACCGTAATTTTCAACTAAATCCTTACCCGCAGTATAATCTCCTTCTGATTTTATACGTTGCACCTCGCGTAATAATTGTCCGAACAAATCATGCAACTTCTCATAATCTGTAATATTGAAATACGTTTTTCCATCACGGGTAATTTTTTCAATTACATTGTCATTCTTTCCTTTTTCGAATGCCCAAGCACTAACCCATTGGCGATTTCTCATGTGGGACTCTTCAATATCTGCACCTAAGTCTAAACGCACTAATTGAGTCATTAAACCATTTCTTATGTAACTGTCATAAGACTCCATTCCGGTTTTTTTCCAATCGTCAACCAAACCTAATTCTTGAATTTTAGCATCGTACAAATAAAACAACCCCACTAAGTCAGCTCTTCCCTCTTCTAGAGTTGAAGCATAACTTTTTAAAGTTTCACGAGGAGTTCCTACACCAGGATTAATTTGTCCTGAAGCATGCCCTACCACTTCGTGTAATGCGGTATGCAATTTATCCCCAATTTCTCCATATTTTCTGGCCAAAGCGATTTCCTCTTCATCATTTGCAAATTCTTCTAATTTTCCTTTTCCGGCAGCTTTAGAATAAGCATCAATAATATTTCCTAAAGAAACTGATTTAGAACCATGCTCTGCACGAATCCAGTCCGCATTTGGAAGGTTTACTCCAATCGGTGTACTTGGTGAAGCGTCTCCAGATTCTCCTGCTACGATCACTGTTTTATAAGAAACCCCAACCACATTTTTCTTTTTATGTTGTTCCATTAAGGGAGAATTGTCTTCAAACCACTGTGCATTTTTAGCAACTTTTTCCATTTTTTTGGACATATCAAAATCCTTAATTTGTACAATCCCTTCATAAGAACCTCTGTATCCTAAAGGATCATTATACACCTCAATGAATCCATTGATATAATCAATATTCCCTTCGGTAGCTGATAACCAGGCAATATTATAATCGTCCCAAATTTTTAAACTACCCGTTTTGTAGTACTTGATTAATAGACCTAAAGCATCTCCTTGTTTTTTGTTTTCAGCTACACTTTTTGCTTTTTCCAACCAAAAGATAATCTTTTTGATTGCATCACTGTACATTCCGTCAGATTTCCATATTTTTTCTTCCAATTGTCCTTTAGAATTGCGAACTAATTTAGAATTTAATCCATAAGAATAAGGTTTAGTTGGATCTGGACTCACTTTTTTAGCATAAAAATTTTCTGCTTCTTTTAGTGAGATTCCTTTATCATAAAAATTAATAGCCGAACCTTCTAATAACCCTTTTGATTCATCTAGATTAACTCTTTTAGCATCTGCATCATTAAAAATAACGGCAACTATAGCAGGTGCTAATTCAGTATTAGTGGCTTTCAAGACAATATCAAGATAATCCTTTGAAAAATCAGGTTTGATTTTATCGCTTGAATAATGGTGGTGAATTCCATTTGAAAACCAAACTCTCTTTAGATAGGTTTCAAAATTTTTCCAATCTGCGGTCGTTTTATCACCCTTGTAATTTTGATAGATATGCTCTAATGCGGTTCTGATCTTTAGGTTGTATTTATAATGTTGATCCCACATAATATCACGCCCTGAAGTTCCAGCTTGTGTAAGGTAATAAACCAATTTCTGTTCTTTTAGTGTAAGATCTTCCCAACCCGGAATTTGATAACGCAACACTTTAATATCTGCAAATTGCTCCACAAGATAATCGAAAGGCTCATTTTGTGACTCTTTTACTGTTGTTGTTTCCACTTTTTGTGCATTACAAACAACCGAAACTGCTAGAGTCAGAAAAATACCTGCGGTTTTAAATAATTTCATTATTAATGATTTTTAGAAGTTTAAAAAATTATAACTTGTCAAATATACATATTCTTTGAGGAAAATATAAAAATCAGTGCTTATTATGCTTCGAGAACAAAACGAAACAAACAAGTAGTACAATTAAGTGAAAATTTCAAAAAACTACTCTTTTAATATATAAAGTTCCTTCTCGATAATATTTTTATGATTCGTCTTACATATTAATAAAAATTCTAACTTTACAGCTGAAAACAATTAATCTATCATGCGGATTTTAAAATATATTTTTCTATTACTTTTACTTAGTTTGGTTGCTTTGTCCATCTTTGTTGCAACACAAAAAGGCGATTTCACAATCGAAAGAAGCAAAATCATCAATTCACCAAAATCAGCCGTTTTTAACTACGTGAATGATTATAGAAATTGGGCTAACTTTGGTTCTTGGACTATTGAAGATCCAGAAATGAAAGTGCTATATCCAGAACTAACTATTGGTAAAGGCGCTTCCTATTCTTGGGAAGGAAAAGACGGAGCTGGTGAAATGCAAACTCTTTTTGTAAAAGAAAACGATAGTATCTCTCAAAAAATGATTTTTAATGGAACAACTTCCTCTGTTTTTTGGAGTTTTAAAGATACCGTTGGCGGTACGAAGGTTACATGGAAAACTACTGGAGAGATGAATTTTCTTTCTAAAGTCTACACTGCTTTAAATGGTGGAGTCGATAAGGTAATTGGAACGATTTATGAAAAAAGTTTAGCTAATTTAGATAAATCTCTCGATTATGAAATAAATACCTTTTCAGTAAAAGTGAAAGGACTCGTGAAAAAACCGCAAACCTTTTATTTAGCCCAAACTTTTACAAGCGAACTATCAAAAATTAATAAAAACACCAAAGTAGTAATTCCTACTTTAGTTGCTTTTTGCGAGGAGAATAATATTGCAACAGATGGTAAAGCATTTGTAATTTATCATACTTATAATACATTAAAAGGAATGGCAAAAATTTCGATTTGTCTACCTATAAAAAACGAAATATTCATTAGTTACGGAAGTGATATCGTTTCTGGAAAACTGGAAGCATCTGAAGGGGCTGAAACAACTCTAACTGGCGACTATTCACATATCAATAATGGATATGAAAAGTCGCTGGAGTTTATTAATAAAAACCAATTAACTAAAGATCCTAAAATTTCACATATCGAAACGTATTCGATTGGAAAAACTGATATAAAAGATCCTTCTAAATGGGTAACTGAAGTTTACATTCCGCTATTACCGAAAATTATACCCGTAAAGACGTATATCCAAACTCCAGTCCAAACGAATATTCTCACTCCAGAACCAACACCAGACAGATCCAGTGCGCCAGCAAAAATTAGTACACCTACTGTGAAACCTGTTACGAAACCTGCGGTAAGTCCTACTGTGAAACCTTTAGTAAAACCAGCGGAAACAAAAAAAACACCTGTAAATAAAACTAATGAAGAAGAACCATCAGAATTTTAATTTTTTTTTAGTTTGTGATTAAACCTATTTCATAAAATCCTATCTAATTCAATAAAATAAAACTTTGCAGGAAGAAGAGGAATTTATACAACAGTTATTAAACCCCAAAACGCAAAACGAAGCGTTCCAAAAACTCTTGTCAACCTATCAAAGACCTTTGTACAATCATATTCGAAATCTTGTTTTGAATCATGATGATACTGACGATGTCTTGCAAAATACATTTATTAAAATCTTTCAAAATTTAAAAAATTTTAAAAGAGAGAGCAAGCTCTTTTCTTGGATGTACCGCATCGCTACAAACGAAGCACTTACGTTTTTAAACCAAAAGGCAAAAAAGGGAGGAATCACATCTGAAACATTACAAAATAAAACAATTGACAATCTTAAATCTGACAGCTATTTTGATGGAAATGAAATCCAAATAAAGCTTCAAAAAGCGATTGTCGCCCTTCCAGAAAAACAGCAGTTGGTTTTTAAAATGAAATATTTTGAAGAATTAAAGTACGAAGAAATATCAGAAATATTAGGTACTTCAGTGGGTGCATTGAAAGCTTCCTATCATCATGCCGTAAAAAAAATAGAAGCATTTGTAACCTCAAATTAAACCTTTTGTCTAAAATTAAGTCCAATACACGTTATGAAAGCATTTAAATTAGAAAACGAGCCGAAAATTGAGTCTGGATTTAAAATTCCAGAGCATTACTTTGAAAATTTTTCAGAAAAGCTAATGCATAAATTACCTGAAAATGAACCAAAGGTAATTTCTCTTTTTCAAAAAAATAAAAAGATATTCATGATGGTTGCCGCTGTTTTAATTATAGCACTACTTGTTCCTGTATTGTACACTAGTACTGTTAATGTAAATAGTAAAGAAATAGACACAGCCACCTTGGAAAGTTATTTAAGTTACCAATCCAATATAAATCAATACGATCTAATTAATGGTTTGGAGACTGATGAAATTAATAATATCAACACTACCATTGCTTTAGAAGATGCTACTATTGAAGATATATTAGTGAGCAATGCTAATTTAGAGCATCTTATAATGGAATAATTCTTGTAAAAAAGTATAATAAAAAATCATAAACAATGAACATCAAAAAAATTATCCCAATACTTCTTTTATTGACTTCCTTTAGTTTTTACGCACAACACTCTGGAATGAAGGACAAAAAAGAGCAAATTAAAGCACTAAAAGTGGCTTTTTTGACTACCGAATTAGACTTAACAACTCGTGAAGCCCAAAAGTTTTGGCCTATCTACAATACGTTTGATGATAAACAATTTGATATTAGGTATCAAAAAATGAGAGATTTTAAAAGCCGAATGAATGATAGTGCTTTAGATGACATGAGTGAAAAAGAAGCAAGTACATTGCTTAACCAAATTGAAAGCGCAGATGAGGAATTATTCTTATTACGAAAAAAATTCACCAAGGATCTAAAAGCAGTACTACCTGCAGTAAAAATTATAAAACTTAGAAAATCTGAAGAAGGTTTCACTAGAAAATTATTGCATCAATACAGAAGTTCAAAAAAATAATACAATATCGCGTTAAAACATCTAAAAACCCTACTCCATGAATCATAGCATAGAATAGGGTTTTATTTTAGAAAATGAATCTGAATCATTTTATTTTTACCAGCAGCAATTGCAGTATGGTTGTCTAAAAATCGAATGGTAAACAAATTCGGATCAGAAGCCAGTTGTTTCCATGTATTCCCGCTGTCATACGAGTAATAAAGACCAGATGCACCTACGCTTACTAATGATTTTCCATGACTATCCGGAATGTATTGTATACAAGAAGCATATCCAAATCCTTGATTTTCAGCTATGAGTTCCCAGGTTTTTCCTCCATCCTCAGTCATGGCTTTGTTTCCGAAATTTTGATTCAGTACCTCATAATCCCCTCCTGCGATAAATCCTCTTTTAGCATCATAGAAGTCGGCCGTAAAAATCCCCGCCATAGCTTTTCCTTGTACGATTGGGGTATTATATACTTCCCAGCTATTCCCTTTATCAGAAGAATAGAATACTCTGGCTTTTTTACCTCCGGAAACGATCCACGTATCGTTTCCTTTTATCACTATGTTAGTATTGCTTGCGGCAAAAGCAGCCTCTCCATCAACAATTTTAGGCAGTTTAGCTGATGAAATTTTATTCCATGAATTTCCACCATCTCTCGTTATTATAATCGAAAGACAATCTTCTATAGGATCGCCCATTGCTATTCCTTCGTTTTTATTCCAAAATTTCATGCTATCGTAAAAAACCTTTTCATTGTTTTCTTGATACACTAAAGTAGTTTTTAAATCCTCCTTGGCAACTTTATAAAGCAAACCCGGATTAGCAACACTCAACAAAAAGATATTTTTTGTGGTTTGAGCAATACTTCTAAATTCTAATTTTAGCGAATCCAAATTGATTTTACTTTCAAATTTTTCGTTTTTATCTAAATCAAAAAAACCAAATTTTGAATTATTCGCTGCATACCAAATTATATTTCCATCAGCTGTAATGGCTCTAATACTGATATTGTCTTGAAACAGCGTGTCTATCTTTACCGTTTTAAAAACAATTGTATCGACACTTGATTTCGTGTAAACTACTGTTTTACATGAATTTAAAAAAATAACAGATACTGCTATTAAAAAAATATTTCTCATTTTAATCTTTTTATTTAAAGCTAATTTACAATTTAATATAGTAATACCAAATGGACTAAAAATTAATTGGCACAGTAATTGGATATCCAATTTTGTTAGAAATAAATACACATACTATGAAAACTAAACTATTATTATTAAGCCTGATGACCTCAGTTTTTATAGTGCAAGCGCAAGATAGAAACAGAGTTAGTGCGATGAACAATGAAATTAGCGATAATTTAGATTTGAGAGTCGTTGCTGATATTTTTGGAGATTCAAGAAATCTACAAGAATTTGAAAGACAATTAAATGACCCTGAGCTCCAAATATCAAATTTAGATTTAAATAACGATAATGAAGTAGATTACTTACGAGTTATAGAAACTGTTGACAACCGAACTCATGTTGTTATAATACAATCTGTACTTGACCGAGATGTTTACCAAGATGTGGCAACAATCGAAATCGAAAAAGACAGATACAATAAGGTGCATCTACAAGTTGTAGGTAATGAATATATGTATGGTCCAAACTATATCTACGAGCCCGTATATTATAGAACTCCCATTATTTATGCTTCATTTTGGTCTTATAGTTACAGACCTTATGTTTCAAATTGGTATTGGAATTATTATCCGTCATACTATTATGCCTGGAATCCATTCCCAGTATATAGGTATCGAAATAATATCCAAGTTAGCTTAAACATTAATAACAACTATAATTATGTGAATTACAGAAGAAGTAATCAAGCTGTAGTAATTTACAATTCAAGACGCTCTAATGGCTATGAAAGACAATATCCTAATAATAATTTTTCAAGAAGAAACGCAAATGTTTCAAATCGTTATGAATTAGAGCAAAGAAGAGGTAATCGCACTACGGGATCAAGAAACGAAGCGGGTTATTCTCAAAATAGAAACCAATCATCGAGAGCGCTTGAATCTCGAAGAAACACTAATCAAAATAGAACTAGTTCTACGAGAGAAAGTGCCCCACAAAGAGCGGGAAATCAAAGAGACTATTCTCAAAACAAAAGTACGCCTTCAAGAGAAAATGCTTCACAAAGAACTGAAACACAAAGAGACTATTCTCAAAACAGATCAAATCCTTCAAGAGAAAATGCCCAACAAAGAACTGAAACGCAAAGAAACGATTCTAAGAACAGAAATAATTCTTCTAGAGAATCTGCTCCACAAAGAAATGATTCGGAAAGAAGCAACGCTCAAAACAGAGTTAATCAACCTAGAGAAAGTGCACCACAAAGAGCGCAAACGCAAAGAGACGATTCTCAAAACAGAGCAAACACTCCTCGAGAAAGTGCTCCTCAAAGAACTCAAAATCAAAGAGGAGATTCTCAAAAGAGTGCTGCACAGCGAACTGAATCAGGTAGAGATAATTCTTCCAGAGGAAACAATAGAAGATCCTAAAAACAGTTAAGTATAGTGATTTTAAACACGACCCAATGGTCGTGTTTTTTTTATCTCTTTTTTTATATTAAACAGGCCTAATTTATTTAAAAAGAGTAAATTTGACGAGTTTTTTAAAAATAATACATGAGCACATCGCATAAAAACTTACATTCAAAATTATCGTTAGGCGGATTATTGATTACATTGGGAATAATATATGGCGACATTGGAACATCCCCTTTATATGTAATGAAAGCTATACTTGGTGAAAGTATTATTAGTGCAGATATTGTTTTAGGAGGAATTTCAGCAGTTTTCTGGACCCTTACCTTACAAACTACCATAAAGTACGTAATTATTACTTTAAGTGCAGATAATCATGGAGAAGGCGGCATCTTTGCTTTATATGCTTTAGTCAAAAAAACAAAGATAAAGTGGTTAATCGTTCCCGCCATAATTGGTGGTAGTGCACTACTTGCAGATGGTATCATAACTCCACCTATTTCTGTTTCCTCTGCAGTAGAAGGAATTAGAACTTATTACCCCCAGATAAACACAATTCCTATCGTTATAGGAATCCTATTCGTTCTGTTTACTATTCAACAATTTGGCACTAAATTAGTAGGGAAGTTTTTTGCTCCCATGATGCTTATCTGGTTTAGTATGCTTGGAATTCTTGGTTTGATACAAATTACAAAACATCCTGAAGTTTTCAAAGCATTTAACCCTTACTACGCCTATCATTTATTATCGATACATCCAGATGGTTTCTTTGTCCTGGGGTTTGTATTTCTGTGTACAACAGGTGCTGAAGCATTATATTCTGATATGGGACACTGCGGAAGAAAAAATATTCGAATCAGTTGGATTTTTGTAAAAATCACATTGGTATTAAATTATTTTGGACAAGCCGCCTATTTGATACATCACGAAGGGGAAACCTTGACCAGCTTAGGAGGGCCAAATGGTAATCCATTCTATCTAATAATGGCTGACTGGTTTCAACCGATAGGAATTGTAATTGCTACACTAGCTGCAGTTATCGCCTCTCAAGCACTTATTAGTGGCTCATTTACATTGATAAATGAAGCCATGCGATTAAATTTTTGGCCAAAAGTCAAAATAAAATACCCTACGGAACTTAAAGGACAATTGTACATACCATCAATAAACTGGTTGTTGTTTTTTGGGTGTGTTGGTATAGTTTTGCATTTTGAAGAATCAGGAAACATGGAACATGCTTACGGTCTGGCCATAATCTTGTGCATGATAATGACCACTATTTTACTGAATTTCTACTTAATCATGAAAAGGGTGAAATTATACATTATAATACCCATAATCACAACTTACCTATTAATCGAATTCAGTTTTCTAGTGGCGAATATTACAAAATTTGCAGAAGGCGGTTATGTAACCTTAATTATTGCCCTCGCTTTAATCTCAATTATGACCATCTGGTATTTAGCGAAGAAAATTAACAAGAGTTACACCAAAATTGTAAAAATTGAAGATTATAAAAAAGTATTGACAGAGTTAGGCGCTGACCTTTCAATTCCTAAATACGCAACCCACTTGGTTTACATGACTAATGCAGGGAGAGCCGATGAGATTGAAGAAAAAGTGATGTATTCTATTTTGCAAAAACGACCAAAAAGAGCTGATATTTATTGGTTTGTTCATGTAAACATATTAGCAGAACCTTATAAAACCGAATATAAAGTAACTGAAATCATTAAGGATGATTTATATCGCGTCGACTTTAATTTAGGATTTAGAGAACCTACTAAAATAAACTTGATGTTCAGGGAAGTAATCAGGGATATGGTAAAAAAAGGAGAGGTAGATATTACCAGCCGATATGAATCTTTAAGCAAAAACAATATAATAGGTGACTTTAAATTTGTATTGTCTGAAAAATTCCTTTCAAACGACAGTGATTTAAGATGGCATGAAAAAATAATAATGAACTCTTATTTCTTTATTAAGAAATTAAGTTTGTCAGAAGAAAGAGCCTTTGGACTTGACAGTAGTTCTGTAAAAATAGAACAATTCCCTATGGTTCTCCACGCTCCTGAAAATATTGGTTTAACAAGAATTAAGTAACTATTACCTTTTAAATTTTTCAAAAACACTGCTCTAATAGCAGTGTTTTTTGTTTAAAAAAAATATAAAACCAACATTCATTATTTAAAATTTAACTTTCGACCAATTAATAGTACCTTTGCACCTCAATTATTTAAAATGAGATTACACAGAAATTTAGTTTATACCACCATTGATTCCCTAAATGCAATATTTAACGAAGGGGAGTATGCAGATAAAGTGGTTGCAAGAGCCTTAAAAAAAGACAAACGTTGGGGAAGCTCTGATAGAAAATTTGTTGCCGAAACCATCTATGAAGTAGTACGATGGAAAAGATTATATGCTGAAATTGCAGAAGTAAAGGCACCTTTTGACAGAGATAATATTTGGAGAATGTTTTCAGTATGGGCTGTATTAAGAGGATATCCAATTCCTGATTGGCGTCAACTAGAAGGAACACCAGAAAGAAAAATAAAAGGTCGCTTTGATGAATTATCAAAAGTGAGAGCCATTAAAGAATCTATTCCAGATTGGATGGACGAATTAGGAGTAAAAGAATTAGGTGAAAAAGTTTGGTCTAAAGAAATTACAGCTCAAAACCAACCTGCTAAAGTTATTCTGAGAGTTAATACGCTAAAAACTACTAAATCGGAATTAAGAGCCATCTTAATGGACTTAGATATTGATACTGATTTGCTAAAAGACCAGCCTGATGCGTTAGTCCTTAAAGAAAGAGCAAATGTTTTTATGACAGACGCTTTCAAGAAAGGATTCTTTGAAGTTCAAGATGCTAACTCGCAACTTGTGGCGGCTTTCCTTGATGTAAAACCGGGAATGCGCATCGTAGACACATGTGCTGGTGCAGGTGGAAAAACATTACATATTGCTGCTCTAATGGAAAACAAAGGGCAACTGATAGCAATGGATTTATACGAAAGTAAATTAAAGCAATTAAAAATAAGAGCAAAACGTGATGGCGCTTTTAATATTGAATATCGTATCATTGACAGCACGAAAGTAATCAAGAAGTTACATCAAAGAGCAGATCGTGTATTGATTGACGCTCCTTGCAGTGGACTTGGAGTTCTTAAGAGAAACCCTGATGCTAAATGGAAATTGCAACCTGAATTTATTGACAATATCCGTAAGATACAGTCAGAAGTTTTAGAGAGTTATTCTAAAATTGTAAAACCAGGAGGAAAACTGGTATATGCAACCTGTTCTATATTACCTTCTGAAAATCAAGAGCAAATAGCTAAGTTTTTAACTACTGATATCGGTAAAGAATTCAACTTTATTAAAGATCAAAAAATTCTGGCTTCAGAATCTGGTTTTGATGGTTTTTACATGGCTCTTTTAGAAAGAAAAGAAGAAGTTTTGAAACCTAAAGAAGTAAAAGCGGCAAAAGAAATAGCAGAAGCAAAACAATAATAGCTATCACTTATATACACAAAACGTCTTCAAATTGAAGGCGTTTTTTATTTGAAAATAATCTAAAACAAAAATCCTCGAAACAGTAGCTGTCTACGTTCGAGGATTTTTTATGTTTGAAAATAAACTAATCTGTTTTCTCTAGTTTAATCGTTCATCGAGATTAAAAACTCTTCATTGTTTTTAGTTTGTCTGAAACGATCATTTATAAAACTCATGGCTTCAACAGGATTCATATCTGCAAGGTATTTTCTCATGATCCACATTCTCTGTAAGGTTTTTTGATCTAATAATAAATCATCACGTCTTGTACTAGAAGATGTCAAGTCAATTGCAGGGAAGATACGTTTATTAGCAATTTTTCTATCCAATTGTAATTCCATATTACCGGTACCTTTGAATTCTTCAAAAATAACTTCATCCATTTTCGAACCAGTCTCCGTTAATGCAGTGGCAATAATACTCAAAGACCCCCCATTTTCAACATTACGGGCAGCTCCAAAGAATCGTTTTGGTTTTTGTAGTGCATTAGCATCTACACCCCCACTCAATACTTTACCTGATGCAGGTTGTACTGTGTTGTATGCTCTAGCCAATCTCGTAATAGAATCTAAAAGAATCACTACATCATGACCACATTCTACTAATCGTTTTGCTTTTTCAAGCACTATATTAGCAATCTTAACGTGTTCTTGAGGTTCTCTATCAAAAGTAGAAGCAATAACTTCTCCACGCACACTACGTTGCATGTCTGTAACTTCTTCTGGACGTTCATCTATTAGTAAAACAATAAGATAAACCTCTGGATGATTAGCAGCAATTGCGTTAGCAATTTCTTTCAACAACATGGTTTTACCTGTTTTTGGCTGTGCGACAATCATACCACGCTGTCCTTTTCCTATTGGAGAAAACAAATCAATAATTCGAGTTGAAATAGTACTTTGTCTTTCTGCCAAATTAAATTTTTCTGATGGAAAAACAGGTGTTAAATGTTCGAATGAAACTCTATCACGAACAACCTGAGGGTCGTGTCCGTTTATTTTTAACACTTTTACTAACGGAAAAAACTTTTCTCCTTCTTTCGGAGGACGCACCACGCCTTTAACTGTATCTCCGGTTTTAAGTCCGAATAATCTAATTTGAGATGTTGATAAATAAATATCATCTGGTGATGCTAAATAATTATAATCTGAAGAACGTAAGAAACCATAGCCATCGGCCATCATTTCAAGAACACCTTCACTTTCTATTATTCCATCAAATTCAAAATCAGAATCCCTAAAGTTACTTTTCTTACTTTTAAAATTCGGGTTTTGATTTTGCTTATTTAATTGATTTGGATTTGCTTTCTTTACCGGCGCTACTATTTCTTGCATTTCAGAAGCATCATTCGCAGCAACCTCTTCAGTTTCCTTATTTAATTCCTTTGCTTCTTCTTTATCCTTTTTTAAAGCAATTTTCTTTTCGTAGGCTGATTTATTAAACTTAATAATCTTACCTACTTTTTTTTCTGGCACTGAAGACTCGTCAAGTGATTTCGTTTCATTCATAGCTTCAACTTGAGAGCGCACTTCTGAAGGAACATCTATCTTAGCTTGAAGATCTGTATCTACTAGAGTATCTTCACTATTAGTAGGAATTACTTTTGCTTTTTGAATGGCTGCCTTTTTCAGAGGAACGATACGGGCTCTTTTAGGCTTATCGTCTTCGACAACAGATTCTATTTTTAAATCTAAAATTGGCTCAACTCTAGTCGTTTGCTGCTCTAAAATCTGACCAATTAAGGTTTCTTTTTTAACACCGTTAAACTTTATAGTTTTAGCTGCTTTAGCTATAGCTTGAAGCTCAGAAAGCTTCATTTCTTTTAATGCAGAAATATCAAACATGAATGTTCTATTGGTTTAATTAAATTGGATAATACTAAAAAGATAGGTAGTAACTATATTATTATGAATTGACCGCAGTATGAAGTGCTTACGGTACTCTTCTGCAATAATACGAATAAAATTTAATGATACAATAGTATTTTCAAAAAAGAAAATATATTTTTGTCAAACAAATTTAACCAAATGATACAAAGAATTCAAACGATATATTTATTTCTTGCTTTTGTAGTGACCGGAATATTGCCTTTTTTATTTCCATTATGGACTATGAACGATGGAAAAGAATATTTTTTTGTGCAAAATCAGTTTTATGTTATACTTTTGGGTTTAAGCACGACACTTGCCGTAGTGAGTATTGTTTCCTATAAAAAAAGACAGAATCAATTTGTTATTGGCAGATTGAATATAATTTTAAATTTAATTTTATTGGGATTATTTGTATATCGTTCACTAAATATATCTGGAGAAACAGTTCTTGTTTCTGAGAAAGGTATTGGGATGTTTCTACCTATTGTTGCTATCGTATTATTAGTTTTAGCTAATAAAGCCATCAAAAAGGATGAAGATCTTGTAAAATCTGTGGACAGATTGAGGTAAACCCATAACATTAGTTTATTATGCGAAGAAAACCCGGATGTAAATTCGGGTTTTTTTGTGCCTATAGCTAAGAATAATTCAATAAATAAAACGGTTTAAATAAACTATTATGCTTTTTTTTCCTATTTTTGATGTAATCTTTTACAGCATGATAGATAAAATACGAATACACCTGGCAGATGATCATCAAGTACTAATAGATGGTATGCGCACGTTATTAAATACAGTCTCTAATTTTGAAGTAATCGGGTTCTCTTTAGACGGAAGCACCCTTTATGATGAAGTAACAAATAATCAAGCAAATATTCTTATTCTGGACATTAGTATGCCAAAAAAAGACGGAATAGAAGTAATAAAAGAGTTTGCTAAAAAAGGCTATCCCTGCAAAGTGATCATCCTTTCCAGTTATGATGACTTAAAGATTATCAAGGAAGTCATGAAATTAGGAGCGAGTGGTTATTTGACAAAACAATGTGCGGGAGAGAATATTGCGGAAGCTATTCAAGCGGTCGCAAATGGAGAAGAATATTTTTGTAAGTCTGTGAGAGAGAAAATATTTAATTCTGCTACAAAAGACAACTCAAAATTAAACAAGGAAAACGCAACAATAGATTCCATCTTGACTGGGAGAGAGGTTGAAATCATTACTCTGATTGCATTAGAACATAGCGGAAAAGAGATAAGTGAAAAATTGTTTATCAGCACTAATACCGTAGAAACGCACCGCAAAAATATAATGAAAAAGCTAAAAGCAAAGAACACCATCAGCTTGGTTAAATTTGCTATTAAAAACAAATTAATTAAATCATAAAGATATAAAACACAATTGCATTTCAGCAACAAATCGTTCCTAAACATTCACTTTATATCACAAAAGAACTTTAACAAACACTATCCCTTCTATGTTTAAAATCAGATTTTTGTTGATTTTTTTATCTCTAACTCTTTTTTGCAATTCCCTATTTTCTCAAAACAAAATTCCGTCCAAAGAAGAAATAAAAGAAATGACAAATGAAGCTACCGTCCTAATGAAAGCTGGTAAATTTGAAAAATCTTTAATAAAATCAAGAACTGCTTTAAAATTAGCAATAGCTATAAAAGATGACAATAGCATCGCAACATCTTATAATACGATTGCCGCTAATTTCGACGAATTGAGTGAATTTGACAAAGCTTTTTTCTACTACCAAAAAGGACTTGTATATGCTGACAGAACAAATAACAGTGAATTAAAAAACTGGCTCTACAACAATTTAGGAAACATCTACTGTTTTGATAAAAAACAATATGAAAAAGGAATTCAATATTATAAAAAGTCACTTGATTATAGCAAAAAAAACAAGGATTCAGTCCAGATTGTTTTTACAAAACTTAATATAACTTGGGCTTATTTTGACATTGGTGATTTTAACAAAGGCATACCTTATCTGAATTTTGTCAATAAATACCATCCGAAATTTGGTGATGAATCAACAATTGTTGCCTTAAACATGCTTAATGGAATGTATTATGACTTTAAAAATCAACCTGAAAAAGCAACTTCATACTTTGAAAACGCCATCTTACTGGGAAATAAAGGAAATGAAAAATCAGATCTATCATTTACACATCAAGAATACTCTAAGTTTTTATTAAAAAATGGCAACTTTAAAAAAGCGTACCAAAATTTAGCCATTTATAATACTCTCACTACAGAACTCAATTATGAAGAAAAGCTTAAGAAAATCAATGTTATCGGAATTAATTTGGAATTAGATGAGTATAAAAGAGAGATTGATAATATCGAAACAAAATACAAAACAAAACAACAGGTACTTTTGGAAAAACAGTCCAAAAACAAACAAATTAGTATCATTATTATCTCCTTGCTTCTAATAATTATAATTCTTTTCTACTTTTTCTTTCAGAACACAAAACTGAAGCAAAAAAACAAACTCAACGACATCCAAAGTAAAATTCAGGAAAATATTATCAATGCGACTATCGATGGTCAAGAGCTAGAACGAAAAAAAATAGCTAATTTCTTGCATGACAACATAAGTGCTTTACTTTCATCGGCTGGTTTACATTTAAGCGTGTTTAGTTCGAAGAATAATATCGAATCAGAAGAAATAGCAAAGACAAAAGCCATCTTAAAACGAGCACATGATAAGGTACGTGATTTATCACATGAACTGCTACCTGCACTTTTGGCGCGTTTCGGCTTATTTTATGCGCTTAATGATTTGTGCGAGAAAAACTCAAATTCCCATCTAAAATTCGAATACTCAAGCACAATCGATGAAAAAACACGCTATAATAATGAATTTGAAATGAAAATGTACTTTATAGTAACGGAGCTACTCAATAACGTTATTAAACACAGTGGTGCCAAAAACACAACACTTAGTTTACAGGAAGTAAAAGATAAATTACTGATTCAAGTTTGGGATAATGGAACAGGCTTTGACACCAATGAATACTATGCTATAGAAGGTTTTGGACTGAATCAAATACGTGCCAGAATAAACAATATGAAAGGCGAAATAGTGATACAGTCCAAGCTAAATTCTGGAACATCTATACATATTAAAGTACCTATTTTATATACGGCCTAGTTATACTCGCTTTTCAATTTCAATAATTTCCAAGTCTTTTATTTTGTCGCCCTCAATTACAAAGCGCAGCATGGTACGTACCTGATGAAACCCACTTTTCCCGCAGGCTCCCGGATTCATATGCAACAAATTATATTTTTTGTCGAACATCACCTTCAAAATATGCGAATGCCCACAAATAAATAATTTGGGTGGATTTGCAGCCATCTCCGCTTTTATGGCGGGATTGTATTTCCCAGGATAACCCCCGATATGCGTAATCCATACATCGACCCCTTCGCACATAAAACGGTTGTGCAAAGGAAACTCCAAACGTGCTTTGGCATCATCAATGTTCCCATAAACCGCGCGCAACGGCTTTAGTTTCTTTAAAGTATCAGTCACGGTTAAATCGCCAATATCACCCGCATGCCAAACTTCGTCAGCCTGAGCGACATATTTCAATATGGTATCATCAATGTGACTGTGTGTATCAGAAAGCAAAAGGATTTTTTTACTCAAAATTGTATATGTTTTTTTAGGCTTTTGTGCACTTTGATTTTTAATTTTCAGGAGCTAATCCAGCTATCCGCTTGTATCTTTTTATTTTTTGAAAGAAAAAAAATAAAAAGGATATCGCTTCCATCTGGGCTATAAATCTTGGTAAAATTAGACATTCCAATTCCAAATAAAAAATAAGTTTTTCTTCAAAAAACAATATGACTTTGCCTCTACTTGAAAAAAATTAAATAAGTATCTTTGCATCTTTAAATGTGTAAACACGGTTTCCTTCAGCGCCATATGATTCTGAAGTATAGTGGGGAAATCTGAAAGTTCAAATGAGGTATTTTATAAAATTAGCATATAATGGAACCCTATATCACGGCTGGCAATACCAACCGAACGCGGCGTCAGTTCAAGAAACGATGAACAAGGCTATTTCTACATTGCTCAACTCAGAAATCAGTATTATGGGAGCCGGACGAACAGATACTGGTGTTCATGCCAAGGAAATGTATGCTCATTTTGATTTTGAAACCCCTTTTGATATTCCGAGTTTAGTTCATAAACTCAATTCTTTTTTACCAAAAGATATTGCGGTTTACGATATTATTGCCGTTCTAGACGAAGCCCATGCTCGTTTTGATGCTTTAAAGAGAACTTATGAATACCACATCAACACTTTTAAGGATCCATTTTTGCAAGAACAAAGTTGGTACTTTTATCAAAAATTAGATGTTGCCTTGATGAATAAAGCAGCAAAATTATTGTTTAATCATATTGATTTTCAATGTTTCTCTAAAGTAAACACGGACGTAAACACCTTTGATTGCACGATTTTTGAAGCTAATTGGAAACAGAAAGGGAGCCAACTTGTATTTACGATTTCGGCCAATCGTTTTTTGAGAAATATGGTGCGTTCTATCGTGGGAACACTTGTTAATGTAGGATTACATAAGATTACACTTGATGATTTTAATACCATCATACTAAATAAGAATAGAGATAAAGCTGGGTTTTCAGTACCGGCGCATGGTTTGTATTTGACTGAAATAGAATACGATTATTTATAAAATAAATGGCATTAAAAAACCATCTATTAATTAGGAACACGAAATAAGTTAGCCCTGATAGCAATGAAAATCCTTTATGTTTTTTCTTTAAAAATATAAAGATTGAAATGAATAGCAGGAAATAGCTCTAAATAAAAACTGAAAGAAATTCAGCTTAAAAAACATGAAAGCAAAAGCATTCGACACCCGATTATTCAAACGAATATTACAATACACCAAACCATATCAATGGCGTTTTAACGGCGTAATTGTGTTTGCCATCTCCTTATCAGTATTTGCTGCGTTGCGCCCGTATTTACTGAAGCAAACCGTAGACGGATACATACAAACTGAGGATGCCAAAGGCTTATTATACTACATCACCTTAATGGGTATTGTGCTTTTGCTCGAAGTTTTCTCCCAGTTTTACTTTGTTTTTTGGGCGAACTGGTTGGGTCAGGACATCGTAAAAGACATTAGAATCAAATTATTCAAACACATATTAAGTTTCAGAATGAAATATTTTGATTTGGTACCGGTTGGTCAACTGGTAACACGATCTGTATCGGATATCGAATCAATCGCGCGTATTTTCAGTCAGGGTTTGTTTATGATTATCAGTGACTTAATGAAAATGGTGGTTGTGCTGTTTTTCATGTTTTACATGAACTGGAAACTGACTTGGATTGTGATTGTTGCGATGCCTGTTTTAGTATTTATCACGAGAATATTTCAACGTAAGATGCAAGTGGCTTTTGAGGATGTGCGAAACCAAATTTCAAACATGAATTCCTTCGTACAAGAACGCGTAACGGGAATGAAGATTGTACAACTGTTCAACAGGGAAGAAATTGAAGCCGACAAATTCAAAGAAATAAATGATAAACATAAAAAAGCTTGGATAAAAACAATCCTTTATAACTCGATTTTCTTTCCCATTGCCGATATTATTTCCTCGTTAACTCTTGGTTTTATTATCTTTTATGGTGGAATCAAGATTCTGAATGGGGATAATTTTACCACTTTTGGAGATTTGTTTTCGTACACGATGTTCATAGGGATGTTGTTTAATCCATTACGCCAGATTGCTGATAAATTCAATGAGATGCAACTAGGAATGATTGCCGCAAATCGTGTTTTTGCCATTATCGATACCGAAGATCAGATTCAAGATACAGGAACTGTTGAAGCTCCTTTATTTCTAGGAAATATTCAGTTCAAAGATGTCCATTTTAGCTACATTCCTGATGAAGAAGTAATAAAAGGAATTGATTTGAATGTCAAAGCGGGAGAAACTGTCGCTATTGTAGGTTCTACAGGCGCTGGAAAATCTACTATTATCAATTTACTAAACCGTTTTTATGAAATTAACAGCGGTACCATTTGCATCGATAATGAGAACATTGAAAACTACACTTTAGGTTCGCTCCGCAAGCAAATTGCGGTAGTATTGCAAGATGTATTCTTATTTGCCGATACTATTTTCAACAATATTACGTTGAACAATCCTGAAATTACGAGAGAAGATGTTTTGGCTGCAGCCCAGGAAATTGGGGTGCATAACTTTATAATGAGTTTACCGGATAATTATGATTTTGATGTAAAAGAACGCGGTGTAATGTTGTCTTCTGGACAACGTCAATTGATTGCTTTTTTAAGAGCTTATGTGAGTAATCCGAGCATTCTTATTCTAGATGAAGCGACTTCGTCGATTGATACGTATTCTGAAGAATTAATTCAACGTGCCACTGAAACAATCACAACAGGAAGAACCTCAATTGTAATTGCCCACAGACTGGCAACCATTATCAATGCTGATAAAATTGTAGTGATGGATAAGGGATTGATTGTAGAACAAGGAACGCATCAGGAATTAATCAACAAAGAAAATGGGTACTATAAGAACCTATATGATTCTCAGTTTTCGGTAGCTAATTAATTTTTTAACCGTAAAAAACACAAAGTTATCGCAAAGGTTCTATTTTTTTTCTTCTATAACGATCGAGAATAAACCGTGAGGTGTGTTTTAAACCTTTTTGATTAATCAATCATTGTATTAAAACTAGGCTTCTATGTAATACTATGAGGAATTAAATATCTTCGTAACAATACCTAAAATCTATGTTTCTATGTGTTTAAAAAAGTCTACCCACATATAACTTAGGCCTAATTAAGTTATAACTTCAAAATAGAACGCGGATAACTCGGATGAAACGGATTCTCACGGATCTTTTTAAAACTAATAAGCAGTGCAGAATCATACTTATATACTACTCTGCAAAGGACTTTTCTAAAACTTATATGACTTATATGATTTAAAAATTTTATGAGCTTAAAGGTAAATTTATCACTTACCCCCTACTTTTACCCCACTACTCTTTTCCCAAACACTCTCCTAAACCCCACTTTTTCAATCTTTAAAACTTTGTTAGTCGGAATCTTTCCCAAAACAGAATAAATTCTTAAATTCGCAATTCAAATTAATTTAGAAAAACTTATAAAATGAAATACGATATCATTGTTTTAGGAAGTGGACCAGGCGGATACGTTACTGCCATTAGAGCATCCCAATTAGGTTTTAAAGTAGCCGTAATTGAAAAAGAAAGCTTAGGTGGCGTTTGTTTGAACTGGGGTTGTATCCCAACCAAAGCATTATTAAAATCAGCTCAGGTTTTTGATTATCTAAAACATGCTTCTGATTATGGATTGACTGTTTCATCATTTGATAAAGATTTCCCTGCTGTAGTACAACGCAGTAGAACTGTTGCTTCAGACATGAGCAAAGGAGTTCAATTCTTGATGAAAAAAAATAAAATTGACGTAATTAATGGTTTTGGAAAACTAAAACCAGGAAAAAAAGTTGATGTTACTGACAAAGACAATAAAGTTACAGAATATAGTGCAGACCATATTATCATTGCTACTGGAGCTCGCTCTCGTGAGTTGCCAAGCTTGCCACAAGATGGCGTAAAAGTGATTGGTTACCGTCAAGCAATGACTTTACCAACCCAACCAAAATCAATGATCATCGTAGGTTCTGGAGCGATAGGAGTAGAATTTGCACATTTTTACAATTCAATGGGTACTGAGGTAACTATTGTTGAATTCATGCCAAATATTGTTCCTGTTGAAGACGAAGACATTTCGAAACAAATGGAACGTTCTATGAAAAAATCTGGAGTAAAAATCATGACCAACTCTTCTGTTGAAAAAATTGATACTACTGGAGCAGGTGTAAAAGCATTTGTAAAAACGGCCAAAGGAGAAGTAATCCTAGAAGCAGACATTTTACTTTCAGCTGTTGGAATTAAAACTAACATTGAAAACATCGGACTGGAAGAAGTAGGAATCGCTACTGACAGAGATAAAATTCTTGTAAACGCATACAACGCAACAAACATTCCTGGATACTATGCCATTGGTGATGTTACGCCTGGACAAGCATTAGCTCACGTAGCTTCTGCTGAAGGAATCAACTGTGTGGAAAAAATTGCAGGAATGCATGTAGAACCTATCGATTACGGAAACGTACCGGGTTGTACTTATGCTACTCCTGAAATTGCTTCGGTAGGTTTAACTGAAAAACAAGCTATAGAAAAAGGATACGAATTAAAAGTTGGTAAATTCCCATTCTCAGCATCAGGAAAAGCAAAAGCTTCTGGAACACCAGACGGATTTGTAAAAGTAATTTTTGATGCCAAATATGGTGAATGGTTAGGATGTCACATGATAGGCGCTGGAGTTACTGATATGATTGCTGAGGCAGTTGTAGCTCGTAAACTGGAAACTACAGGACATGAAATCCTAAAAGCAATTCACCCTCACCCTACAATGAGTGAAGCGGTAATGGAAGCAGTTGCTGACGCTTATGGCGAAGTGATTCACTTGTAGATCTTCGTTGCTAGTTCCGGTAAATATTGGAACGAAGTAATCTCATCTCAATAAATATAGAAATCCGATTGGTGTACATCAATCGGATTTTTTTATGACTATTTTTTCGGCGTATCCCCGCTTCCACTCCGTTGCAGTTCTTATGCACCATCAAAATCTAATAGATTGTACCTGCTATCAAAACAAAAACTGCACTATTAGTTATAATACCATTTTTGTAATTAATTTGAATATTAAATTCTTGTGTTTTTTTTGTAATTTGAAGCAGAATAGCTTCTTTTTCGATTGTTCCAAATTTCAATAAATTCAAATATTTCTAATTTCATTCACAAAATACATTTTCATTCTGCCAATATTTTTTACTTCAATTTCACCTCGATACTCACAGGCAAAACTATCTTTTATCAAGGCATACGTATTCTCAGAAACGTTTATTCTTCCTTCTTCAGAGTTAGACTCCATCCTCGAAGCAATGTTTACGGTATCGCCCCAAATGTCGTAGGAAAATTTCTTGCTACCTACAACTCCTGCTACTACTGGTCCCGAATTAATACCTATACGTATTTCAAAACGGGTTTGACAATTTGAATTATCAGTTAAAGAAGTTTTTACAAAATCATTTATTTCTAGGGCTGCGAAAATCATTTTCTGTGCATGGTCTTTCGTCGGAAACGGTAAACCTCCTGCACACATATAAGAATCACCTACCGTTTTTATTTTTTCTAAACCATATTTCTCCATTATCACATCAAATTTCGAGAAATAATAATCGATACTTTCTACTAATTTTTCTGGAGATAAAATGTTGGCATATTGCGTAAAGCTTTTAAAATCAGTAAAAAGAACGGTAACTGATTCAAACTTCTTGGCTTCAACTCTACCGTTTTGTTTTAGTTCGTGTGCCGTTTCTTCTGGTAGGATGTTTAATAATAGAGTATCTGAACGTTTTTTCTCTTCTTCAATGATGACTTTTGTTTCTTTTATAAATTTATATCTACGGTATAACCCTATGGCTAACAGCATAATTAAAAAACTAGAAAAGCCAATAGCATAGATTAAATTTCTTTGTCTCTTGGTTTTTAAATGTTGTATCTCTTGGTCTTTTTTGAGGAGGTCGACCTGTACTTGTTTTTTGGATACTTCAAAGTTTGTCCTTAAATCAGCCATCTGCTGTACTGCTTTTAGATTCGTAACACTATCGCGGTAGGTAATATGATCTTTATAATATTTTAATGATTGTGAGGTGTTACCCACTTTTTCATAGAGTTCCGATAGTTTAAGATTCGAAACACTAACTTGTTCTTTCAATCCGTATTTTTGAGCTAATTCTAAACTTCTTTTTGCATAATGGACTGCCGTTGGCCAATCGTTCCGTTTTGAATAGATTTCAGCAATATTAATCAGATAATCCGAAATGCCGTAATAATCTTGGTACACTTCAAGCATATTGATGGCTTCGGTTATATTTATCATTGCTAATTTATCTCTACCTTGCTCAGCATAAACCTTACCTATGTTTCCTAAATTATAGGCGGTACCAATCAAGTAGTCTGCTTTTTTGAATAGCGCACCAGATTCGTTAAAATATACTAAGGCTTTATCGTACTTTTTATTTCTAAAAGAGTCATCACCTGCATTTAGTAATGCAGAAGCTAAAGCTATAGCATTATCGGTAGTTCGTAATAAGGCAATCGCTTTGGTATAATAGAGTTCGGCATTTTTGGCATTCCCCATAACAGAATATACATCTGCGATTGCAGAATAACTAACTCCTTCGCCTACCGTATATTTTGCTTTAGTGGCAGCTGTTGCACTTTTAAAGAAAGCAGCTAATGATTTGTTTAAGTCTCCTGCCAGACGATGTTTGTTTCCTTTTTGATAATATCCCCTATGAAGGTACAAATAATTGTTTTCGGCCGAAGAAAGTGCAATAAGTTCATCGGCATAGCGCAGAGATAAATCCAAATCATTTATTTCATTAAAAGAAAGGTTTCTCAATAACTCGAATTTATCCATTTTATTGAGATTTCCTTTCTTATAAATTACTGTAAGACTATCGGCTATCTTTTGCTCTTGGGCCATGATCATTGTAGACAGCAATAATACAAAGCTGCATAATAGTGAGATTTTAATGTAAAGGATATAAAATCTCATTACTACTACGGATTTATTGCTAGTTTTGGATCAATCGGAAAAGATTTAAAGTTATTTCCTGAATCATATACTTTAAAATTTAAAGTATACACATCCAATTTTCCTTTGAGACTATCGTCTTTTTTAACGTTTGCATTTGCGTTTCCAGATCTTCCTCCTGAGCCAGGTATTATAGATACATCAAAAAAATCTACATCTTTACCTTTAGAATCATAGGCAATACTATCGATTGCAATACTAAATCCTTTATCTGGAGTTTCTCCTTTCCATTTTACATTTTTATCTATAAAAACTGTTGATGTAAAATTTTCAATAGGTGATCCTGAACCACCATTGTCATCAGAGAGAGAACAACAAGCACCAATTTGAATTGGTATGGGGTTTAGCAAATTAAAAAGTGTGCTTGCTTGAACAGTTAATGTTATTACTACTGATTTTGCCATAATTAATATATTTAAAGGTTAATAAATACGAATTTATTAAAGACCATTAATTAATTTGGTGGGGCAACACAAATAAGATTTGGAGTAGTATGACCTAAAGCGAATACAAAGATACGGTATGTTTATTAAGAAATTAAGATAGTTTTTCTTAAATTAGTATCTTATTAACGTTTTTAACAATAATAAAAACATGCAACACGAACACCCTCCTATAGATTGGAAAGACATACTCAATCCAAAAAACATTATACTAAACCTAATTGGTGTTTCATTTATGACTCTGGCTTTAAAAGGATTTATGATCCCAAATAAATTTTTAGATGGTGGTGTTACTGGCATCTCTATTTTACTTCATGAAGTTACACATATCTCCTTCGCATGGCTAGTTATCATTATCAATTTACCTTTCTTGTTTTTAGGCAAAAAATTATTAGGAAATACTTTTGCTTTACACAGCTTAGTAACGGTCCTATTGCTTGCGCTTGGGGTAACGTTTGTTCATTTTGAAGCGGTGACTTCAGATCCGTTGTTAATTGCTTTGTTTGGTGGTTGCTTGATTGGCATTGGCATGGGTTTTTGTATCCGTGGCGGTTCTGCTGCTGATGGATTTGAGATATTGGCCGTACTGACTACTAAGAAGATCGGGTTAAATGTTTCCGAAGTTATCTTTGCTATGAATACCTTATTGTTTTTGGCTGCTGCTTGGTATTTTGGGATAACCACAGCTTTATACTCTATTGTTACTTACTTCGCAGCGATAAAGTCGCTAGACTATGTCGCAAATGGCCTCGAACAATATACCGCTTTGAATATTATTTCGGGAAATAGTGAGTTGATTAAATCCCTAATTGTAAATAAGTTTAAAAAGGGTATTACTATTGTCAAAGGCGAACGCGGTTATTTGCCGAAAAGTTTTGATGTGAAACACGATTGCGATATTATCGTAACAATTGTAACTCGTTTAGAGTTATTGCGTATTAAGGAAGATATTTTAAAAATCGACCCGTATGCCTTTATGTATATTCAATACATTAAAGAGGCTAACGGAGGCATACTGCGGAATAGGAAGAAACATTAAAAGAGGATGCGCTGATACTAACTTTATACTAATGTTTTTCTTTAATTAAAAAATAATATTTCCTCTTTTTGGGCGTATCCCGCTTCCACTCCGTTACAGCACCGTCGAGCTGTATGTCACAATCTTTTTTCTATATTTCGCTATAAATCAATAAAATAAAAAATAACTTTCACAACTATCCATTATTTAGCATAAAAAATGATCTATAGGATTTATACTGTTTTATTTATATATTAGCTTAGTAGACACTTGAACTACATAAAAGTTGTACAAATTTGAAGAAACGTCAAGAATAAGAATTAAATACAACAAAATCGACAAATCAATTCAAATAAAAGAGGGTTTAAAAAACTAATATTTTCTTGTTACGTTACTTAAGATTCTAAATTTGATAACTACAATTCTGAATCTGTATGATTTAAATATGTGTATAATAAACCCGTTGAAAAAATTATGGAATGAACTATCGTTTTTCAACATTTACTGAATCAATAAAACTAAACTTATGACATCAAAAATAGTAGATTTCAGCAATTTAAAAGGAGATTTAATTGGTGGTCTAGTCGCTGGAGTGGTGGCCTTACCCCTAGCCCTTGCCTTTGGTGTACAATCAGGAATGGGCGCTACAGCAGGTCTCTATGGAGCTATTATGGTAGGGATATTTGCAGCACTATTTGGAGGTACTCCAACTCAAGCTAGTGGACCAACAGGACCTATGACGGTGGTTTCTGCAGCTTTAGTTGTAGCTGGAATCCAATTGACAGGAAGCCTAGAAGCGGCAATGGGGATTATATTACTAAGTTTTCTGTTAGGCGGAGCCCTACAGATTGTTTTTGGACTCATAAACATTGCTGGGTATGTCAAATATTTTCCATATCCAGTAATCTCTGGGTTTATGAGTGGAGTGGGACTGATTATTATACTTCTTCAATTATTCCCTTTTGTGGGACTTACTTCGGCTAAATCAACCTTTATAATATTGGGAGATTTACCTAGACTTTTTTCAGAATTTAATATTCATGCGCTTGCATTAGGCATTTTAACTGTATTGATTTATTATTTATTTCCGTTAATCACTAAAGCCATTCCAAGTGCACTGGCGGCCTTGGTCATCGCAGCGCTAGCTGGTTATTTTCTAAGTTGGGATGTGCCCATAATTGGAGAAATTCCATCAGGGATTCCGTCTTTGCAAATTGGAACCATGTTTAGCAATATACCATCCGAAGCGTACCCATTAATAATAGAATATGCTGCCGTTCTAGCTGTCCTTGGTAGCATTGACTCCTTATTGACTTCGGTAATTGCAGACAATATGACTAAAACACGCCACAACAGTAATCGGGAATTGATTGGACAAGGAATAGGCAATATGTTGGCAGCTGCTTTTGGGGGAATCCCTGGTGCAGGAGCAACAAAAGGCACCGTAGTCAATATTAATGCTGGAGGTAAAACCCGGATCTCAGGAGCCATTCATGGCTTATTTTTATTAGCCGTTCTTTTAGGTTTAGGCTCATTAGCGGCATATATCCCACTATCAGTTTTGGCAGGGTTATTAATTCCTATTGGCTTCAAAATTATTGATATCAAAGGCTTAAAACATTTGCTGCGAGTACCTAGAGCAGATGCCATCGTTCTAATTTTAGTCCTCTTAATAACTACCTTCGGCAGCTTAATCCAAGCAGTTGGCCTTGGTGTAGCACTAGCATCTATCTTATTTATGAAAAAGGCAAGTGACCTTGGTGAAAAGGGTATTACCATAGAATCTATAGAAAACTTGAAAGATGAAAAACCATGGCAAGATGAATTGTCTTTCTATGATGAATATAAAGATAAAGTAGTAATCAAGCACTTGAAAGGACCACTTTTTTTTGGATTTACAACGCATCTTAAAAATCAGGTTGCCACTATGGATAAAAAGATTAAGTCTCTAATTATTCGAATGGATGAAGTTCCGCTGATTGATCAATCGGGACTTTATACTTTAGAAGATATCGTGTTTGATTTGCAGCAACTAGGAATACAAGTGTTATTAGTCAATCTACAAGAACAACCTATGGATAAATTAAGGTCGATTGATATCATCCCTGATCTCGTGGCAGAAGAGCATCTTTTTGTGAATATAGAAGAAGCTTTTGCTTATATAAAGAAGACAAATAGAATAGATTAAGCATCTCAGGTTTATAAATTTTGACTTTAGAGTCAAATATGCTTTTTGAACGGTTATTATTACTACCGCTATCAATGTGCAAAATGACAATAGCCTCTAGTGACGTCCGAAGCATTTACACAAACTATGTTACACAATTAAAACAAAAAACGATATGGACATTAGAATAATAGAGACAATGCTTGCTGTTACCTCCTTCTTTATTTTAAGATTTGTTACTATAAAATTTCTTTCAAAGATTCAGCATAAATACGAGTATTCAAAATACATAATAAGACCTATTTTGAAGTTTATCAATTTATTCAATTTTGTAATCCTAATAACAATAATAATAGCAATCTGGGGAGTTGAGCAGACAAAGCTTCTGACTTTTATTACTTCTGTTCTCGCAGTTATCGGTATAGCATTATTTGCCCAATGGTCCATTCTTTCAAACATATCTTCTGCACTAATCATTTTCATAAGCCATCCTGTTAAATTGGGAGAATCAATTACAATTATTGATAAGGAATTTGATATTACTGGTAAAGTGTCTGATATAGGGCTATTCTATGTGATCTTGAAGACAGAGACCGATGAAAAAATTATGATTCCCAATAATGTGTTTTTACAAAAAGCAACAAAAATAAATTCATGATAGTAATAGGTATGATTCTATTACTAGGCTTTTTATTTTTCCCCATTTGTTCCTAAAGTGCGGCCACAAAAATTGAGGGAGAATACAGTGACAAACCTAAAATGATTCCATCCTTGCAGATCCAATGGTAAAACAGTCCAAAGAAATGAGTTTAGCGGTGTTTTCATCAAAGCCAAATTCAGACACAATGAGAAGAAATTTACTGTTGAATTCAAGATATTGGGAATTTAACAAGATGTAGATTTTGTAAAAAAAAGAGACATCACTCCTATGAGCCATCACAAAATAAAACGTAATCTTAATTGTCTTTACCAAAAAATAAAAAGGTTCAACTGCAATACTTTTAATTTAAATAGTAAATAGTTTTCTGCTCAGTTTAGTGGATTAAAGCCCAAAAATATTGAACTCGATTTTCACACATTGACCAAGTAAATAGATACTAAAAAAGAAAAACAATCAATTCAAAATTTTCAAATACTATTATCTGAACTTACTCAAATTATAAGAATAAGTAGTTTTGAACCAGATCAAATAATTGAATGGAAAAATTTATAAAAAGTTGTTCATAACAGCTAATGATTCTTTGGACTTTAAAAGCAAACCCCCGAGCTATAGCGAACGGACGAAGTCATGAAGCCTTGATTGAGCGAAACTGATGGTGATTCCACTACTCTAAGCGAAAAATATGGCCGAACTAAATTATTTTATTTTACAGTAAAACTGTTTGAATAAAAAAGTAAAGCCGCTAAGACCGTAAAGCATATCCCAAATACCACTCTCTTAAAGTGCGGTCAGTTTATGGAAGACAATCTTTTTTCTTTATTTCTTTATTGCTCCATAGTACCAGCTACAAGAAAAAATCCTTAGTCACAACCACCAATTCTTTAGTATGTTCTGGTAATACTGTTCCTAAATAAGGATGCGACCCTCCAAAAACATGATTAGCTCCCAAAATAATATGACTTTTTGCTTTGGTAAAATGTTTCTTTAACAAATTGAACTCCTCCATTTTAACGGCTTCATCATTTGTTCCTTGAATCATCAAATACGGAATTCGGAGCTTTTGACTCGCATTAATCAAACTGTACTTTTCTCTATTGGTTTCCAGATCCTCCAAAACTTCTATGTTCAAAGGCATCATTTGATTGGTTCTCGCGTTTTTAATATACTGAACACCTTCAGTTCTCCACTTGTCAATAAATTTTGAATTCCAACTGCGATGAAAATCAAACGGACTCGCCCATGTACATATTTTTTCAATTTTAGTTTCATATTGAGTGCAATACAATAATGCCGAAACACCTCCTTTGCTATGACCGATAATAAAAATTTTATCAGTGTTTATTACTGGCAATATTTCTGGTAATTCGTTGACTATAAATTGTTCCACGCTCCCAATATCTTCCATTTCCTTTCCTAAAGTATTGGTAGCAAATTTATCGAGATCCGTAAACTCGACTGAATCTTCTAGTCCCATTCCGTTATGCGAAAAATTAAACTTTAAGAAAGCAAAACCATTTTCTACGAAATAATTGGCTATCATCTGCCAACAACCCCAGTCTTTAAAGCCTTTAAATCCATGACAAAAAATGATGACCCCTTTTTGTTCCTGAGATTCAGAATAACTTAAATCTATTGTAAATTGCTCTTGTAACGCTCCTTCGAGAATAAAATTTCTATCTAATATCATGATTTTTATTTTTAGGCTTCAATAAAAAAGTAGAACAAAGATAAGAAGTTGATGGAATTATTGTTTCTAAAAAATTCTAGTATTTTAAAATGACAGCATCGAAATCATCGATATCTAGCCATCAAGCAAAGAAAATATCCCGCAGATGATTTGTACTATTTTATTTATATATTAGCTTAATAAATAAATCTGGCTTTGTCAGAGCTATATAAAAGTTATGAGAGACCATTTAAGAACTAATGAAATTGAACTATTTTCTTTCAGCACAAAACACTTATTCCTATAAGTTTGAAAACAGCTAGAGGTGGGAGAACATTGGTATTAATTAAAAAAAAATGAAAATAAGACCTTATATCCAAAATGACAAAGTCGCAGTGATTGAACTTCTAAGGTCAAACACACCGCGATTTTTTGACCCCACAGAAGAAAAATATTTGATAGAATACCTGAATAAAGAGGTAGAAGATTACTTCATAGTAGAAGAAAATCATGAAATTATAGGAGCCGGTGGAATCAACTATTTTCCAGAAGAAAAAACGGCTCGAATTTCTTGGGATATTATTAAACCTGATTCACAAGGAAAAGGAATTGGAAGAAAATTAACTGAATACAGAATAAACCATTTGAATAAAAATATTGAAGTTGATATAATTATCGTGAGAACGACTCAACTCGTTTACAAATTCTACGAAAAGAGGGGGTTTAAACTGATGAAAGTCGAAGAAAATTTTTGGGCAAAGAACTTTGACTTATATCAGATGGAATTAAAGAATAAAAACGGCAAAGAATAGCGTTTTGGTGCTGTAACAAGTTATATGATAGCTTCGATTTTTTCTTCGCAAAAAAACCCTTATCTTTAACAGAAACAAATCAGTCTGCATTTACAGCAAGAGGGCAAAGCTACTGAATGCTGGCGCACATTTAAAATGAAAATAGCTTTATCCTTAAATCCAAAAAATGAAAATACTATTCATCTCACTCGGAGTAATACTCTTAGCCTTTGTTGTTGTTCAACTTTATGCCATGAGAGAACAAAAAAATATTGAAACCTATGCTTATGTAGTCAATAAAAAATACGACACATTTGAAATCCGCAGCTACGAAGCAAGTTTATTTACTTCCGTCAAACTGTCCACAAAAGAATTTAAAGAGGCGTCCAGTAAAGGGTTCTCTATTTTAGCCGGATACATTTTTGGCGGAAATGAAAAGAACGAAAAAATATCCATGACCTCACCTGTAACCATGTCTCTGGGAGATTCTATGACCGTTATGTTTTTGGTTCCAAAGAAATTCAAAAAAGAAATGCTTCCTCAGCCTAGTCAATCCCAGATAGAATTTAGAGAAGAACCGGCAAAAACTGTAGCTGCCATCACCTTTGGCGGTTGGGCTAATGATAAAAAAATAGAAAAGTATAAAGAGAAATTAAAGACTGCTTTAGATGTCGAGGGAATAAAGTACACCAACCGATTTTACTTTTTAGGATACAATCCTCCTTTTGAAGTTTTCAACCGTAAAAATGAAGTTATTGTCGAGTTGCAAAATGACGCTATCGACCCAATTAAAAAACAGTAAACTAGTAATCCGTTTTTACAACATATCATACTTAAAATAAATGATTATGTACTAAAGTTATTGTCAAAAAACGGAGTGTCTAAAATAGGAATCGAATATTCCCTAACCAGTAGCACCACAGCATTAAATAATCATTTAAAATTTTTAGTATGGAAGGCTTAATAATGAATTACCCACTCACAACTACTACTATTCTTGAATACGGAAACAGCGTCTATCACCATAAAAAAATAATAACCTATTTACCAGATGGAACACGACAGGAATATCGCTTTGGTGATCTGTATAAACGATGTAAAAAGTTAGCCAATGCGTTAACCTTAAAATTAGGTATCACTAAAGGGGATATGGTAGGTACTTTTGCATGGAATCACGCGCCTCATGTAGAGCTATACTATGGTATTTCAGGTGTTGGAGCCATTTGTCATCCTATAAATATTAGATTGACAAGCGACCAAACGGAATATATAATCAACAATTCTGAAGATAGAGTCATTTTTGTAGACGCTACTTTAGTCCCTCTACTAGAAAAAATTGCCCCACTACTTGAAACTGTAGAATGTTATGTGTTAATAAATGCACCTAAAGATTTTAAAACCTCGTTACTAAATACAATACATTACGAAGATTTATTGGAAGAGCAATCGGAACATTTTGAATGGCCAACATTAAACGAAAATGATGCCAGCGGAATGTGTTACACCAGCGGAACAACTGGTTTACCAAAAGGAGTTTTATATTCTCATAGGTCTACTTATTTGCATGCTTCTAACATTATATCACCTAATGCAGGGAACTACAGCAATCTAGATACCATTCTATTGATTGTGCCACAATTTCATGTAATGGCTTGGGGATTTCCATATTTATGTCTGTTGTCTGGATCAAACATGGTGCTACCTTCCTCTAATTTACAGCCAGACGTTCTTATTAAAATTCTTCAAGAAGAGCAGGTTACTAAAGCAAACGGAGTTCCTACTATTTGGTTAGGCGTTTATGATGCCATGAAGAAGAATCCACCAAAAGAAAAACTGGCGCTTGAAGAATATATTGTAGGAGGTTCTGCATTACCTAAAAGTCTTATTGAAGGTTTCGAAAAAGATTTTGGAATAAAGGGAGTTCAAGCTTGGGGAATGACAGAAACATCTCCTTTGGGTACCGTTTCACGATTACAATCACTGCATACCCATTTATCAGATAACGAAAAGCTTAACATTCGTGCCAAACAAGGTACTGCTTTTCCAGGTGTTGAATTAAGGATAATGACAGATGAGGGGACTTTGGCACTCGCCGATGGTAAGACCATGGGAGAATTACAAATAAAGGGGGCTTGGGTTATCAATTCTTATTTTAAGACGAATAATCAGGATGGTTTTACTCAAGATGGTTGGTTTAAAACGGGTGATGTCAGTACGATCGATGAAGATGGTTATATGGAAATTAAAGACCGTACCAAAGACCTTATAAAAAGTGGTGGTGAATGGATTTCAAGTGTTGCCTTAGAATCGGCATTAATGGCGCATCCAAAAATTAAAGAAGCTGCAGTAATTGCCATAGCAGACGAAAAATGGATAGAAAAACCTTTGGCTTCCATAGTCTTAGTGAATGAGAAAGATACCATATCAGATAGCGAATTAATTGAATTTTTATCGAGAGATTTTGTAAAATATCAGATTCCCAGAGACTATGTTTACATAAATGAAGTACCCAAAACAAGCGTTGGTAAATTTGACAAAAAAGAGATTAGAAGACTTTTTGCCGAAGGAAAGCTTAGTTAAACAGCATAATTACTACTTAGAATAAGAAACGCCAACAATGGTTATAATTAATTGCTTGTTTTTGGCCTACTTCAAGTAACCCAATCTCAACTCTAAATTAAGAGAATTAATTACAAACAGTACCGGCTATTAGGTCCCTATTTTATTATTTGTTTAATTATTTGTTAAAAAAAATAAACAAAACATATAAATGCTTATATTTGAGTATCTTAATTTAATTTAAACTTAAAATAGTAATTATGAAATTAGTAAAAACAATTAGTGCATTTGTGTTAGTAGGAGTAATAACTGCTTCTTGTGGTCAGAAAAAAGAAGCCGAATCAACAGAGATGGCTGATTCAACAGCAGTAGTAATGGACACAACAGTAGTTGTCGAAACACCGAACATTGTAGGGGTAGCAGCAGGAAATGCAGATTTCTCAACGCTTGTTACGGCAGTGAAAGCAGCTGGATTAGTTGAAACATTAAGTAGTGACGGTCCGTTTACGGTTTTCGCACCAAATAACGCAGCATTTGCAAAACTTCCAGCAGGAACTCTAGACAGCTTATTGAAACCAGAAAGTTTAGACAAATTGCAAGCTGTTTTAAAGTACCACGTAGTAGCAGGGAAGTTTGACGCTGCAACAGTAATTGATGCAATAAACAAAAATAACGGAAAATACACTGTTACAACTGTTCAGGGAGGTACAATAGTTTTAAGCTTGAAAGACGGAAAAGTGATGTTAACTGATGCTAATGGCGGAACTGCAACAGTTGTTCTTGCTGATGTAGCTGCTTCCAATGGAGTTATTCATGCCATCGATACCGTGGTTATGCCAAAGTAAGTTTTAACTTATTCTTTTATAAACCGTTGTAGCAATGCAACGGTTTTTTATATCAACTCAACTAAAGTTAGGTTTAAAGTAAAAATCAGTACGCTATAGCCAATGGTCTTACCACCCTATCTGACAGAAATAGATTTAAAAAGTGGAGTCCAGAACCCACTAAAAAAACGGGGCGTCATCCCGCAAGCCAGACATGTAGGAAAAAATAATTAATAAAATATGTTTTATAAATTTAACTTGACTGATAAATTGCTATTTATTGCGGCATTTGCGTCATTAGTGTACTCTGAGATTTTATTTTTTAATGGATACGAAAATCAAGCGATTTTTATAGGACTCTGGGTACCCTCAATACTTTGTTTTGGAATATACTTACATCTAATAAAAAAAAATAAAAATGATTGATTTTATACCCTATTTCGCCGGAGTAATCACCTTATTATTTGGTGTTGCATTCGCCTATGCTTTAACAAATACTAGTAAAAAAGACGCAGAGTTAGAAAAAAAGATTAAGGAAAGTAAATTATAACTAACTCTCTAATGCGAAAACTTGTTTTGGCGATGGGTGAAATAACTCTTTTTAAGCTTATTGCAAAATTCTAAGTTTTTACTTCCTTTCACCGCGATTGCAAAAAATGGAAATCTACTTAAATACATGGGACATTAAAAAATCAAGCTCTCTAAGCCAAATTAGTTCGTCATTTTATTAGTGCTAATGATTTTGAATTATCCCCTCTTTTTTATTGTAAATTAGGCCTTGAGGATACTATTAGGAGGAATACTATGTGTTTCCGTATTCAAAATGGAAGAATTATCCTTTTATTTTCGAGATGCCTCCGTTAAGTATTGCATAGATAATTCTATACTTTTTTTGGAAGTAGATGTTGTCGATTATTTTTGGGTAGCATTTTTAGCGCTAGATCTTCCGACTGAATATGCAACAGTTCATCATGTTCCCATTGAGGAATATGATTGAAAAAAATGTTTTACCCAAGATCCTGCTGTATTCTATGGCAAATTGGAGAATTTGATAAGTAAACGAATAAGTAGCTAAATGTACAGAATTTGAAAAAGTATTACATAACAAAAAAGTGACTCGTTACCGGGTCACTTTTTTTATTTATAATCTCATTTTCTCATTCTCTATCTTTCGATCTTTTAAATTACGTCAAAACGATCTAGGTTCATCACTTTGTCCCATACAGTTACAAAATCTTTAACAAACTTTTCTAAGGCGTCCATAGATCCATAAACTTCAGCAATAGCGCGAAGTTCTGAATTAGAACCAAATATAAGGTCAGCTCTTGTACCAATTCCTTTTAATTCTCCAGTTGTGCGATTATGCCCTTCGAATAGATCATCAGCCTCAGAAACTGCTTTCCAGGTTGTAGTCATATCAAGAAGGTTAACGAAGAAATCATTAGTTAAGGCCTCTTTACGTTCTGTAAATACACCATGATTAGAATGATCAAAGTTTGTATCAAGAACACGCATTCCACCAAGTAGAACGGTCATTTGAGGTACTGATAAAGTTAGTAATTGTGCTTTATCAACTAACATTTCCTCTGACGATATTGTATATTTAGTTTTTAAGTAGTTACGGAAACCATCCGCTTCCGGCTCTAATACATCAAATGATTCTGCATCGGTTTGTTCTTCTGATGCATCTGCTCGTCCTGCTGTAAAAGGAACTGTTACAGTTTGACCAGCGCTTTTTGCTGCCTTTTCGACAGCTGCGCAACCACCTAGAACGATCAAGTCGGCAATTGATACCTTCTTATCTCCTGATTGTGCCGTATTAAATTCTGCTTGAATATGCTCTAGAGTCTCTAAAACTTTCGCTAATTGAGTTGGATTGTTAACTTCCCAATTCTTTTGAGGCGCTAATCTTAAGCGTGCTCCATTTGCACCTCCACGTTTGTCAGATCCACGGAAAGTTGATGCAGAAGCCCAAGCTGTAGATACTAATTGAGATACAGTTAACCCTGAAGCAAGTATCGTTGCTTTTAATGCAGTAACATCAGCATTATCTATTAATTTGTGTGTTACAGCTGGAATAGGATCTTGCCAGATTAATTCCTCTTTTGGAATATCTTTACCAATATAACGGGTTACTGGTCCCATATCACGGTGCATTAGTTTAAACCAAGCACGAGCAAAAACATCTGCTAAATGATCAGGATTCGCTAAAAACTTTCTTGAAATTGGCTCATATATAGGATCTACTCTTAGTGCTATATCACTAGTTAGCATAAATGGTGCATGAGTTTTTGATGCATTGTGAGCATCTGGTACAGTACCTGCTCCTGCTCCATTCTTTGGTTGCCATTGCTGTGCACCTCCTGGACTTTTAGTTAATTCCCATTCGAAACCAAAAAGGTTTTCAAAGTAATTGTTACTCCACTTTGTTGGTGTAGTACTCCAAGCTCCTTCTAATCCACTTGAAATAGTGTCTTCTCCCTTTCCAGTACGAAAGCTGTTTTTCCAGCCAAGTCCTTGTTGCTCAATACCTGCTGCTGCAGGTTCTGGACCTACATATTTATCAGGATCAGCGGCACCGTGTACTTTACCAAAAGTATGACCACCAGCTATAAGTGCAACGGTTTCTTCATCATTCATCGCCATACGCTTAAAAGTCTCGCGAATGTCACGTGCAGATAAAAGCGGATCAGGATTCCCGTTAGGTCCTTCAGGATTTACGTAAATCAGTCCCATTTGAACTGCTGCCAAAGGATTTTCTAAGTCACGCTCTGCAGTATAACGTTTGTCATCTAACATTTTACCTTCAGAACCCCAATAGATGTCTTCCTCAGATTGCCAGATATCTTCACGTCCTCCGCCAAAACCAAAAGTCTTCAATCCCATAGAATCAAGAGCACAATTCCCAGTTAGAACAATAAGATCTCCCCAAGAAAGTTTTCTACCATATTTTTGTTTTATTGGCCATAATAATAAACGCGCTTTATCTAAATTTGCATTGTCAGGCCAACTATTTAGTGGTGCAAATCTTTGAGAACCAGAACCAGAACCTCCACGACCATCTGCAGTGCGATATGTACCTGCACTGTGCCAAGCCATTCTAATGAAAAACGGTCCATAATGACCGTAATCTGCTGGCCACCAATCTTGAGAGGTCGTCATAACAGCTACAATATCCTTCTTTACAGCATCGAGATCTAATGTTTTGAATTCTTCGGCATAATTAAATTTATCACCCATTGGATTTGATAAATCCGCATGTTGACGTAGAATGTTTAATTGCAACTGATTAGGCCACCATTCCTTATTATTTTTAGCAGTTCCGGCGCTTTGTTTTGCTGCAACTGCACCTCCGCCAAAGGGGCATTTACTTTCACCGTTTGTGTTATTTCCTTCCATAATTTGTAAAATTTAGATTTATTAGTTGTTCAAAGGTACTGTATCTTTTTCGATAATTTTTATCTATAGATTTTATATAATCATAGATAAACATTATAGTTTTAACTTAAATAGCGACGTTACAAGATACGAAATTATTGGTAACCTAGAACAGGTATTCTTAGCTCCAGCTATCATTCAATCCAAATAAACTTATAAAAATGAAGTTGTTACGAAAGCAGTTACTAACAGCTATGTGGAAGTGATGAATCTATTACAGATCAACTACTAAACATTGCCACATTGTTAGATAAATCTATTATTGAAGAGTAAATAATAAACCTTCAGTAGTAACAACAATAGGTTAAAATAGATCTATTACTAAGGATACGGTTTAAAAACTAAACTTTGATTGTAAAATATCTTCCATTACAAATAAGAATTTTAATAGAAGATATTATTGTTACAAGTTCCAGAAAAAAAATCAACAGTTCCGTTATTTATGAGCTAAAACAATTGTAAAAAAACTACTTGAATCAAATAGTTTTTTAAATCTCTCTGAAAGTAGTTCCAGCTGCCAGAACCAAAAATCCAACTAGTAATAGGCCATAATTATATTGACTTAAAATCTGAACATGGGTGAAGTGGCCAATAATTCCAAGGATACCGCAAGCCAAGCCAATGATCCAGGTAATTTTCTTAGGTGAAGAAGGTTTTGTCATAAAAAATATGTTTTTGGTTATTATTTGATAAAAACGCAATGACTTAGAAAAAAGGTTACAACTTGGTTTGTCAAGAAGCCCGATTCCTATTATCTGTATTAAATTATCAAAGTGAAATCAAAAATATACTTTTCTCACTAACTAATTATTATATAATTTTTGCTTTTAATTACATAAATCACAGATGTAGTTTATAATCAAATACTTTTAAAGTTCTAAGAAACGATAGCCTTAAAGAAATTCCAGGAAATTAAATAATCGTCCGATAAAAAGATTTAATTTTGAAGCACCTAATGATAGATTTAACCAAAATTTTGTTTAAGTCAATTGAATACAATAAGAATGAGCAATAAAAATAGGATAGTAGTATCCGAAACTATTACACTAACGGCAATTTCAATTACAGATCAAGAAAAATTGTTCTCCCTAATGTCCAGAATATATCTTCCCGAATACCACCATCTTTGGTTTGATGCTGGTGCGTGGTATATGGATAAAATATATTCCTATGCTAATCTGGAAAAAGACCTCGCTACTCCTAACTCTTCCTATTATTTTGTTCACTACCAATCTGAAACAATTGGGATCTTAAAACTAATCGAAAATGTCCCTTTATTTGAATTTAAAGATAGAAATTCAGCTAAACTGGATCGAATATATCTTGATCCTGATTTCCATGGCAAAGGCATCGGAAAAACCCTTATCCATTGGGTAGAAAATAGATTGGCATCTAATAGTCATTCCATTTTATGGTTGGAAGCAATAGATACACAGGAAAAAGCATTAGTCTTTTATGAAAAAATGGATTACAAAATTTGTGGTACATTCAAATTAAAATATGAACTAATCCATCCCAATTTAAGAGGAATGTACCGAATGTATAAACCTATTTAGAGCTTGGAAAAACAAATCCAGAAGGTAGCCTTCACCTTACATTTGTTAAAATACTGATTTTCAGACCACCACGTATTTGTTTTTCATAACTTTGCAAAGCAGTAGTACCTATTCTAAGTTCTTTTAGCTTTATCGAGTTATAAAGTATTGGTACGAATAAAAGTAAATTTAATACCCTTATAAAATGAGAAAACTATTCTTTGTTACGCTATCAGTAGGATTCCTCTTTTTGAGCAATAATGTTTTTTCTAAAAATATTGTTATAAATCCTTTTGTGCATTCAGAATTGAATAGCGCAACAGAAGAAAAACTCATACAACACGTAATAAGAATTAAGGAATTAGTGAGCCATAATCCAAAATACAATCAAGACATCGCCTTTTTTATAGACATGCATGTGATGTCTGGAAAAAATAGGTTTTTTGTTTATGATCTGAAGAATGATATACTACTAGATCAAGGATTAGTGGCACATGGTTTCGGTTCACGAATTAAAAGTGATGGAGTTCAAAAATTCAGTAATGAAAGTGGTTCTCTTTGCACTTCCTTAGGCAGTTATAGCATCGGACATAGTTATAATGGGCAATTTGGTAAAGCATATAAGTTGCATGGCTTAGATGCAACAAACAACAAGTCGTACTCCAGAAATATTGTTCTCCATAAAAGCAGCGATGTCCCTTATGAAGAACAGAATGGCCAAATAGGATACAGTTTTGGCTGCCCTATGCTTAATGAACAATATTATCAACGAATTGAAAAACGAATTGATGATTCTAAGAGCGATATTATTCTAGATATTTATTATTAAATAAAAGCGGTCTCAATTTCTAGACTTACAATACAGTTTTCTCGATATTCTTCTTATACTCTGCTATGCACTAGGATTACCTAGATGTGTGAATCATGTAATTTATTTTTGGTTAGATGTAACACTTTCTGTCCAAGATTACTTAAGTTTACATTATAACAAACTCAATGTAGAGAAGGTATTTCATAAAAAAATAATTTGCATTTTATGCTTCGTTTAAGGACAAGAGTAATTTTAAACTTAATAAACAACAGCAAGCATTATGTTATTTTGAATATCTTCTTTCGAAAAAAAAATAATAACAAAAAAATACATTTATGACTATTCAATTAAATTCAGACAATAACTTAACATTACACGAAGCATTCAGAGCACAATTAAATACCTTACTATCTGAAGAATTAAGCAGATTTGGTGCACATATTACAAGGATAGAAGCTCATTTTTCAGATGAAAATGGTCAAAAAGAAGGACAAAATGATAAACTATGTAAACTGGAAGCACGTCTTGAAGGGATGAAACCAATTGTTGTTTCCAATAATGGAAACACTCATGAATTAGCAGTAAAAGGTGCAATAAATAAGCTAAAAACATCGCTTGACAGTGCACTTGGTCGTTTGAATAATCATTAATTATCTATGGAATCATAAATAGTCTAACTAATCCTAATTCCCAGATGGTACTTTAGTACAGTTACTCTACTTACAATTAATACGGGAAACGCCTTCATTTAACAAAAATTAATGAGGGCGTTTTTTTTATGCTGATATGTTACCTCTTAAAACAGCAACAAACAAAAAAGTGAACGTACTAACCCATCATATGAGAACGATATTGTAAGCTTACAAGATGATTTTGGACGATAATAATTAAGTTGTGCCTTATATTGAATAATTACAAATCCTTGCTGTTAACTAAAATTATGATACCTATTATTGATAGTGAAGCACAACAAATAGGTATATTTTAAAATCGAAAAATATATTTTTAATCCGCTTATATTAACTTTTTTTATTCAAAAAAAGAATGGACATACTAAATAAGTAATTGTCCCTTATGTTCTAAAAAATTACTATCCTCGTTATTGATGAAAGACCAACAATACTTCGTGGTTTGCAGCAACCAGAATAAGAGCTCTTAAAAAAAATGCTTTTGAACCTAAAAAAACCACTTTAGCGAATCTTAAGAATTCACTAACCAATTCCACATACTTTCTTGTTCATCTTTGCTAAAAACAAAACAGTATGATATCTCCAACACATTTACATGCGATGGCTATACACTTTCCCATTGCATTACTCATGATCGCATTTTTTAGCGAAATAGTAGGCCTTATTTTTAAGAAAACATTTTTCAACAAGGCCGCTCTTTACTTCCTTATATTAGGTACATTTGGGACTATTGTATCTTACCTGTCTGGCGATGCCGCCGGTGAAGGTATTGAAGAGGGAGCACTGGGGAAGGCAATTGCATTGCACGAACAAGCGGCTAGTATAACATTGTGGCTTTCTATTGCTACGACTTTGGTATATGGCGCAGTAGTACTATTTAAGTACCATCATAAATGGACTAAACTAATTATTGTTTTACTGTTTACTGCTTTGATAGCATCTGTTACTCGAACAGGGTATTTGGGAGGACAATTGGTATACAAATATGGAGCTGGTGTAGAATTAGGTTTACCCGATTTTAATGCCCTAGATAGCACATCAAATCAACAGTAAAACAATTTTTAATATTAAAGCAATGAGAATTTTAATCGTAGAAGACGAACCATCTATTTCAGGTTTCTTAAAAGAAGGACTCGAAGAAGAAGGCTTTGCAGTTGACGTTGCCGATAATGGTAAAAAAGGCCTCGAACTAGCTTTAGATTTTATAAATGAATATGATATTATTTTGCTAGATTGGATGCTTCCCGGTCTTAGTGGCATTGAGATCTGTCGTACTATTCGAAAAGTAAATCAACAAGTACCCATAATTTTCTTGACCGCCAAAGATACTGTAGATGATACTGTTTTTGGTTTAGAAACAGGCGCCAATGACTATTTAAAAAAGCCGTTTGCTTTTGAAGAGTTGTTAGCTCGCATACGAGTACTAATGCGAAAATCTACTGGCGAACAGGCTATCTTTTCAACTCGGGATATTAAGATGAATATAGAGGTATATGAGGTAACTAAACCAGGTAAACAAATTATCTTAACTCAGAAAGAATTTGCGTTATTAGAGTTTTTGCTTAGAAACAAAGGAAAAGTTTGCCGTCGCTCCCGCATTATGGAAAAAATATGGGATGTTCATTTTGACAAAGACACTGCTGTCATTGATGTTTTCATAAACGGTATACGAAAAAAATTGGATGATGAAGACCAAGAATCTTTTATACAAACTGTAAGAGGTGTAGGGTATAAAATAAACGAAGACTGATGAAACTAAGCTTTAAAAAGAGAATAGCTACCTATAATTTAATTGCGATTGCTACTTTAACGGCTATCGCATTTATCGCTATTTATGGTGTAGTTTATTATACTTCCTACAAGCACTTAGACGATGACATTATTACCGAAAAAGCGGAAGTGTTTTCAAATTTAGATTGGGATGATGAGACGATCATTATGAACAAAATGCCAGAATGGGAAGAATCTGAGCACAAACAAATTGAGGTTAACCCCACCTTCATACAAATTGTTGATTTGAATGGAGAAACCATTTTCAAGTCGGCTAATCTACAAGAAAACCATTTTCTTTTTAATCCAAAAAATAAGACAACTGTTTTTTACAACGCAACAATTAAATATCAAAAAATAAGACAAGGACAGTTTCCTGTTTTTAATGATAATAATAAAATAATAGGGCAACTTACTATTGGTATTTCTCAGCAAGAATCTTATAATGTATTGCACAACTTAATGATTGTACTTATTGTAACGTATCTTTTTATTATTTCAATTTTATACTTCATTATGATTTTTGTGGCTTCAAAAGCCATAGCACCGATACATCAACTGATTCAATCGGCTTCTCAAATTAATTATGCCAATATCAATTCTAGACTACCATTGCCCGAAAATGAGGATGAAATTCATCAATTAGCTACCACCATTAATGAATTATTAAGCAGATTGGAAAGCAGTTTTTATCAACAAAAACAATTTACCTCTGATGCTTCTCATGAAATGCAGACCCCTTTAGCTGCTATAAAAGGTATTATTGAAGTTCTTTTAAGAAAACCTCGAACGGCGGAACGCTATGAGGAAAAAATGCAAGAGGTATTACTTCAAACCAATCGTTTATCACAATTATATGCCCAATTATTACAGTTGGCTCGATTAGAATCATCCGTTCTTGTAGCTAATAAAGAGAAAATATTTTTGAAAACTACAGTCAGAAAAATGCTCAAAACACATGATGAAATTATCAGAAATAATAACATCAAAATACACGATAACATTCCACCAGAAGCTGTAGTTTGGGCTGATATCCTATTATTGGAAATAATAATAGACAACTTAATTTCTAATGCAATTAAGTATAATAAAATAGACGGAGCGATTTTCTTTAATTGGATTGAATTAACCAAAACGCTTCGTATAACTGATGAAGGCATAGGAATTGACACACATCAATTACCATTGCTGTTCAATCGTTTTTATAGAGCTGATGACTCCCGAAGCGCTCAAATACCTGGAAACGGATTAGGTCTTTCTATAGCCAAACGTTTATGTGATGCGCAAAATATTACCCTCACTGTAACCAGTGTGAAAGGTCAAGGCACCACTTTTCAATTGCAATTTCCTACCTAAAGATTTTAGCTGATTTTAAGATTACACTAAGATAAGGAAAAGACACCTAGTCCGACCTTTACATTGTTATAAATTTTAAAACACATCTTATGAAACCACAAATCATCACATTCGCATTACTTCTTGCTGTTCTTAGTTTTACTTCTTGTAAAAATAACGAAACCACAACGCCGGAAACACCTATTGCCAAAGCAGCAACTACGCAAGTTGACTCTATTAATCAGCTACCTGCAACAGCAGTGAAAGATTACACAAAATCTTCAGAAAAAGAAGAGAATGAAGCGAACGAAAAGAACAAAAATAAATAAATTAAATTAAAAAAGAACTCATGAAACTACAAACTAACGAACTCCGTAAAAACAAACTGTTTAGCGTGAGTAAAAAAAATACAATATTAGTTGCTCTCCTTATAACTGCTGCACTTTCTTTATCTTCTTGCAAAAATGCCGAGGAAAACAAGGCTGAAATGAAACAGCCAACTGAATCTTTGTCTAGTAATAAAACGTCCAGTACTTTAGGATCACTTTCAGTGGCAGAAGCTGAGAAAAAAACCATTGCCAATCTACAAGAGGCTTTTAATGGTGAATCCAATGCCACAGCTCGTTATGCAGCCTTTTCTAAAAAAGCTGCGGAAGAAGGGTATAAGGAAATTGCCTTATTATTCAAAGCAGCTTCATTGGCTGAAAAGATTCACGCAGGCAATCATAAAGGAGTACTCGAAACAATGGGTATTGCTGTAAAACCAGCTACGATTAATATAAAAGTACTTTCTACGAAAGAGAACTTAGAGGCTGCAATTAAAGGGGAAACGTATGAAGCCACAATAATGTATCCCAACTTTCTTAAAGATGCAGATATAGCAGGAAACCAGTTGGCTTTAATTAGTTTAAACTATGCCTATAAAACAGAGAAAAAACATCAAGCATTCTACGAACAAGCTTTAAAAGCGTTGATTAATAATAAGTCAAACACCTTGTCATCTACTTACTTTGTCTGCCCAACTTGTGGGAACACTTATGAAGCTACAGCACCAAAACGTTGCGGTATTTCAATGACAAGCGCAGAAAAATTTATCAAGATTAATTCACTTTAAAGTATAGAAATCATGGATCAAACTCATTTACATTTACTAATTACACATCTCCCCATTTTTGGCTCACTACTTGGCTCATTAGTATTGGGATATGCGATATGGAAAAAAAGTACCACCACCACCCTTGCTGCATATTATCTGCTTATCATTTCGGCAATAGGAACTGTAATAGCTTATCTCACTGGTGAAGGCGCAGAAGAAACTGTAGAAAACATCTCAGGAGTTTCTGAAAACGTCATCGAACAGCATGCTGATTTTGCAACTTATGCCTTAGTAGGACTGATTATAGTAGGTGCTTTATCTTTGATAGGAGTCTTTTTCCAACTTACCAAAAGTACCTTTGCAAAACCTTTGGTTACAGCTACCCTATTTATGGCACTTATCAGTTTTATTTTGGTTGCCCGCACAGGATATTTAGGCGGTCAGATTAGACACACTGAAATTGCGGATGGAGCAACACAAAACATTGGAGAACAAGGCGGTGACGACCACGATGATGATTAAATCTAATTAATGAAAACTAACCCAAAACAAGCATAAAATGAATTTCATAAATGTTTGTTTTGGGTTTTTTAATACTCATCTGTAATGAAAAAAGGAATTATTTTAAAAGATATTATTCCATTCTTACTTTGGTTTTCAACAATGCTCTTCATTGCTATATTAATTGATGTCTTACTTCATTTTTTGAATTTAGGATACGTAGGTACGTATTTAGGATATGTAGGAACTTTTACAATTTTAATTTCCTTTACTTATTCTTTAAAAAAAAGAAATATTATAAATTTTGGTATTCCAAAAGTACTACTTGATTATCATGAATATCTTGCTTTGGCAGGTTCAATTATGATTCTTGTTCATGCAGGAGTTCACATGAATGCGATTTTGCCTTGGCTTGCCATTGCTATACTCTTAATTAATGTTGCTAGTGGATTGATTGGAAAACATATTGTCCAACAAGCACATCAGACGATGAAGGATAGAAAGAAAGAACTTAAACAAGCTGGATTGTCATCGGACGAAATGGAGAAAGAACTCTTTTGGGATACCATTACTATTGAAAAAATGAGACAATGGAGAACAATTCACTTACCTATTACTTACTTTTTAGCACTGTTATCATTAATTCACATAATTGCCGTCCTAATTTTTAACGAATGAAAAACTACCTTTTTATAGCCATCACATTAGTTATTCTGGGACTTGTATATTCTTTTCCAAATCTTATGATTTCACCCGGAAATCTATATCAAAAACATTCAGAGATAAATAATGATTGCTTTGCTTGTCATAAAGTGTTTTCAGGAACTCCAAATGAAAATTGTATTTCATGTCATAAGGTTGCTGAAATCGGCTTAAAATCAAGTGCAAAAAAAGATACAATTAGAACAAACGAAATTTTATTTCATAAAAATCTTCAAAATCAAGATTGCATTTCATGTCATTCAGAACATAAAGGCTTAAATTCTAAGTTAGGATTAAGTAAATTCAATCATCTATTTCTAAATAAAAACGACCAAAAAAATTGTGTAAATTGTCATTCTCAGCCCAAAAATGAACTTCATAATCAAATCGACAATTCGTGTGTAAGTTGTCATTTAACTTCAAAATGGAAACCATTTACATTCAAACATGACAACTATTTTGTTTTAGATAGAAATCATACTACAGATTGTAAAACGTGCCATAATACTACGGCTAAAAACGATTTTAAATCCTATAGCTGTTTTAGATGCCATGAACATTCTAGAAACTCCATTCGCAAGGAACATTTGAAAGAAGAAATAACAAATTTTACAAATTGTGTACTTTGTCATAAAAGTGGTGATGACGATGATATTCGAATGAGTGTTAAAGATGTTAAAAAGTATATGAACAAAGAACTATCAAAAAATAAAGATGATGATTAGATCAGTTCTCAATCCAAACACACTTATTAAAAAAAACAAAATCTCGTACTATTTTATTGAAACTTGGAACAATCAAAAATAATACATTGCCTCGTCAGCTTGTTAACGCTATGGTGTGCTTTGAACTATAAAATGTAGGGTCACTAATAGTACCGTTTTTTGTTTCCACATCCAGTAAACTTTATAGAATAAGTAGCTAGAGACTTTCTATTATGCAAGTATAAATTATTAGAAATATAATTTATAAAAGCTTTTATCAATGGAATTAGAGCTCCTTTCCTCTTATAAAAAAAATAGACTTGAAATTTTTTCAAGTCTATTTTTTTTTAATTAGCCGCTACTTTATAAGTAGGATCTTCCATGATATTAATGTCAATCACATCGTTTGCGTCATGCAGCAACTGGCGACAGTCAGCGCTTAAATGTCTCAGATGGATTTTTTTTCCCACTTTTGCATATCGTTCAGTTAATTTATTTACGGCATCAATTGCGCTCATATCGGTAATTTTGCTTTCTTTAAAATCAACAACTACTTCATCAGGATCATTAAAAACGTCAAATTTTTCAGCAAATATGGTAGTGGAACCAAAAAAAAGTGGGCCATATATTTCATAGTGCTTTACCCCTTTATCATCAATATACTTTCTGGCCCGAATGCGCTTTGCACTTTCCCAAGCAAAAACTAAGGCCGAAATAATAACACCAATCAAAACCGCTAAGGCCAAATTGTGAAGCACAACCGTGATGGCAGCCACCAACAGTAAAACGAAAATGTCATGTTTAGGCATTTTATTTATGATACGAAAGCTAACCCACTCAAAGGTACCTATCGCTACCATTATCATCACTCCAACCAAAGCTGCTATTGGCAATTGTTCAATTACGGGCGCTCCAAATAAAATGATAACAAGAATCGCTAATGACGCGACTATCCCTGACAAACGAGCTCTAGAACCTGCAGAAAGGTTAACTAAAGTTTGGGCTATCATGGGACAACCTCCCATTCCAAAGAAAAAACCATTTAAAATATTAGCGCTTCCTTGAGCAATACATTCCCTGTTACCGCTGCCTTTTGTTCCCGTCATTTCATCCACTAAGTTTAAAGTCAGCAATCCCTCAGTTAATCCTACTGAAGCCATAATTAGAGCATATGGGAAAATTATTTTTAAAGTTTCTAAACTTAAAGTAATATTAGGAATGTGAAATGGTGGAAAACCACCGCTTATGGAAGCAATATCAGCAACTGTTTTTGTTTCAATTCCAAAACCTAAAACCAATCCAAAAACCACAATAATAGCTACTAATGAAGCCGGTACCGCTTTAGTTACTTTAGGAAGGAATATTACAATTGCAATAGTTAAAGCCACTAAACCAGCCATAATAAACATAGGACTACCTGATAACCAAACACTTTCTCCATTTACAATTGTTTTGAATTGCTCCAGTTGAGACATAAAAATAATTATGGCTAACCCGTTCACAAAACCAAACATTACGGGCTGTGGCACCAATCGTATAAACTTGCCTAACTTAAAAAGGCCAATCAAAATTTGTATTATCCCTGTCAAAGCTACGGCTGCAAATACATATTCTAAACCATTTGACTTCATTAAGGCAATTAAAACAATTACTGTAGCCCCTGCTCCACCAGACACCATTCCGGGTCTACCTCCGAACACAGCGGTAACTAAGCCCATTATAAATGCAGCATACAATCCTACTAAGGGTGGAAAACCAGCTAATATAGCAAATGATAATGACTCCGGAATCATGGTCATAGCAACGGTTAAACCGGCTAAAATTTCTATTCTGTAATTTACTTTTTGTTTGAAGTCGAATAAGTTGAAATACTGTTTCATTCTATTTTATAAAATATGTGTGAATTTATGGTTTGAAAACAGATGGTGATTCAAAATGAAACCCTAAAACAGGGCTTAATCATGTTTAACATCTAAGAAAAAAATATTCTTTTGGTCTGCAAATGTACTCGTTTTTAATGGACGCTCAAAAAGTAAAGTAGTCCTCTAAAAATAGTAGAAATAACAAATCAGTAATATTAAGGATTTAAAAATCGTAAATTATTCAAAAACAAGAGATTATATTATTTATGGTTAATTTGTTTTATCCTTTCAAATTACTGTACAAAAAAATCGCTACTCAGTAAGCGATTTGCATATATTAAGAATGGAGTCGTACTGAACTGTCCTTTATACTTTTAACATCGGTCTTTTTATTCTGACAATTAACTCGTTTGGACTAAATGACTTGGTTGTAAAATCATCCGCAATTACTTCAAAAGCATCTAAAAACTATCTTTTCTAAACTAAGACCGGATAATCCTATTATCGAGATTGCTAGATTTAATTCGGTTCGTACTTTTTTCACAATATTAATTCTATAAATATTTGGTATCATAAATGTCTGTAAAAATGACATTTGGATCCTATACTCCTATTTTTATTAATCACTTCTTTGCCATTCGTACATTCACTTTTCGAAACTAAATTGTAAAGGTTAATTCATCTAATTATCAGAATAATATTTTTCTATACAAGTCTTTATAAAAATATTATTTTTTTGAAAAACCGTCCAATGATTCTAATTCAATGAAAACCGACTGGCAAATTTCATTAAGGTGCATCACTTCTTCTTTCCTTTTTTGTCCAAAAGGATTTATATTAATTTCTTCTTCAATAATTTCAATACAATTTGATGCTGATAGAATTCCTAATAAACTAATAGACGACTTAATTTTATGTACTTCATATTTCAGCGTTTCTAGATCATCTGATTCACTTGATTTTAATATTGCTTTTAATGCTATTGGAGAGTTTCGCATAAATAAGTGTACCATTTTTTTAACAAAATCGGCATCTCCGTCAGCAAAATCATTTAAATAAGTAAAATCAATTAAACTTTCAGTTTCGACTATCAACTGATCAGCTGAGTCAGAAGAAATAGTGGTAGGTGTCTTTATTAAATTTTTATATAGTTTTTCAAGTAATACGTTAAACTGATATGGTTTTGATAAATAATCATTCATACCATTATCTATACAACGCTTTTCTTCTTCTAATGTGGCATGTGCTGTTAATGCAATTATTGGGACATTCGATTTAGAACCCATGTGATTTCGAATGTATCTTGTCAGTTCATTCCCATCCATTTCAGGCATTTGAATGTCCATTAAAATAATATCGTAATTATTTGCTTCTATTTTATCAATAGCTATTTTTCCGTTGTCGGCAATATCAATTTCCTTATCCCATTTCTTAAAGACTTTAACGGCTAATAGTTGGTTTAATGCATTATCCTCAACCAATAATATTTTTACGCCCTTAAGGAAATCAGGAGTTAACTGCTCCTTTTTTACTGTAGAAATAGCAGTTGCTCCACTTAAGTCCTTTCTATATTGAATACGAAATGAAAATTCACTTCCTGTTCCAACTTCACTTTTAACGGTTATTGAACTACCGTGCAGTTCGATTAATTTTCGCGTTATCGTCAAACCCAAACCTGTTCCTCCAAATTTTCTGGTCGTTTCATTGGATGCTTGGTTGAAACTTTCAAATATCGAATCTATTTTATCTTGTGGAATTCCGATACCGGTATCTTTGACTGTAAACCTTATAAAAGCCTCAGTTGCAGATTCTCTTTCTTGTGAAATAATTAACTCAACAGATCCTTTTTCAGTAAATTTCAAGGCATTACCTATTAAATTAATTAATATTTGCGATAACCTTGTGGGATCTCCAATCAAGAAATCATTGATATTAGGATCAATTGTATAAAGTAGTTTTACGTTCTTTTCTTCGGCAATTGTAGAAAGTAACTCGATAACAGCGTTACTGTTTTTTGATAGAGAGAAATTTACTTCTTCAATGATCATTTTATCTGCATCAATTTTTGAAAAATCAAGAATATCATTAATAATAACCATTAGATTTTTTCCAGCTCTTTTAATGGCTTTTACACTTTGCTCCTGATCGCTGTTTAAACTTGTTCCTTCTAGAATTCTTGCAAACCCAATAATTCCATTCATTGGGGTACGGATTTCATGACTCATATTAGTAAGAAACTGTTCCTTTATACGTGCCGATTGTTCTGCCAGCTCTTTTGCTTTTATAAGTTCCCTTTCAATATGTTTTTGATCACTGACGTCTTGAATAGTTCCTAATATCTTGAAAGGCACATTATACTCATCATTCAAGCATTTTATATACTCATTAATATATTTAATAGTCCCATTTTTAGCCGGTAAACTATGACTAAACTTAACTTCTAAATTGCTCTTTTCGACCAAATTCAAGTTGTTTTCAAACAGTCTGACATCCTCTGCATTAATTAATCGAGATTTTAAAAGGACCAGTGAGGGAGTACTATCTTTCTCAATTTCAAAAATAGTATAAACTTGTTCTGAGAAAAAAACGGCCTCATCAATTAGGTTTAATTCCCAAAATCCAATTTTCGCAAGTTTTTGAGCTTCTGAAAGTCTGTTAGCATTAATTTTTAAAGCTAATTCTGTTTTCTTTCTTTGTTCAAAGCTTTCATGAAGTTTAAGTGCATTTCTTATACTTTGTGAAACTCCGTCAGGAGTCAGTAATGATTTTGGAATATAATCAGATGCTCCACCTAAAATAGCTTGACTGGCAATTTTTTCATCTCCTTGGGAAGTGACAAAAATTACTGGTGTATCTATCCCCAAATCCTTTAGAATTTTTAGAAAAGAAATCCCATCACTATCGGGCATTAAATAATCCAAAAAGATAAGATCATAATTAAATGCCTTTATTTTTTCAATTCCATCTTTGGCCGAAAAGGCACTTTCCACATCTGCTACTATTCCAGAATGTGAAATAGATCTGATTATAGTAATTAAATCGACCTTGTCATCATCGATCACTAATATTTTTAAAGCTACAGCCATTTTATTTTATTTTTTTTCACTTGAATATTCAATAATATTCCAATAATTATATAGGATTGAAAAAAAATCAAAACTTTTGTCACTCTGAATTGGTTTATGAAGGTATCCGGCAATATTTAAATTTAAAGCATCACTTTTATTTTTTTCATTATCTGTTCCGGTGATCACAAATATTAATATTGATTTTAAATCTTCGTGTTTTCTTATTTTAAGTAATAAATCTATACCCTTAATTCCCTCCTGATTAATATCAATCAAAAGAATTTTAGGTATGGGAGAAATTTTCTGATTCCCCTGAAGCTTATCCCAGGCTTCCAAATCATTTTTAGCAAAATATAATGTATCCTCTAGCCCGAGTATTGAAAATGCCTTTTTCGCGTTTTCAACATCAACTTTACAATTATCTACTACTAAAATGTTTGAATTTATCATAATTTGTAATTATTACTACTATTATAGTTTACATTTCGCACAAGGACCAAAAATCCTTTAGTGTGGCAACAGAAGCGATAAATTTCTCAAAAGATAATGGTTTTAAAATATAGCCCGCGACATTTAGATTATAGGCATTGATTTTATCACTATCCTCGTTTGAAGTAGTCATCACAAATACAGAGATATTTTTAAGCTTTTCATCTTCTCTCATTTCTTTAAGAAATTCTATTCCATTCATCTTAGGCATATTAATATCTAATATGATAATTCTTGGTAATGGAACAATCCCTCCACGTAGCATTTCTAATGCCTCCACACCGTTTCCGGCTACAAAAAGATCATTCTTTATATTGTTTTTTGAGAATGCTCTTTTTACATTCATTACATCCACCTCATCATCTTCAACCAATAAAATATTCACTAATTTTTGTACCATAATATTAATTATTTACTGTTATTGTTTTTGGCCAATTAAATTTAAAAATGGAACCACAATTTAATCCAGGAGCATATTGTATTTTTCCTCCTACCATTTTTATTATTTTATCACATATTGCTAAGCCTGCACCAGTCGAATCAACGACATCCTTAGAATTAGCGGTGTAGAAGATGGAAAATATTTTGTCTTTTACCTCTTCCGGAATACCGGGACCATCATCGGAGATTACAAATTCATAATCGGTTTCATTTTCAATTACTTCAACAAATACATTCTTCTGTACTTTATCATGAAATTGAATCGCATTATGAAGTAAACTATATATTACTTTTTCTAATTTTTTTCCCAAAGTAATGCATTTTTTATCTAATAAATTGTAAGTCAGATGAAATTCTACGTTTATTGTATCACCTAGCATTTCAATACAGTCATTTACTAATTTAGGGATGCTCACTTCAAATAGTTCCATTTTCGTTCTATTAACCCGTGAGAGTTCTAATAAAGCATTCATCATGTTTTCCAGACGTCCTACTCTATTTTTTAATAAATTAAAATTATCTAAAATATCCTTATTAACATGAGGTCCTAAATCATCTTCAATCCAAGTAGCGATATTTACAATAGCTCGCATTGGTGTCTTTATATCGTGGGAAACAATATAAACAAATTCTTCAAATTCTTTCTTAAGCGCTGTTAACTCCTCTTGACATCTTTTTTCTGGCTCTATCATTGTCTATTATTTAGGAATTGTAAAGATAAAACTTGCGCCTTTATTTTCTTCAGAATAAATGCGAATAGTACCTCCCATTTCTTCGATTATCTTTTCTACAATTGACAACCCGACACCTGTACTTTCTTTTTTATCGCGAGCTTCAATGGTTTGAAAAACTTTAAATATTTTTTGATGGTATTCTTCTGCTATTCCGGGGCCATTGTCTTTTATGGTAAATTGGTGAAAATTAGGTAATGATTCATAAAGACATTCGATTTTCCCTATTGGTTTGTCATTATATTTTACTGCATTACTGATAAGGTTAGTGAATATCTGTTGAAATAATATTCTTGCAATCTTAATTTCAGGAATAGTGTCTGCAATATTGACCTCAAACCCTTCAGTGGGTACAATTGTTTCAATAATTAGATGTAACATTATTTTTAAATCAGTTTCCTGCTTTTCAATTAATGTTTTACCAATACGGGAATAATCTAAAACGCCATTAATTAAATTTTCCATACGCATGACACGACCTCGTAGTAAACCAAAATTACTACTTACCTCAGCAGGCATCTCAGGCATATCTTCCATAATCCACTCCGAAAGGTTATTAATCGCCCTCAGGGGAGCCTTTAGATCATGAGAAACGACGTAAGCAAACTGATCTAATTCCTTATTCTTTTTTTCAAGATCAGTTAATGCATTGTTTAAGCTTTCCTGTGCTTGTTTTTGCTCTGTTATATCAGAACTAATTGCAATATATTGATAGGGTTTTCCTTCATTGTTTAAAAAAGGAACAATTGTAGAATAGACCCAGTAGAATGATCCATCTTTAGCAACATTCTTTATTTCTCCGCTCCACACACGCCCGTTACCAATGGTTGTCCATATATTTTTAACGAACCTATTTATTTTATAATATGGATTATCAAGATAATGAAATTGACCAATGAGCTCTTCTTTCGAATATTTAGAAATAGAACAAAATTTATCGTTCACAAAGGTAACCATCCCTTTGTGATCTGTAATTGTCACTATCGAAGATTCATCTAAAGCAGATCTGACATCATTTATTTCTTTTGCTTTTTCGATTATAATTTGTTCAGCAAGTGTTTTCTCTGTAATATCTTGCACAGTACCTTGAATACCGACAACCTCTCCCTTGTCATTTTTATATCCTTTTCCTATTGCCACAATGTATTTCAAGCTACCGTCAGGCAATACTAGTCTATGGTCGTAATGCAAATCTTCTCCTGTTTTTAATGTATGTGCTAAAGCATTATCAAGTCCAACTATATCATCGGGATGAATTCGACTTCTGTACGCATTAAAAAGTTGATCAGAAGGTAATTCTTCCAAATTAAACATTTCATAATGTCCCATAGACCATGTTAAATCATTAGTGATTAAATCAAATTTCCAGCTTCCTATCTTAGCTATACTTTGAGATTCGTCTAATAATTTTTTACTGTTAATTAAATTAAGTTCGGTTTCTTTTTCCTTTGTTACGTCCTGAATTGTCCCTTGCATTCCAATTATTTTCCCTTTTTCATTCTTATAAGGTTGCCCAATTTCTCTGATTTGTTTTATTCTATTGTCAGGAAGTACTACTCTGTAATTTATTTTAAAGTCATTTCCCGTTTCCATCATAATTTTGTCAGACTCATCAAGAATTGATAGATCATCAGGATGAATTCTTGACCTTGCAACAGTATTGAGCTGATTTGAAGGTAATTCTTCTAATTCGAAAATTTGATAATGCCCTTTGGACCAAAATAAATCATTTGTTAGTATATCGTATTTCCAACTTCCTATTTTGGCAATGCTTTGCGACTCGTCTAATAGTTTATTGGCGTTTATTAAATTCTGTTCGGCAATTATTTCATCTGTTACATCCTGGATTGTCCCTTGCATTCCAATTACTTCTCCTCTTCGATTTTTATAAGGTTGGCCTATTTCAACAATTTCCTTTATTCTACCATCAGCTAATACTATTCGATAATTAATTTTAAAATTTTTACCCGTCTTTACGACATTTTCACTTAATTCATCTAAAGAGATCAGATCCTCGGGATAGATCCGATTTCTATAGGCATCGTTAAGCTCGTTTTCAGGCAATTCCTCTAATTCAAAAATATTATAATGACCTTTTGACCAAATCAGATTATCTGTAAGTAGATCATATTTCCAACTTCCTATTTTAGCTATCCGTTGGGATTCATCTAACAAGTTATTGCTGTTAATCAAATTCTGTTCTGCTTCCTTTTCCTTTGAAATGTCCTTAGCTATTCCTAAGTAACCAGTTATCTCCCCTGCGCTATTTTTAATATCAGTAACTGATAATGATACCGGAAAAGTAGTGCCGTTTTTGCTTAAATATGTCCACTCATGAGTATCTGCAATCCCAAATTTTCGAGGTTTAATTACAAACACATCAAATCCTGGCTCCACAAGTTCGCCGAGTTCTTCGCTTAAATCTTGGGAACGTTGTACAACCTCGCTTACAACATGGAAAATACCCGCTGAGGTTTTTCCTACTACTTCGTCTGCTTGGTAACCTAGTAAGTTTTCAGCTCCTTTATTAAATTGTTTGATCGTTCCGTCGAGATCTGTTGAAATTATTGATAATGCAGAAGCATTAAGTATCGCTTTTAATTCATTAGTAGTTTGTACTACAATTTCTTGCTGCTCTCTTTCAAAGGTAATATCTCTTGCAATGCAATATAGATTTCCCGTTTCAGGATCTGGTGATGCATTCCAACTTAAGAGTACATATGCTCCATTATTGCAGCGGTAGCGGTTTTCAAAACTAATTGTTTTGTGCCCATTTGCTAGCTTTTCTACTTCCTTGTAGGTTTTGTCTAAATCTTCGGGATGAATAAAATCTAGAAATAATCTGCCTTCTAATTCTTCTTTAGAATACCCTAAAACAGTCGTAAAAGCTGGGTTTACTTTACGAAATGTAGCATCGACATTAGCAATACAAACTAACTCTTTTGAGAGTTCAATAAAATTCTGGAATTCCAGTTGTGTAGTTTTAAAATCAGCATTTTTTTTTCGCAGATCCAATAATAAAACCACTTGATTAGCTAACAATTGTAGCGCATTTTTCTGCTCATCAGACAATATTCTTGGCTTGGTATCAATTACACAAAGTGAGCCTAAATTAAATCCGTTAGCATCCTGAAGGGGTGCACCCGCATAAAATCTGATGTCAGGATTACTGGTCACTAAGGGATTATTTGCGAAAATTTCATTCTCCAATGCGTTAGTTACCTCATATACCTCTTGTCCCATAATTGCATATTGGCAAAAAGAGATGTCGCGCGGAGTTTCACTTGCCACTAAACCAATTCTTGATTTAAACCATTGTCTATTTTCATCTAATAAACTTATCAAGGCAATAGGAGTACCACAAATGTAAGAGGCTAATTGTGTAATGGAATCATACTCCTTCTCAGGTCTGGAATCCATAATAGAATAACTTTCAAGAGCATTAAGCCGCTCTGATTCATTTAATGGTAATATTGGTTTTTTCATTATTTGGTGCTGGTATTGATTTGGGATCAATCGTTCTAAAAAGCAACTGTTTATTTGAAATATATACTACTTATTTACACATTTCAAACTCATATCTTATTTTAGATTACATACAAAAATATAATAATAATTGATTCAAAATCAAAATTGCCAATTTATTATAAGAACCCACGATACTAACCTCAGCGCTATCTTATTTAACTAGTTCCAAAATCAAGAAACACTAAAATTATTTGAATTTGATTAAAGAGATAAAACTCAAATTTAATAAAACTCAAATGCTATAACCTTCAAAAATTAAAACACAAACTACTGCTAGTTAGCACATTAAATTTAAATACTTTTAAAATAAACGTGATTTTTGTATCAAAAATATTTTTTTTTGATTAAATTAGTAATAGACTAAATCAGTTATGAAGAGCAAACCTACTACGCTTTTCCTTTAGTTCCCAAATCGCACTTATAATTCTAACAATGGGTTTAAAAATCATTTTTTGATTTCGAACAACAAAAGCAGGCTCTAAATATTTTTCTATTGCCTTATTGAAATAAAGCAGTCATCACTTAAATTAAATATATTAAAAATGGAAAATTATAAATACATCTTGTTTTTTAACCAAATTGGTATTACTGCAATAAATCAAGTTGGGGGTAAAAATGCCTCCCTTGGTGAAATATACAATCAGTTGAAGCCCATTGGCGTCAATATTCCTAATGGATTTGCAGTTACCGCAGCTGGCTACCGTCTATTTCGAAAAAAAAACAATTTAGAAAAATCATTAGATGATTTATTGAGTAAACTAGACACAAACCAATACGCCAATCTGTCTGAAATTGGTGAGAAAGCAAGAGCGTTAATTCTATCAGCACTTATTCCTGACGAAATACGTGCCGAAATAAATACTGCCTATCAATCGCTAAGCACGCAAAGTGATACAAAGAACCTTGGAGTAGCGGTACGAAGCAGTGCCACTGCAGAAGATTTACCTACAGCAAGTTTTGCTGGACAAATGGAGTCCTTCCTTAATATAAGTGGTGAAAACCAATTAATTGATGCTATACTTCGTTGTTACGTTTCCTTATTTACAGATCGCGCCATAAAGTACCGTCACGATATGGGTTTTACAAAATTAGATGTTGCTATCTCTGTTGGTGTGCAACAGATGGTGCGAAGTGATAAGGCTTCTTCAGGTGTTGCCTTTACTATTGATCCTGATACTGGTTTTCAAAATACAATCATCATCAACGGTAGTTGGGGTCTTGGCGAGAATATTGTCAAGGGTACCATAACACCAGATGAGTGGATGGTCTTTAAGCCCACTTTAGAAAACCCAAAACTAAATCCCATTCTGAAAAGGCATTGTGGCCGAAAAGAATTTACGATGATTTATGCCGAAAAGAGCGAAGTAACCTCCTCCGAACATACCATAATAAATAATCCCACATCTTTAGAAAAACAAAATCAATTTTCATTAAATGACAAAGAAGTCATCCAACTTTCACAATGGTGTTACAAAATTGAAAAACATTATAAAAAACCTATGGACATCGAATGGGCAAAAGATGGGGTAAACAATCAGCTCTATATTGTTCAGGCGCGTCCTGAAACGGTTCATGGGAAAGATAAAAAACAAGTGCGGGAGATTTACAAACTCAAAGAAAAAGGCACGCTTATCACTCAGGGAATCGCATTGGGAGATAAAATAGCTACCGGAAAAGCGCGCATACTCAATAGCCCGCAGGAAGGAAATCAATTGTTGGAAGGGGAAATTCTAGTTACCGATTTGACAAATCCAGATTGGGATCCAATCATGAAAAAGGCAGCTGCCATTATTACTAATAAAGGAGGACGCACCAGTCACGCCGCGATTGTCGCACGGGAACTTGGCGTCGTTGCCGTGGTAGGTTGCGGTGATGCCACTTCAAAAATAAAAAATGGACAGCAAATCACGGTTTCTTGTGCTGAAGGAAAGAACGGTAACATATATGAAGGTGAGTTAAAATGGGAAGTCACAGAACAGGATTTTAGCCAATTATCCATGCCAGACACCAATCCAATGTTCATTCTCGCGGATCCTGATAGAGCTTTCGAACTGAGCAACTACCCTAATAAAGGGGTTGGTTTGATGCGAATGGAGTTTGCAATTTCAAATAGCATTAAGATCCATCCGCTGGCACTTTGTGAACCCGAAAAAGTGATTGATCAAGCGGTGATCGACCAAATATCAGAATTAACGAAAGGATATACCGATAGCAAAAAATATTTTATTGACAAACTGGCTGAAGCAGTTTCAATAGTAGCGGCGGCTTTCTATCCCAAAGATGTAATTGTGAGAATGAGCGATTTTAAGAGTAATGAATATGCTAATCTCATTGGCGGAAAATATTTTGAACCCGAGGAGGAAAACCCAATGATTGGTTTCCGAGGTGCTTCTCGTTACTACAGCGATTTTTATAGAAAAGGGTTTGCCCTAGAATGCGAAGCGATGAAAAAAGTACGAAACGAAATGGGTTTTCTCAACGTAAAACTGATGATTCCTTTTTGCAGAACCGTAGAAGAAGGACAAAAGGTACTTGCAGAGATGGCCACCAATAAACTAGTACAAGGAGAAAACGGACTTGAAGTTTACGTGATGATAGAAATCCCTAGTAACGTCATATTGGCTGATGAATTTGCGTCTCTTTTTGACGGGTTTTCTATCGGTTCGAATGATTTAACACAGCTTACACTGGGTCTGGACCGTGATTCTGCATTAATCAGTTATTTGTTTAGCGAACAGAATCCAGCGGTAAAAAATTTAATCAGGGAAACGATTCATGCTGCCAAGAGAAATAAAATAAAAGTGGGATTGTGCGGTCAGGCGCCCAGTGACATTCCAGAATTTGCCCAATTTTTAGTAGAGGAAGGAATAGACAGTATTTCATTTAATCCCGATGCCCTTATCAAAGGAATTGAAAATATTTTGGCAACCGAAAAGAAAAATACGGTACGTCTATAAACAAAAAAAATAAAGTTATGGAAACAGCATTCAAAAATAAAGTAGCGATTATTACAGGAGGATCTTCAGGAATAGGAAGAGCCACTGCCTTGGCTTTCGCCAAAAAAGGAGCCAAAGTTGTTGTTGTAGATTGGCATGAAAGTCCGGAAACAATGAAAACTCTTAAAGACTTGGGCGCGGAAGCTATTTTTATTAAATGCGATGTTTCTAAAAGTGTAGATGTAAAAAATATGGTCGAAAAAACCATAACTACTTTTGGACGATTGGATTATGCATTTAACAATGCCGGTATTGAAGGAGATTCCGCTCCCACGGCCGATTGTACAGAGGGAAATTGGGATAAAACCATTGGTATCAACCTAAAAGGGATTTGGCTCTGTATGAAACATGAAATTCCCGAAATACTAAAACAAGGCAAAGGTACCATTGTCAACTGCTCTTCGGTAGCCGGACTTGTTGGATTTTCAGGACTACCTGCTTATGTCGCTTCCAAACATGGCGTAATCGGATTGACCAAAACGGCTGCATTGGAATATGCCGAACAGGGAATCCGAGTGAATGCTGTTTGTCCAGGAGTCATACAAACTCCCATGATGGATCGCCTTACGGGAAAAAAGAAAGAAGCAATAGAACAATTTACAGCTTTAGAACCAGTTGGACGCATGGGCCAGCCAGAGGAAATCGCCAATGCCGTCGTATGGATGTGCTCAGACGAGGCCTCTTTTGTAACCGGACATGCCATGGCCGTAGATGGTGGTTTTGTGGCGCAATAAATAATTTATCCATCTAATTCAACAATTATGTATTCAATCAATAACAGCGAAACTATCCAACATAATCTTAGGGATTATGACAAAGTAAAAGCGACTTTCTCATGGAAATATTGCGCTCGGGAATTAAGTGGACTCCCCGATGGTAAAGGGTTAAACATTGCCCATGAAGCTGTAGACAGACATGCTCAAAACCATCTTAAAGATACGGTTGCCCTGCGTTTTATTCGAAAAGACCGAAGCACAGAGGATTTCACCTATTCCGATTTGAAAATCCAAAGTTCAAAATTTGCCAATGTACTTAAAAAACTGAAGGTTAAAAAAGGGGAACGTGTTTTCTCGCTAACGGGAAGAATTCCTGAATTGTATATTACTGCTTTGGGAACATTAAAATATACCGCTGTTTTTTGTCCTTTATTTTCTGTGTTTGGCCCTGAGCCTATTTATCAAAGAGTAAGCAAAGGCGATGTGACGCTACTGGTTACCACTTCAAAGTTATATGAGAAGAAAGTAAAACAATTGGTGGAGCGACTTCCCTCTCTTCAATATATAATTCTTACGGATGCGACCGAACACCTGTCAGACAAAATACTGTCCTTTTCCACACTCATGGATCAAGCCGGAACCGATTTTAAAATTCCAGAAACAAATCCTGAAGATGCTGCTTTACTTCATTTTACCAGTGGAACTACCGGCATGCCAAAAGGGGTTTTACATGTGCATCATGCGGTTTTTACCCATTACATAACGGGTAAATACGTACTTGATTTTCATGAAGGAGATCGGTTTTGGTGTACTGCCGATCCGGGTTGGGTAACTGGGACTTCCTATGGAATCATTGCACCGCTAGTCTGCGGCGTTACTAGTATCATCGATGAAGCAGAGTTTAATGCCATCAGATGGTATTCTATACTCGAAGAGCAAAAAGTAACTACTTGGTATACTGCGCCCACGGCAATCAGGCGCTTAATGCGTATGGAAGACATAAAGCCCAAAGAAGCATACAATCTCGAAAATCTCAAATCGATTTTGAGTGTGGGAGAACCGCTTAATGCAGAAGCTGTAATCTGGGGTGAGGAAAATTTCGGGTTCCCCATTCTTGACAATTGGTGGCAAACGGAAACGGGAGGTATTATGATAGCCAACTATCCTTCGATGAAAGTAAAACCTGGTTCTATGGGAAAACCTTTGCCTGGGGTAGAAATTGCCATTGCACAGGTCAACGGTAAGCAGCTGAAAATAATAACAGACCCTAACGTTCAAGGTCAATTGGTTTTGAAAAAAGGCTTCCCTTCCCTATTTCGCGCCTATCTGCATGAGGAGGAACGGTATAAAAAAGTTTTATTGGCGAATGGTACCTCAGCGGTGATCTGGCAAAAAAAGATGCCGAAGGCTATTTTTGGTTTATCGGCCGCGCCGATGATATTATCAAAACCTCAGGGCACATGGTGGGGCCGTTTGAAGTAGAAAGTACGTTAATGCGACATCCTGCGGTGGCGGAAGTAGCGGTAATTGGAAAGCCTGAGACCAATATTGGGGAGTTGGTAAAAGCCTTTGTGGTTTTGAAAGACGGAAACGAAGCCAATGAAGAAATGAAGATGGACATTATAGGCTTTGCCCGAAAAGAAATGGGTCCTGCCGTCGCTCCGAAAGAAATTGAGTTTGTCGAAAGCGTTCCCAAAACCCGCAGTGGAAAGATCTTGAGAAGACTGCTGAAAGCACGTGAACTCGGCTTACCAGAAGGTGATATTTCAACATTGGAGGAATCCTGAAATTATAAAAAAACAGGGATCAGTCCTATCAAAAATCAATTTATTAAAATCAATCTCAGCCATGATAGCATTTATAGAAATGAATTTAAAAACGCAAAGGATGTACCTGTTTATTATTCTTCTCTTATTTCAAGGATGTCAAGCACAGGATAAGAAGAATGAAAATGACATGGAAGTAATTCAAAAGAAGACTGCCGCTACACAAGCTAACATATCTTATACTGGGATTGTAGATTTCAGAAATGCTGCTAAAATAGCAACGCCAGGAGTAGTCAACATTAAGAGTAGTTTTACATCACAGATCCAACAATATGAAAATGGCGACCAAAATCAGTTTTATAATTTGCCCAATCCTTTAAAAGAGTTTTTTAAAAACGATCCTTTATTCAGACAATATAAATTTCAGCCCCCCAATTCATCCGAAAATAATTCGATGCCATTAGTTGGAAGTGCTTCAGGAGTAATATTGACCGCTGACGGATATATAGTAACCAACAATCATGTGGTAAAGGATGCCCTCGAAATTAACATCACCTTGTTTGATGGACGTTCTTACACTGCCAAACTGGTGGGTAGTGACCCCCTCACCGATTTGGCACTCCTTAAGATTGATGAAAAAAATCTTTCTTTTATACTATTTGGCGACAGTGACACCATTGAAATTGGAGAATGGGTCGTTGCAGTTGGAAACCCGTTTAATCTGGCATCTACGGTCACAGCTGGAATTGTAAGTGCCAAAGCAAGAAATATAAACATACTCCGGGATCAGGGAGCCATTGAATCCTTCATACAGACCGATGCAGCAGTCAACCCCGGTAATAGCGGCGGAGCCTTAGTGACATTAGAAGGAAAACTGATCGGTATCAATACCGCCATAGCAACTCCCACAGGAGTTTATGCGGGTTATGCTTTTGCGATTCCGGTAGACATCGTAAAAAAAGTCGCCAATGATCTGATGAATTACGGGGCTGTTCAAAGAGCTGTTCTGGGAATCAGTATCCGAGATTTAAACAGTGTACTGGCCAAAGAGATCAACATCGACCGTGCTAACGGCGTTTATGTAGATGCTTTAATCGATAACGGAGCCGCAAAAGAGGCTGGAATCAGGGCAAAAGACGTGATTATCAGTATTGATAATATTGAAACAATAACGGCATCAAAATTACAGGAGATTATCTCTCGCAAACGTCCGGGAGACAAGGTAAAAATTACGGTAATCAGAAATGGTAAAGATAAAAAAGAACTTACGGCAACACTCAAAAAATATACAGCAGCTACCACTGTTGTTCTAAAAACAGATTTATTAAAAGAATTAGGAGTGGAACTTGCAGAAATCGACAAAGACGATCAGAAAAAATACAATGTTAGAAATGGACTAAAGGTCACGAAACTATACGATGGAAAACTGAAAAGTAGCACAGACATTCGGGAAGGATTTGTAATTACTTCTGTCAACATAACACCTATTACTACAGTTCAGTCTTTTATCGAAGCCGTACAAGGACAGCAGCGAGGGATAATGATTGAAGGAAAATATGCTGGTGATCCTACTTTCTATTACTATGCATTTGGTATGTAAAATAATAATAATAATAATAATCGACACTATGTCACAATCAGCCACAATAACGAAACCCATGGAAATAAAAAAAGCATTGCTTCTTTTGTACCAAATGTTGCTCATACGAAGGTTTGAAGAAAAAGCGGCAGAGCAATATACAAAATCTAAAATCCGAGGGTTTTTACATTTATATACTGGTGAAGAAGCGGTAGCGGTAGGAGTTATACAGGCCCTAACAGAGGAAGATAATGTATTGTGTACCTATCGAGAACACGGGCATGCCTTAGCAAGAGGAATCGATGCCGATGTAATTATGGCTGAGATGTATGGTAAAATGGAAGGTTGCTCACTGGGCCGGGGGGGCTCCATGCATTTATTTGATGTTTCAAAAAAATTCTATGGAGGAAATGCTATCGTCAGCGGTCATTTACCACTGGCTGTCGGAATGGCTTTAGCGTCCAAAAAGCAAAAGAAAGAAAATATTACTGTTTGCTTTTTTGGCGAAGGAGCAGCTGCCGAAGGCGAATTTCACGAAGCAATGAATCTCGCGGCACTTTGGAAAGTTCCTCTGTTATTTGTCTGTGAAAACAACCTATACGCCATGGGAACGGCGATTAGGCACTCCCATTCCGAGACCCACATTGAAAAAAAAGGAGCTGCTTACGGTATCGAAGCTGAAGCGGTGGACGGAATGGATCTAATGGCGGTAATCGATGCCGCCAATACTGCCACACAAAAAGTGAGAAGTAGTGGAAAACCATATTTATTAGTTTGCAATACTTATCGTTTTAAGGCACACTCGATGTTTGATGCCGAATTATATCGGGCTAAAAAAGAGGTTGACGAATGGAAAAAAAGAGATCCCATTCCGACATTCAAAAATTACCTATTGAAGCAAAAATGGATTACCCCAGCTGAAATCACTGCATTCGAACAGAAAATTGAAACTAAAGTCCAATTGGCCGTCGATTTTGCAGAAGCGGGAACCTGGGAGCCTATAGCAGAATTGACAAAATTCACTTACAGTGAAAATAAAATGCAATAAAAAACAAACAACCCATCAGGGGCTACAAAACAAAGTAAAACCCTGAAAAGATTTTAATCGAACCCTTTAAAAACAAAAATTATGATAGTAGCAACATTATGTCAAAGTTGTGGAATTCCACTTGACAATGAGCAATTGAAAGGAACAGAAGCAAATGGTTTAAAAACGGATGAGTATTGCAAATTTTGTTACGATGCTGGGTCATTTGTCAAACCCAGTATGACATTTGGCGATATGAAGGAAACGGTAGAGACCCAGATGAAGAAATTGAAACTTTCAGAAAAGCTGATTCAAGACGCCGTAAACATTCTGCCCACTTTAAACCGCTGGAAAATCATTTAACCTAAATCTCTCCAACTCACATATTCTAAAAATGGAAAACGCCACTACAAAAATAAAAACTACCTATCGCGAAGCGCCGAAACAAGGGTTGCGCGAAGCGTTGCAAAATGACGAGCGTGTTTTTCTTATGGGGGAAGACGTGGGACGATACGGTGGCGCTTTTGCGGTAAGCAAAGGACTTTTGCAAGAGTTTGGTGAGGAACGCATCATGGACACTCCGCTTTCTGAAGCAGGCTTCGTAGGGGCAGGAATTGGCGCTGCAATAGCGGGTATGAGGCCCATTGTTGAAGTGATGACCGTCAATTTCAGTTTACTTGCCTTCGACCAAATCGTAAACAATGCCGCCACCTTATTGCACATGTCCGGCGGTCAGGTTCATGTACCAGTGGTTATACGCATTGGATGCGGAATAGGACGGCAATTGGCGGCACAACATTCGCACAGTTGGGAACCTTTTTACGCCCATGTTCCCGGATTAATTGTTCTTTCTGCAGGTACACATGAAGATGCCCGCAACATGTTGCATGCCGCTCTTCAAAGTCCAGACCCCGTGATTCTGTTCGAATATACTTTCTTGTTGAATATGGAAAAAGAAATTCCTGCGGAAGCCACTCCGGTAACGATAACAAAAGCCAAAGTAAGAAGAGAAGGAAAAGATATTTCGATTATTACTTATGGAGCAGCGGTGTATAAATGCTTAGAAGCGGCAACTGAATTAGCCAAAATAGGCATTGAAGCCGAAGTAGTCGATCTCCGCGTTTTACGACCTATAGACGAAGCCACTTTCTTGGCTTCTGTTTCCAAAACACATCGGGCACTTATTGTGGAAGAAGCGTGGCGCTCCGTCAGTATTTCTGCTGAAGTATCGGCCCGAATAATGGAAAAAGTGTTTTATGATTTGGATGCTCCCGTACAACGATTATGTGGTGCGGAAGTCCCTATACCCTACGCCAATCATCTGGAGGAAGCGGCTATTCCTCAGGTAAATGACATTGTAAATACAGTTAAAAAAATGATTCATCATGATTGAATTTAAAATGCCCAGTTTGGGTGCAGACATGGAAGACGGTACATTGATCGAATGGAAAAAAAAACCAGGCGACACGGTGAAGCGCGGCGATATTATCGCTGAGGTGGAAACACAAAAAGGGCTTATTGAAATTGAAATATTCGATGAAGGCATCATTGATAAATTCCTCATTCAGGAAGGAACAAAAGTTCCTGTAGGAGCCGTTATGGCACTACTACAGCCGAGCGGAGTGTCTTTAGAAACAAAAAAAGAAAAAGAACCTGCCCCATTGCAACCAACTGAGGAAAAAACAATCAAAAGTACGCCTATAAGCACGGCTGAAACACGAAAAATAAAAGTATCACCGCTCGCCCGAAGAATTGCCGAAGAGAACCACATCAATCTCGAATCAGTGGCAGGAACCGGTCCTGACGGAGCCATTACCAAAGAAAATGTCGATCACGAAATTGCAAAAATAGAAAAGATTGAACCCGAAAAAATCAATGCTCCAGCAGTAGCAATTCGATCAGCAATAGCCGCTGCGATGAGTAAGTCGAATAGGGAGATTCCGCACTATTATTTAGAAAAAAAGATAGATTTTACAAAAGCATTGGCCTGGTTACAAGAAGCCAATAGTCAACGTTCCATCAAAAAAAGACTGCTACCCGTTGTCCTTCTTATCAAGGCAACAGCGAGATCTTTGGCTGATTTTCCCGATTTGAACGCAATTTGGGAAAACGGTTTACAACAAAAAAAAGATATTAATATTGGGTTTGTTGTTTCGTTGACGACTGGCGGCATTATTGTTCCGGCGATTCATCATACTAATTTAAAAAGTGTTGACGAAATCATGGAGACATTAAATGACATTATTCCAAGAGCAAGAGCCTTTAAATTACGAAGTTCAGAACTGACAGATTCTACTATTACGCTAACCTCTGTTGGAGAAAATGGCGCCGATGTAGTTTATGGCATAATTTATCCGCCTCAGGTGGCAATCGTGGGTTTCGGGACAATTTCAGAACAGCCTTTTGCCGAAAAGGGCATGTTGGGCATTCGGTCTGTTGTGAAGGCCACATTAGCTGGGGATCATCGGGCAACGGATGGACTTATCGGTAGTCGTTTTTTAGCTGCCATAAACAACTATTTACAAAATCCGGATTCATTATGAAAGAAGATGAAATTAAAAAGACCATTTTTCAATTGTTGAAAAAAATTGCCCCCGAAACAGAACCGTCAGAATTGCAAGATGATGATAATATTCGAGAGACCCTTAATATTGATTCGTTTGATGCTTTACAATTTATAGTGGCATTAGATGATAAACTAGGAATTGAAATACCAGAACGAGATTATGGGAAAACCACCACCTTGAAGTTACTTCTTTCCTATATCAAGAATGCAATAGAAAAGCAGAAATCCTGATTTAGAAAATAGAATAGCCAAAAATAACAGCCATCATTCCTTAATTGGAACTAAAAAAAATATCATGAAAATTTTAATGTACAGCATATACGCGTTTGACAAACCATTTATCGAAAATGCCAAACATGGGAAATTAGAAATAGAATATACGAACCAGCCTTTAAATGAAGACACGGTCAAACTAGCAGAGGGTTTTGAAGGTATTTCTCTTTTTACCCCTGATAATGCCTCTGCTATCGTACTGGAAAAATTATATTTCTACGGCGTAAGATATATTGCTTTAAGATCTGTGGGATATGACTATGTCGATTTGAAAAAAGCGAGAGCTTTAGGAATCAAAGTGGCAAATGTACCCGCTTACTCCCACTATTCTGTAGCGGAACATGCCGTAACCTTGTTATTAGCCTTAAATCGAAAGATTATTCTAGGCCAAAAACTCATGCAAATGGGTGACTACCGTCTGGATCATTTGGTCGGTTTTGACTTGCATGGAAAAAAGATAGGAATCATTGGAACTGGAAAAATAGGTACCGCTTTCGCAAAAATAATGCATGGTTTTGGCTGCCAAATTTCAGCTTGTGATCCGCAAGAAAATGAGGAATTAATCCAGCAAATAGATATAAACTATACCACATTGGAAGAGGTTTGTACAACTTCAGATGTGATTTCAGTTCATTGTCCGCTTAATCATGAAACAAAATACATGTTCAACAAAAGCAATTTTAGCCTGATGAAAAAAGGAGTCCTGTTTATTAACACTGCAAGAGGAACTATCGTGAATACAGAAGATCTAATAGATGCACTCAAAATGGGCAATATCGGAGCAGCTGGCTTAGATGTTTATGAAAAGGAAAAAGGAATTTTCTTTGGCAACCACATTAATAAAAAACTGGAGGATCATTTATACACTATACTTCGCTCCTTCCCTAATGTTTTAATTACGGGGCACCAAGGCTTTTTGACTAACGAAGCTTTAGAGGGAATTGCGCAGACCACCATTGTTAATTTTAATGCTTGGGCTTATAATGGTCTCTCTGAAAATGAACTTAAATAAGTTGTTTCGAATAATTGAAAATTTATTTCATTTCATTAATTATTAAACATTTACGAACAATACTTACTATTTATACCTGCTTAAAAATTCGTTATTCCGTTACTTTTAACTTTCAAAATCATAAATCCGTCATCGATTTATGAACGAAAATACTTTTAAATAATTTCTCCTCCGGATTCAATTAATGACTATCTTAATTGAAATTTAAAAAACAGAAAGACCGATTAATTAAAATAAATTCAGATGAACATGAATTGGCATTTACTTTCTCTTTCTGAAGTATCCGAGAAGTTGGACACATCCCCAGCAGGCATTGATGAAAAAACTGCTAATCAACGCCAAGCCAAGCACGGCAAAAACAAGATTGATTACAAAAAAAAGAACACTGTTTTACGGATGGTCCTCCACCAATTGTCCAACTTTATGATTCTAATCCTTATCCTGGCGGCAATTGTCTCAGGTATAATGGGTGACTTAACAGATACCATTATTATTCTTACCATAATTGTAGTCAACGCGGCAATCGGTTTTGTGCAAGAATACCGAGCTGAAAAAGCAATGGAAGCCCTTAAAAACATAATTTCTGAAGAAACAAGAGTAATTCGGGCTGGAAAGACCATAACCATTGCGTCTACTGAGCTAGTTCCTGGTGATGTGGTTTTGCTCGAAGCCGGAAACAGGATCCCCGCTGATGTTCGTTTTATTGAAACCCACCAAATTAAAGTAGACGAATCAACGCTTACAGGTGAATCAAATACCACTGATAAAACAGAGAACAAACTGCCTGACGGTGACTATTCTCTAGGAGATCGCAGCAATTTAGGCTTCAAAGGTACCTTTATTACAAAAGGGCATGGACGTGCCTATGTTACAGCAATCGCTATGGAGACAGAAATTGGTCACATTGCCCAGATGATTCAATTACATGAATCCATAACTCCACTACAAATACGATTAGCTGCTTTTGGTAAGCGGTTGTCTATTGCCATCTTGATAATATGCACTTTAATTTTTATAATAGGTTGGATTAATGGCGAGAATATAATAAGCATGTTGTTAACGTCTATCTCGCTTGCTGTTGCCGCCATTCCAGAAGCCTTACCCGCACTTGTTACAATTGCACTTGCCTTTGGTGCTAAACGATTAGCAAAAAATAATGCCTTAATAAGAAAACTTCCAGCGGTGGAAACACTAGGGTCAGTAACCTATATCTGCACTGATAAAACTGGAACGCTGACCAAAAATCAAATGACCGTTGAAGAAGTTTATGTGACTCCCGGTATAAAAACTGAGACCCCATTTATTAAAAATAATGTCCTGCTCACAGCAATGGTACTCAATAGTGATGTCTCAGCAAAAGAAGACGGAAGCTGGCATGGCGATTCAACGGAGATCGCTTTGGTACAATATGCTTTAAATAAAAACAGTAATAAAAAGGAATTAGAAACAAAATTTCCAAGAGTGGCAGAATTTCCATTCGATTCTTCAAGAAAATGCATGACGACACTACACCAAACAGAAAATGGGATACTCGTCATTACCAAAGGGGCTGTGGATGTATTGCTAGATAAAATAGTTAATGATCAACAGCCACTGGTTTCTGAGTTTGATAAAAAAGCCAACGACATTGCCAATGAAGGGTATCGGGTTATTGGCTATGCCATAAAAGAAATGCCATCCATGCCAGAAACTTTAAATGTAGAGGAGATAGAATCATCATTAACATTTATAGGATTTGCAGGAATGATTGATCCTCCGCGGAGTGAAGCAAAAAAAGCAGTTTCAGCATGCATAAAGGCAGGAATTATTCCTGTAATGATTACCGGAGACCACAAACTCACAGCAAAAGCCATTGCAAAGCAGTTAGGTATAATCACTTCAGAAGAAGACCTTATATTGAGCGGAACAAAACTGGCTGAATTATCAGAAACAGAATTTTCGGATATGGTTGAACATGTACGTGTCTATGCCCGTGTAAACCCAGAGCAAAAATTAAAAATTATAAAAGCGCTGCAAGCAAAAGATCAATTTGTGGCGATGACTGGTGATGGTGTTAATGATGCCCCTGCTCTTAAAAGCGCTAACATTGGGATTGCTATGGGAATCAATGGCACAGCTATTGCCAAAGAGGCGGCCGACATGGTTTTGCTTGATGATAATTTTGCTACCATTTTGATTGCTGTTAAGGATGGACGAGTGATCTTTGATAATATTTTAAAATTTATAAAATACATCCTGACGGGGAATTTTGGGGAAATATGCGCCATTTTCCTTGCTCCTTTTTTTGGTTTACCCTTTCCGCTGCTAGCCATTCACATTTTGTGGATTAATCTCGTAACAGATGGATTACCAGGATTAGCATTGGCGTCTGAACCAGCTGAAGATAGTATAATGAGTCGGTCACCACGAGATCCAACGCAAAATATCTTTGCCGGAAGGATGGCATTACACATACTAAGTGTTGGTTTACTTTTGGGTTTGGTAACTCTGGGTATTCAATATTGGGCAATTAATGCCAATATTCAACATTGGCAAACCATTGCTTTTACAGTCCTTTGTTTTAGTCAAATGGGACATGTAATGGCAATACGTTCTGGAGAAGAATCTCTTTTTAAAATTGGAATTTTTTCGAACAAACCTCTTTTGGGAGCTTTAATGCTGACAGTTTTACTCCAACTGATGATTGTCTACGTTCCTTTCTTTAATATGGTATTCAAAACACAACCGTTGTCGTTGTATGAATTAGCAATAACCCTACTGGCATCAAGCATCATTTTTTGGGCAGTAGAAATAGGGAAATGGATCATTAGAGGTATCAAATAGATTTAATGTGTTGATACTCCATAGATTTAGTATGGATACCTGAAAAACAAATTAATCCTATTCTCACTTTACATCACTTCTTCAAAAAAAAAATTGTACTTTAGTGTAAGGATAAGCCCCTTTTCCTTTTTATATAAAGTCCTACACTTTATTGATTTTAAATAATTTAAGTATTTTTTACCATTATACTGAAATTTATAATATTAAAAAAAAAAATGAAAAATGAAAGGAACATTCAAACTCGGAAAAGTAGCGGGTATTGGCCTATTTATACATTGGACATTTTCGTTACTTATTGCCTTTATTATTTTTATCAATTATCGGACAGGTTATAATGCTGTACAAATACTTTGGTCGGTCATTTTCGTTTTATGCATTTTTGTCACGGTTGTTATGCATGAATTTGGGCACGCACTAGCCGCAAAAAACTATGGAATACAAACAAGAGACATTACATTGCTTCCCATTGGAGGTCTAGCAAGATTGGACAAACTGCCTGAAAAACCTTTAGAAGAATTAGTAGTTGCTTTTGCTGGGCCGCTAGTAAACATTGTTTTGGCATTAATAACTAGTTTTTTTATAACATTTCCAGAAAATGCAGAGGCACTCGCTGCGCAATTATCAACTGGTGTAAATGCCAGTAATTTTTTCCTAAATTTCTTTATTGTAAATATCGTATTGGCCGTTTTTAATTTGATTCCGGCATTCCCCATGGATGGAGGACGCGTCCTTAGAGCACTCTTAGCCTTTAAATTTAGAAGACATGTTGCAACCAGAATAGCAGCAAGAATTGGCCAATTTATAGCAATAGGGTTTATTCTTTTGGGTTTTATTTCCAATCCGTTTTTAATTTTTATAGGGTTATTTGTAATTGTCTCAGCCCAAATGGAAACAGAGCATGCCGCCTCTAAATTCATTCTCAAAGGTTTTAAAGTGCGAGATGTACTGATGAAACAATATCAAACTATCGATGCCAACGCGCCTATAAAAACGGCAATAGCACTGTTACTGGACAGTCAGTCCAAGATATTTATGATTACTGACAATAATGAACCCGTTGGGACGCTAAATCGAGATCAAATGATAGCAGCACTTTCCGAAAAAGGCGAGAATACAGTTATAAGCTCTGCAATGAATAAAAACTTAATTTATTTAGATGTGGAAACCCTACTGGAAGACATTTTTGAATTAGTTTCTGCCAATAAATCCAACTTAATTTTAGTAATGGAAAATGGGATTCTTGTTGGGACTCTTGACACTGAAAATCTTTTGGAGTTTCTTTTAATAAAAGGAGTTAAATCCAAAAACGTCTATGCCTAAAATCCAAAACACAACACATCCTGATTGCCTGGAATTAGTGTATAGCGGCGAGGACTATTTTTCCCGACTGGAACAAATTATTCAAAATGCGAAATCTGAGATTCACCTTCAATTTTATATTTTTGAAAACGATACCACTGGAACTAAGATTATAGAAAAACTTAAAGAATCGGCAGCGCGTGGCGTGAAGGTGTATTTACTATTGGATGGCTTTGGTTCGTTTTCATTTCCTGAACAAGTAGTAAAGGAATTAACGGAAAGCGGAGTCCACTTTCGCTTTTTTTCTCCATTTTTTTCAGCAAATTCTTTTTACATTGGCCGAAGACTGCATCATAAAATTGTTGTTGCGGATGATCAGATGCTATTAATTGGTGGAATCAATATTGCCGATAAATATAATGGCAAACCGGGAAAAGAACCCTGGTTAGACTATGCTGTTCAAATTGATGATATAATAATTGCAAAAAAACTTCAATTGTTATGTAGAGACCTTTTTTTAAAGAAAAGATATTTTTTCAAAAAAAAGATAGAAACTGTTTTACAGACACAGCAAGAAACGGTGGTCAGTATTATTCAAAATGACTGGCTGAAAAGGAAAAACGAAATCTATGACGCTTATATTACATCCTTCACCACCGCTAAAAAAGAAATCGTCATAGTGGGAAGCTATTTCCTTCCTGGCAGAAGAATGAATAACGCATTGAAAAAAGCGGCGAAAAATCAGGTCAAAGTTAAATTAATCCTGGCTGGCATATCAGATGTTGCGCTTTCTAGACGAGCTACCTATCATATATACGCTGCTCTTTTGAAAAACAACATTGAATTATATGAATGGAATAAGACCGTTTTGCATGGAAAAGCAGCGGTTGTTGATGGGCATTGGACCACTATAGGATCTTTCAACTTAAATAATTTGAGCTCTTATGGAAGTCTTGAAATGAATGTTGAAATTAAATCTACCGCATTTTCCAGCAATTATTTAGAACACCTAAACGAAATAATAGCACAATGTCAAAGAATAACTCCAACATCACTTAAAAAAAGAAATAATATCTCTTCCAGTTTTATAAATTGGCTATCCTATTGGACTGCTAGGCTCATACTTAATATAGTTACTTATTTTCCTGAAAACCGTTTCAAAAAATTTTACTGACCCATTTGATTATTCCTTTTAATCCTACAATCATTCAAAAAACGACTGCTATTAGCAACATTTAAGTAGAAATTTATAGCATTATTATTAGTTTTCGAAAATTAAAAAAATGGCAATATATTACGTTTCTATCGCATAAAGCCATGCTTTTTTTTAAATAATCATTTGTTTTTCAGTATATATTATTGATAGTTTTAACAATTTGTTAATACTAATCTAATTATACAAGTGTGAAAATTTATACTTTTACCTCCTAATAAACTTACAAGTACTATGAAACAAATTTACATGAAAAAGCAGCTGCTTCTTGCGACTGTATTTTCTTTTTTAAGTCTCTTATCATTTGGTCAGGTTCCCTCCTATTATAATGGAACCAATCTCACCCAAACGGGAAATGCCTTAAAATCGAGCCTTGCAACTTTAATAAGTAGCAATACGACAATCTTAAGTTATACTCCTGGAGTTTGGGATGCGCTAAAACAAACAGACTTAGATCCTAATGATCCCAGTAAAGTGTTGCTTATCTATGGTTACGATGATACTGATAGCGATATTTCTAATGACCGTACTCGTTCTAAAGATTTAAATGGCGGAAATCAGGGTGATTGGAACAGAGAGCACGTTTATGCAAAGTCATTAGGAAATCCAAATTTGGGAACTGCAGGACCTGGAAGTGACGCACATCATCTTAGAGCTTCGGATATCACCTTGAATTCAACAAGAAATAACTATCCTTATGGTTCTGGTACTGGTAATTCAAAATTAATAAACGGTGCCTATTGGTATCCTGGAGATGAATGGAAAGGGGATGTAGCGCGTATGGTAATGTACATGTATGTGCGTTACGGAAATCAATGTCTCCCTAATGCAGTTACCGTAGGTTCACAAACTTTTAGTGGAGATATTCCAGATATTTTATTGCAATGGAATGTTGAAGATCCTGTTTCCCAAATAGAAATAAACAGAAACACAATATTAGAAGGAGTTCAAGGAAATAGAAACCCTTTTATTGACAACCCCGCTTTTGCAACAACAATTTGGGGAGGCCCACAAGCAGAAAACCGATTTGACGGCAGCGTTGTATTCGATACAGAAGTTCCTTCAGTACCTGCTAATTTATATGCCACAAATACTACTCAAACGGGAACGACATTAACATGGGTTCAGTCTACAGATAATGTGGGTGTTTTAGGATATCGAATTTATAACGGAACGGTACAAATTGCTTCGTCTTTAACAGCTAATTATGTTTTATCAGGATTAACAGCTAATACAAATTATACTTTTTCAATAAAAGCTTTTGATGCAGCTGGAAACATATCAAATGGTAGCAATAGTATTGCCGTGACAACCCTAGCGGGTACTCCTCCACCAACTCCTACAACTTCTGTTGTTTTCATGAATGAAATACATTATGACAATGCTAGTACAGATGTAGGTGAAGGTATAGAAATTGCAGGAACTGCAGGAACGGATTTAACAGGATGGAGTATTATTCCGTATAATGGAAATGGTGGTGCCTCTTATACTCCAGCTGGAAGTTTATCAGGAATTATCCCAAATCAATCCAACGGATTTGGTACCGTTTTCGTTGCTGTAAACGGACTACAAAATGGAGCTCCTGACGGACTTGCATTAGTTAACAATTTAGGAAATGTTATTCAATTTTTAAGCTACGAAGGAACATTTGCAGCGACTAACGGTCCAGCAAATGGAATGACAAGCACTGATATTGGTGTTTCACAAAATGGAACTGAAGCAATTGGTTTGTCTTTGCAATTAAAAGGATCAGGAACTCAATATAGTGATTTTACATGGCAAGCTGCAAGCGCAAGCACCTATGGAAATATTAATAACGGACAGTCATTTTCTACTACTACTGTGCCGCTTACTAATCCAACAAATTTAGCGGCAAGCAACACGACTCAAACAACAACTACCTTGTCTTGGGAAGCAGGAGCAGGTGCCGTATCCTACGAAATTTTTAATGGAACAACAAAAATTGCTGCCACAACGAATACCAACTTTACACTTACTAATCTAACAGCAAATACTACTTATAGAGTTACTGTATTAGCTTTAGATGCCGATGATAATACATCAGATGCAAGTAATGAAATAATCGTAACGACTCTAGAAAACGCAACGACACCTGCACTCGCTGGATCTGTATTTATAAATGAAATTCATTACGATAACGCAGGTTCAGATATTGATGAAGGAGTTGAAATTACAGGACTAGCGGGAACTGACTTAACAGGTTGGAAACTTATTCCTTATAATGGAAATGGAGGAGCAAGCTACACACCAACAGGTACTTTATCAGGAACCATTCCTAATCAATTAAATGGATATGGAACCGTATCAGTGCCTCTTTCGGGATTACAAAATGGTGCTCCTGATGGAATCGCATTAGTAGATGCTGCCAATAATGTAATTCAGTTTTTAAGCTACGAAGGTAGTTTTACAGCGACTAATGGTCCAGCAAGCGGAATGACAAGTACTGATATTGGTATTGCTGAAGCAGGTACTGCGACTTTAGGTACGTCATTACAGTTAGTTGGAAAAGGAACAAAATATGTTGATTTTACATGGGAAGCAGCTGTTAGTACTTTTGGTAAAGTGAATGTGGGACAAAAATTTGGTGATTTAGTATTCATCAATGAGATTCACTATGACAATGCTGGAACAGATCTTGGCGAAGCGGTTGAAGTAGCTGGTTATGCAGGAACTGATTTAACAGGATGGAGCATTATTCCTTATAACGGAACGGGTGGTGCAACATATACTCCTATAGGAACTTTATCAGGAATTATTCCAGATCAATTGAATGGATATGGAACTGTATCTGTATCTATTGCAGGATTACAAAATGGTTCTCCTGATGGAATAGCATTAGTAGACCCTTCTGGTAAGCTAATTCAATTTTTAAGTTATGAAGGTAGTTTTACAGCGACTAATGGTCCGGCGAGCGGAATGACCAGTACTGACATTAGTATTGCTGAAGCTAGTACAGCTGCAGTAGGAACTTCACTTCAATTAACTGGAGCTGGATTCACTTATGCTGATTTTACATGGCAAGCAGCTAACAATACTTTCGGGGCCATAAATGCAGGACAGTTTTTTGGAAATGCAAGTGACATAATTGTAGTACTTCCAATTGCTGAAGCGAGAGCAAAAGCAGATGGTGAAATTGTAACAGTCACTGGCGTTTTGACTGTTTCTGATCAATTTGCAGGATCTGCCTATATTCAAGATGCAACCGGTGCAATTGCCGTTTTTGATAAAACAGTTCATGGCGCTGGTATTTTCAAAATAGGAGATTCAATTACCGTTACTGGAACAAGAAGTTCTTACAGCGACCAACTTCAAATTAGTCCTGTAAGCGCAGTTACAAATAATGGATTGCCAAATCAGGCTATCCAACCTAAGACGATTACTCTAAGCGAAATGGTAAACCATCCTGCGGAATTGGTGCGTATTCAAAATACGACTTTCCCTAAACCGGGCACGATTATGTTTGGCAATTCAAATACAAATATTACTGATGCAAACGGAACGGCTCAATTGCGCATCGACGCTGATGTAAATGATCTTGTAGGTTTTGCCCAACCAGAAACTTGTTCTGAAATTATAGGTGTTGTAGGTAATTATTTTGCAACTCAACAGCTTTTGCCTAGAATGAGGACAGACTTCCCATGTGCTGATAAATACCAACAAACAGGAAGTGATTTAGCTATTTCTAAAGATAAAACTTTAGATATAGCTACTTGGAATGTAGCTTGGTTTGGTGATGAAACAAATTCTCCAGCAGCTGGAAAACCAAACTCAGATATGATACAAAAAGAAGCAGTTAAAAATATATTACAACAATTAGATGCCGATATCTACGCTGTAGAAGAAGTTTCTGATGATGTATTATTGGCTCAAATGGTAAGCGAAATGAATGATTACAGTTTTGTTTTATCTGAAGCTACTTCATATCCTTTTGATGTATCAGGACCAAAACAAAAAGTTGGATTCATTTACAAAAACAAAACGGTAGAAGCAGTTAGTACGAAAGTGTTACTAAAAACAATTCACCCCTATTACAATGGTGGTGATGGATCCGCATTAGCTAATTATCCAAATACTGATAAATCTCGTTTTTTTGCTAGTGGAAGATTGCCTTTTATGTTAACTGCTAATGTTACTATTGATGGTAACAAAAAACAAATTAACATTATTGACCTTCATGCAAGAGCCAATACAAGTGGTGATGCTCAAGGCAAATACGACATGCGTAAATTTGATGTTGAGGTATTAAAAGATACTTTAGATGCACAATATCAAAATGCGAACTTAATCTTACTTGGAGATTATAACGACGATGTTGACTACACAGTTTCAGATGTAACAACGACTGTTTCTACTTATGAAGCTTATGTTAATGATGCTGCAAGTTATAATGTGGTAACAAAAACATTAAGTGAGCAAGGATTTAGATCGTATGCTACTTACGAAAATATGATTGATCACATTACCCTTTCTAATGAACTAGCTGATTTGTATATTGATCAATCAGCAAGAGTACACTATGAGTTTTTCTCTAGTGATTACACAAAAACAGCTTCAGATCACTTCCCGGTAACTGCCAGATTGCAATTAAAATTAATGGAAGTTGAATCTCTAAATGTTACTAATGCAATGTGTAATGGCGAAGCTAACGGAACCGCTACAATAAATGTTTCTGGAGGAATAAGTCCTTATACCTATTTATGGAGCACTAATGCAACCACAAGTACTATTACAGCTCTTACTGCAGGAAACTATAGTGTAGCAATAACTGATGCTTTAAATCATACCATCACTAAAGACTTTACCGTTACTGAAGCTGATGCGATTGATATTCCTTCTGCAGAAGAGGTAACTGTTTATAATGGTTACAAAGAAAAATCTTGTACGACACTTAGTGCGACTGGAATAACTGGAGGTATTCAACCCTACTCTTATAAGTGGAGTAATGGAGCTACAACAAACACAATTAAAGTATGTCCAGAGCAAACAACTACATTTACGTTAACAGTTACTGATGCTAATGGTTGTACTGCTGTTGCAGAAAGAACTGTAAATGTCGAAGATGTTCGTTGTGGGAATAACACCAGAAATCCAAAAGTTGAAATTTGTCATAACGGAAGATCAATTTGCGTCGATGAAAACGCTGTAAAATGGCATTTAGCACATGGGGATACTTTAGGAAGTTGTACGCAACAAGATAATAATCAGGTAAGAATTACTAACGTGAATGTCTTTCCAAATCCATTTGTTAATAATGTAAATGTAAGTCTAACTAGTTCAGTAACTGCTAAAGTTGACTTTTGGGTTTACAACTTCTTTGGTCAGTTAGTATATCAAAGTAGTAACGAAATTAGCGCTGGAAAATCAATTTCAAATTTAGAATTATCGCCGTTAAGAAAAGGATTCTATTTCTTGAAAACCGTTGTAAACGGAAAATTACAAAACATCAAATACTTGGTAAAAAAATAATTTTTCATTAAAAAAATAATCTTCGTAGTTCTCTAAAACCACCAAATTCAATTTTGGTGGTTTTTTTATTTTGGAGTAAAAATAATAGGAACTTAAAATATTTTTTTAAATATTTTTTTGTAACTTTAATTAAGTTAACCCGTTCACTTAAAACATGTTAAAGTAAAAATAGTCGATTTAACGTAAGCTTTATACCGATGGAACAAATTAAAATACAAAGACGAAAAAAAGAAGAATGGATAGCTAAGGATTTAAAAAGTAAAATCCCCAAATTGTCCAGGAAAACAATATATATTCCCCTTCAGAATGAATTACTATTCTAATTCATTTTTTAAAGATTGTGTTAGCTCAGCTAACATCGGAGCAGTGAGTCACTGTTCTGTAATTGAATGCTTTTTCAAGCACTGGGTTTAAAAGATTCTCCGCAGAGCTCCGAACCTTTTAAACCCGTATTCCTAATTGGAGTGAGAGACATAAAAGTCCTCACTCCATTAACGGTTTTAAGGCTATGGATTTTTCAAACTACAAAGATACTTTCACCAACGAGGCTATAAAAAGAGGCTACTCTGAACAGAATATTAAACGCTGTTTGGATTATGCGGCACCTTTATTTTCCAATGATGTTCCTGTAATTTACAATACGTCCCATTTGTCAGTATTAGTGGGCTACAAAAAGGAATATCTTAAGAAAGCCGCTCTTCATACTAAATACTTTTATCGTGATTTTGAAATTGTTAAACGAAACGGTAAAAAAAGACCCATATCAGAACCATTGCCCAGTTTGAAAGAAATTCAGCATTGGATTCTAAAAAATATCTTGTATAATATTCCGGTGAGTCCTTTCGCCAAGGCCTACAAACCAAATATAAGTCTCATCGAAAATTTGAAATTTCATAGAAACCAGCCGAAAGTATTTACGCTGGATTTAGAAAATTTTTTCCCATCCATTACCATAGATAGTGTCGAGAAAATCTTTATTGAATTAGGTTATTCTAAAAGCGTTTCTGATTTGCTGGCTAAACTATGTACTCGTGATGGCACTTTGCCACAAGGTGCCCCAACCAGTCCTTCCCTTTCAAATTTAATTTTTATTGAGGCTGACGCACTGATTGCTGACTATTGCATTCAAAGAAAAATAAGATACACCCGCTATGCTGATGATCTCAGTTTTTCAGGCGATTTCGATGAAAAAGAACTTTTTGATAAAGTAAACGGAATCATTAAAAAAATGAATTTCAACATTAACACTGCCAAAACCAAACTTATGACTCCCGGCAGCCGCCAAACCGTAACCGGCATTGTGGTTAATGAAAAACCACAGGTCGTTTTTCACAAACGTAATGAATTAAGACAAGCCATGTATTACATCCAAAAATTTGGAATTGATGAACATCGCGAATACAGAGAAATTAACCAAAGGAACTTTTTAGAACACCTGCTTGGAAAAATCAATTTTGTTTTGCAGATCAACCCAAAAGACACGGAATTCATTGGTTATAAATCATTTCTTATTGATTTAAAAAAGAAACGGGATTTAAAATCTAATGCGTTAAAAATCATATAGATGTAAAAATATTCCTTTTAATGTATGTCTTACTTTCTTATTAGATTGGAATGAGTCTAGCTCCAATTTTTCGAAAACGAAAATGCAAATGAGGAATTAATGCAATACCTAGCATAATAAAGAATATCACAATCCCCATAAAATAATAGTAATCCCTTGCAAACAGCATATTCGTATGATTTGCTATTGCTTTACCTAATAATCCCTTAGCCATAACTTTAGCTTTCATTGCAGAAGCACCTTTGGCAAGAGCCAAATTTTCATACAATTGTAATCGCTTATTAGATTCAAAGTTTAGACTGGTAACCGTATTCCCTAATGCATGATAATGCACACTTGCTTGTCTTAGATTCATAAATGAAATTAGTGCTAAACTTACTGTAAAAGCAAAAAATCGAAAAGAAACACCACTTAATGAGGCTGAAAAACTTTTGGATTCTGGCACAGATGAAATGGTAAACATCACAATAGAAAGCATTAAAATTCCATTTCCCATTCCTTGAAAAAATAAAGGTAATAAAATACTTTCTTCATTGGCTTGGGAGCCAAAAACAAAAAACATTTGAATATGATAGAGCAGTAAAAATGCAAATCCAGTAAGCCAAATTAACCGCATATTGCGTTTCCTTAAAAGAAATCGAGCTGTTATTGCAATACCAACAAGAATACCTAAAGCATTAAAAAACATAACATAAGCATAATGAAAAGTATCTAACCCCATTTGGTTAAACAAAAATGAATTAGCGACACTTAAATCCCCTTTACAAATATAATATAGTACAAGCAGCAGCCCTCCTATTCTAAAATTGCGAAATTCGTATATGCTTAAATCTATAAACGGTCGTTTCTTTTTTTTCTGCATCAAAATAAAAGTTGCAAACAATAGCATGATTGTTCCGATACAGATCCAAATGCGAATGCTCTCAAACCAATTGTAATATTGACCATATAAAATAACATAGGCAATTAATGATAATAGAGAACTATAAATCAAGAAACTCTTCCAATCTAAATTAAGCAATGGAAACCTTTTAGTATGTAAACGTATATTTGTTTTAAGGCAAAGGAACAGTAACAAAGCGCCGGGAATTTGAACATAAATAATTGCTAAATACAATACATTAAAGTTATAATTTTGAAATATGTAAGCATCAAACAAGTAAGTAAAAGCATTAGAAATAAGTAAAGTTCCATAAAAAACAGCATAACCTAATACTCTAGATCGCTCAGAATGAAATTGAGAAAATAATAAATTTAGTGTCACTCCAATTATAGCAACTGTTATAGCCCCACCTAAAAAACGTAAAACAAAGAAAAGCAATGCATTTTGAGTACTGTACAAAAGCAAATTAATCCCTGTAAATAATAGAACACTCATTAAAAAATAAGTTTTGGAAGCAAAATAACTAAAGAACCTTCTTTCTAATGGAAAAAAACTGGCAATCCCTACATAATATAAAACCATTGAAAATTGAATATCTGTGGGATCAAGCCCATAATAACTAGCCGCGCTTGTAATCCCACCAATATAGCCCGCTAGCATCGATGCTGCAGGGAGAATTACTAAAAAAATAATAACTCTAATAAGCCATTTGGGAACCCAACTTTTAAATATATTTGAAGACTGATTCATGCAAGTTTATAATTTAGGAATCAATACTTCAGCATTCATTCCCGCACGAAGATGATTTGTTTTTTCTACTGCATCAGTTAAAAGGATTCGTACGGGAAATCGTTGCACAATCTTAACAAAATTACCCGTGGCATTATCAGGAGGTAAAAGCGAAAACCGAGACCCTGTTGCTGGAGCAAGAGATTGTATTTTACCATGAAATGTTTCCTTTGAATAGGCATCTACTTTAATTTCTACTTTCTGACCCTCTTTCATGTTTGCAATTTGAGTTTCTTTGAAATTAGCCACAATCCATTTCCCTTGATCCTGATCTACTATAAAACCTATGGTTTGTCCTTTTTGAATTAGTTGTCCCACTTGTATGGTTTTATCACCCATAATTCCATCAGCAGGAGCTGTAATAACAGCATAAGTCAAATTAAGTTTTATAGTAGCTATGATAGCCTCTCTCTGCTGAACATTTGCACTTGCTACTGCTAATTGAGAATCAACATCATTTATTTTCCCTTTAGCAGTTTTATAGGTGTTTTGAACTGCTTTATACTCTGATTTTGCAATTTCAAAGCTCGTTCTTATCGCCTCAAAATGCTGCTGAGTGACTGCTTCCTCGTCCAATAATTTTTTATATCTCTTAAATTCTTGTTCTTGTTGCCACAACTTTGCTTTCGATGCAGCAATACTAGCCTCACTCACTGATGCACTACTAGTTGTTGTTACAGTATTACTTTCAAGGACTAAAAAAGAGGCTTTAGCTGCGCTTAAAGCGGCTTCAGCTTCTTGCAACTGCATCAAGGTTTCATTTTTGTCTATTACAATCAAGGTATCTCCTTTATGGACTATTTGATGATCTCTAAATTTAATTTCTTGCACGAAACCGGTAGTACGACTTAAAATTGGATTAATATATTCTTCTACCTGCGCATCATTAGTTTCTTCATATCGATACATTTTCACTAAGGCATAAGCGCCATACACTAATAATACAATCAATACTAAAAAGGCAATACCGTAGGTAATCTTCACTGTAATCCTGTCAATGCGTTCGTGTTTCTCTGTTATTGTCGCCATAATTATAGGTTTCCTGTATTTTTTAAAAGTTGGTAATAGTGTAACTTTTCTGAGATTTGAGCAGAAATAAGTTCGAATTGTGCTTGCAATAATTGAGCATCTGCGTCAAGCAAATCAGTAATTAAAGACAATTGGTTAAAATAAGTCTGGTTGAGAATACGGTAATTCTCTGTAGCTTGTTTTATACTCAATTGTGACTCTTCAATCTTTTCTTGATCTTCAACATAATGTTTGTAAGCTTTATTGATATCCTTACGCAAATTATCCTGCACGTTTTCTTGAGCTATTTTTTGTTCTTCATATATTATTTTAGCTTCTTCGTCCTTATGAACATCATGATAAATCGACGAAATAGTATATGATAACTTTACTCCTACCACTCCTAATAGGTACGGAGCATTTGCATATGGATACAACTTGATTTGTGGGTACGAATAATTATAATCTCCAAAAAAACCTATTCTAGGCAATTTATCTGCTTTTAATCCTTCTACATTTAATTTGCTTAAGGCTACTTTTTGCTTTGCAATCTTCTGTAATGGCGATTTGTTTATAGCATTATCTATATAATCATCATAGCCCATTAATTTTTGATCTTCTTGAAAACCGATAATATCTATAGGTTTTAAAACTTGATCATCAGGTTCTCCCATGAAGATATTTAATTCCTGCATGGCTAATTGCGCATTATTAAGAATCTCTGTTAAAGATGTTTTTTGCTTAGACAATTGCAGCTGCGCCCGAAGCACATCACTTTTTAAAACCACTCCTCCGGTATGTAATTTCTGGATTAGTTTTAAGCGTTCTTCGTTTTGATAAATATTCTTCTTTACTAATTTTTCAAATTGTAAATATAGTTGCAATTTCAAATAAGCTTGAGCCACTTGATAGTGAATAGATTCAATTGTTTCCTCTTCTATATATTGAGACAACTCTTGTTTGACCGTTTCTTTTTGGATGTTTGTTTTCAGTTTATGCCCATTATAAATATCAAAATAAGCAGCTATTGTAGCTCCATAAATGGAATGGTCTTCTAACGGAATATAATCTGCGTGTTGTAAAATTCCGTTATTAAAAATGGGAATGTTGGCTAATTTGCCATAGTTAGCATTAAAACCTATTTCAGGTAATTGTTTGCTCCTGGCATTTTTTACAGCTTCGGCTCCTGACTGTGTATGCAAATGATTCATTTTAATTTCCTTGCTGTTTACAGCAGCTTTTGCCCAAACTTTTTCTAAAGAAATGGGAATACTATCTATACGGACTTCTTGCGCTTGTACTGATAAGAGCATAAACAAGAATAAAGGCAGTATTATTTTATAACAATTAAAATGCATATTGAGTTCTTAAATTAAAATACAAAATTGGGATATATTTTAAAGTCTTATTTTGTCAATTAAGCCATTTATTTGTTAATTTGAGCCAAATTAACAAATATCTCATATTCATGATAAAAGAGCTAAGTTTTTTAGAAAAAGTAAACCAATACCCAAAGACTACTTATATATATCATACTAAGATTGAAGAGCGTCTGGCTATGCACAGTCACAACAAACATCAACTAACTTATGTAGAAGGCGGAGTGGCCTATCTAAAGACAAATGATAATTCTTATTTCTTACCTGCCAGACATTATGTATGGATTCCTGCGGGCATGGAACATTTTATAGAGCTAAAAACACCGATAAGCATAATACGAAATATTTATATACCAACTCATATTTTAAATAGTAATGAGTTTTATTCGAAAATGGGTATCTATCCTGCATCAAATTTGATTATGGAAATGATCCTATTCACAGAAAATTGGAGTGAGAATATTTTCAAAAAAGAAAAAAGCAAATACCAATATATTAAAACATTAGGAACCATTATTGCAGAGATTAGTAAAAACCCGCTACCTGTAGTTCTTCCGACTACAACAAACGAAAGGTTAAGTCCAATCTTAAAACACATTCATCTTCATTTAGACCAGCCTTTACTTTTAAAAGAAGTTGCGCAACTATTTGGTTTTAGCAGTCGAAGTCTTTCACGCTTATTTAGAGACACTTTGGATATTTCATTCTTGCAGTATGTAAAACTCACTCGAATTATTCGCAGTATGGAGAAACTATTACAAACCGAAATGTCAATAAGTGAGATTGCTTATGTATCGGGGTACAATAGTCCAGCTACTTTTAGCAACACTTTTTATAATTTAGTAAAATTAAGGCCTGTAGATTTCAGGAAAATAAATCGAGAGATTTCAGAATAAAATAGTCCCCTATTCCAAATCTTAAAAAATCATTTCCATCAGTCAGAATTATTTTAAAATAAAAATTAATCTATAAAAGAAAACCACATATTACTCCAGTAATAAACTGAAATAAAACATTTTATTACAATTTGTCATCTAAAAATTGAGTAAATTTGATAGCAACAAGATATCCACTATCCGTTTGCTTTTAACATGCATAATAGGAAGCATTATTGAATATCAATAACTAAAATAGTAATTGAAAACAATCTAAAATGGCATTTATAGACTATTACAAAGTATTAGGGGTCGATAAAAAGGCAACGGAAGCTGAGATTAAAAAGGCGTATCGTAAAATGGCCCGAAAACACCATCCAGACTTGAATCCAAACGACAAGGAAGCCGAAAGAAAATTCAAGGAACTAAATGAAGCCAATGAAGTATTGAGTAGCGCCGAAAATCGTAAAAAATATGATGCCTATGGAGAAAACTGGCAACATGCGGACCAGTATGAACAATCGAAAAGACAGCAGCAGCAATACCAAGGAAGTGGACAACAAGCCGATTATGGAGGTGGTTTTAGTGGCGGTGCGGATTATTCAGATTTTTTTGAATCTATGTTTGGCGGGCGCTCCGCAAGAGGAGGTGGCGCTGGTCGTACTGCGCAATTTAAAGGACAAGATTTTAATGCCGAATTACATCTTGACTTAAAAGATGTTTACACTACTCATAAACGCACGCTAACCATTAATGGCAAAAACATTCGACTTACTATTCCTGCAGGAGTAGAAAATGGTCAGGTTATAAAAATTACCGGACATGGGGCTGCAGGATCTGGAGGTGGCCCAAAAGGAGATTTATACATCACTTTTACCATCGATAATCACACTGCTTTTAAACGAGATAAAGAGAACCTCTATGCGACTGTAGCTTTAGACTTGTACTCAGCCATTTTGGGAGGTGACATTACCGTCGATACTTTTGACGGACAGGTAAAACTGAAAGTAGCGTCGGGAACTCAAAATGGAACCAAAGTTAAACTGAAAGGAAAAGGATTTCCTATTTATAAAAAGGAAGACCAATTTGGTGATTTTTACATCACCTATGAAATAAAAATTCCAACAAGTCTTTCTGAAAAAGAAAAAGAATTATTCACTGAACTTTCTAAGCTAAGAACCTTATGAACATAGAAAACTTCATTCCCTTAAACACATTAGTTACCCATTATAAAGTAGAACTGACCTTCTTTAGCAATCTAAGTGAACTTGGATTATTGGAGATTCAAACAGTGGAACAGGTACAATATATACATCAGGATTCTATCTATGAAATAGAAAAAATGATTCGGATGCATCAGGAATTGGATGTCAACATAGAAGGAATAGACGTTGTTTTTAATTTACTTCAAAAAATAGATGCACTGCAAAAGGAATTAGTCAATGTCAGAAATAGGTTGCGCTTGTATGAAAATTAATTCTCATCAATTATATAAATTACTAAAAGAGTTTAACTCTTTCTCGCATTACTGATTAATTTTTATCTAAATGATTGGTATTTACTTAGAATAATACGGTAATATCTTTAAAAAAAGCCTTAAATTTTTAACTAACATAGCTATCAACTCCTCTTTTTTATGAATACTCCCTTCAATACGTTAAAATTAGTACACCTTGGTATTGACACCCAAAGGGAACATGTCGTTTTCATGCGTAAAGATTGCCATATTTGTATATCAGAAGGATTTGAAGCGCTGAATAGAGTATTAGTAACAGTAAAAGGGAAATCTAAAATAGCCACTTTATACATTATTAATGATGGAATTTTGAAACCTGGAGAAGCGGGATTGTCTGAAAGTGCATGGGGTGACTTAAACGCTAAAAAAGGAGACGAAATTAGTTTTTCGCATGTTCAGCCCGTTAACTCCATGAGAAGTATTAGAGCTAAAATGTATGGTCAAGAACTGAACTATGAGAGCTTACAAAACATTATAAACGATATTGTTAAAGGTGAATATTCTAACATTGAAATTGCAGCATTCATTACGGCTTGTGGTGGTGACAGCCTCAGTATTGACGAAATCATAGGACTCACCAAAGCCATGGTAGTTTCAGGACAAAGACTTTCTTGGAATAAAAAAATCGTCGTCGATAAACACTGTGTGGGTGGACTTCCCGGGAATAGAACAACCCCCATCGTCGTGGCTATCATAGCTGCCTTTGGACTTACGATACCCAAAACTTCATCTCGCGCAATTACATCTCCCGCAGGTACCGCAGACAGCTTAGAAACTATGACAAAAATAGATCTCAGCATCAAACAAATTCAAAAAGTAGTCGAACAAGAAAACGGATGCTTTGTATGGGGTGGTTCGATAAAGCTGAGCCCCGCCGATGATATTTTAATACGTGTGGAAAGAGCACTTGATGTCGATGGTGAGGGTCAAATGATTGCCTCCGTATTATCAAAAAAGATTGCGGCTGGATCGACACACGTAGTTATTGATATTCCAATAGGAAAAACTGCAAAAGTAAGAACAGAAAAAGATGCCGAAAAACTAAAATATTACTTCAATGTCGTAGGCAAAGCAATGGGTATTAATGTAAATGTGCTATTTACTGATGGTTCGCAACCTATTGGTAGAGGAATTGGTCCTGCACTAGAAGCGATGGATGTCTTGAGTGTTTTGCGCAATGAAAAGGACGCACCACAAGATTTAAGAAATAAATCATTACTTCTTGCGGCGAGTATTATTGACATGGTAAATGGCACAAAAAACAAAAGTGGATTACAACTTGCAAAGGAAATTCTTTCATCAGGAGAAGCATATGCAAAATTTATGGCAATATGCCAAGCGCAAGGTGGTTTTAGAGAACCTGAGTTTGCCCCTTATAAAGAAGATGTAAAAGCTGAAAAATCAGGTATTGTAACTGAAATTGATAACAGAAGACTTGCGAAAATCGCAAAACTTGCAGGGGCTCCGCACGATAGCAAAGCAGGGGTGTTACTGAAAACGCCTTTGAATACAAAAGTGCAAACGGGTGATGTATTGTACTGTATTTATTCAGAAACAAAAGGCGAGCTGAAATACTCGATAGATTATATGAAATCTGAAGAGGATATCATTTTAATTCAATAAACATCATGAAAAAAATATATTTTGCTTTACCCGGTAATGAAGATTTGACAGAAATACTTATTCAAAAAGAGAAGGCCGAAAAAGGAATTGTTGAAATCCGTTCTTTTCCTGATGGAGAAACCTATGTTCGGATTATATCGGATGTGAAAGATAAAAAAGTATTTCTAGTTTGTACGCTTGATCAACCGGACACTAAATTGTTACCGCTTTACTTTTTGGCGAAGACCGCAAAAGAATTTGGTGCCAAAAGTATTTGCCTTATTGCTCCTTACCTTGCTTACATGCGTCAGGATAAAGCCTTCAATACTGGGGAAAGTGTTACCTCAACCTATTTTGCAAATTTAATTTCTGGATTTGCAGATACTTTAATTACGATTGACCCGCACCTACATCGAAGAAGCTCTCTATCTGAAATTTACAGCATCCCTACAACAATATCCCATGCAGCTCATCATATTTCAGCCTGGATAAAATATACCATTGACAAACCTATTTTGATTGGTCCCGATGGCGAAAGTGAGCAATGGGTGGCTGAGGTGGCAAAAAATGCCAATGCTCCTTATATCATTTTAGATAAGATTCGTCATGGGGACCGTGATGTAGAAGTATCTATACCCGATCTTGATAAATACAAGGATTATGTTCCTGTTTTAGTTGATGATATCATTTCGACAGGACGAACCATGATTGAAACCATCTGTCATTTGAAAAATGGTGGAATGAAACCCCCTATCTGTATTGGCGTACATGCTGTATTTGCAAAAAATGCTTTTGAGGAAATAAAAAAATCTGGTGCTAAGGAAGTTATTACTTGTAACACGATTCCGCATGAAAGTAACCGAATTGACATCAGCGATTTGTTAATTCTCTAAACTAAAAACACTTGCCATTACTATGGAATTAAGCAAAGTTGTTCTGATGGTCGTTTAAATAAATTGGAGTCAACCATACTTAACTAGATTAGGTAAGTCTTTTGGGCTTCATATGTGTTTGAATACTGAAAAAACTAGTTTGCCATTATTACTAACTACTTTTTTTTGTCTTTTTACAAGAGTGCATTTACTAATTATCTCCAAAACAAGCATTTTATCCCGATTAAATCATCTCAAAATCAGTTATACAACATTAATAATGACTGATAATCAGCAGAATAATCGTATATTTGAGTAGCTACGTATTGGAAAATTAATGCATGACATCTATGAATGCTATTTTTAAAATAATCGAATTGATTAAATCTTTCTTGCTTGAAATGGGGGAACTTTCCTATTTTGCCGCTCGCTTTTTCAGAGAGTCTTTTAGACGTCCATTCGAATTTAAAGAGTTTCTTCGCCAATGTTTTTATATGGGTAATCGCTCTTTATTGCTGGTTGCCGTTACTGGCTTCATAATAGGTTTAGTTTTTACCTTGCAATCACGCCCTACTTTACTTGAATTTGGCGCTGTTTCCTGGATGCCCTCGATGGTCAGTATTTCGATAATTAGAGAAATAGGCCCTATTATTACCGCTTTGATTTGTGCTGGACGTATTGGTTCTGGTATTGGTGCTGAATTAGGGTCTATGCGCGTTACGGAACAAATTGATGCGATGGAAGTTTCTGGTACTAATCCATTCAAGTACTTGGTGGTTACTCGAATAATGGCTACTACTTTAATGCTTCCCATACTCGTTTTTTTCGGAGATGCTATTGCTCTTTTTGGATCGTATCTGGTTGAAAATATAAAAGGACATGTGTCTTTTTTATTGTATTTCAATCAGGTATTTAACGCTTTGGAATTTGGAGACCTTATCCCAGCCACAATTAAAAGCTTCTTTTTTGGATTTGCCATAGGACTGGTGGGGTGCTTTAAAGGATATTATTGCAAAAAAGGAACGGCTGGCGTTGGTCTAGCCGCTAATTCTGCAGTAGTTTATACCTCTATGCTCCTTTTTGTTATTGATTTTATCGCTGTTTTTGTTACTGATATATTTTATGATTTATAACTAATTATGAATACAACAACCCAAAATAGAAATATTATTATAGAGATCAAAGACTTAAAAAAAAGCTATGGAGACAATCATGTCTTAAATGGTTTTAATATGACTTTATATGAAGGGGAGAATTTAGTCATAATGGGGAAATCAGGTTCTGGTAAATCCGTAATGATAAAATGTCTTGTTGGACTGGAAAGACCCGATAGCGGCTCCATCATGGTTATGGGAGAAAAAATTGAAGAACTCGACCGTTCTACCTTGGATGAGCTTCGAACTGAAATTGGATTTCTCTTTCAGGGAAGTGCACTGTATGATTCCATGACCGTTAGAGAAAATTTAGAATTTCCATTGCGCCGTCACACTAAAAAATTTGGCGTTCTAAAGGACACTACTGCCTTAGTGATGGAAGCCCTTGAAAATGTAGGATTGGCGCACACTATAAACTTGATGCCAGTCGAGCTTTCAGGTGGAATGAAGCGTAGGATTGCCTTGGCAAGAACACTAATTCTGCAACCCAAGATCATTCTGTATGATGAACCGACTACAGGATTAGATCCTATCACAGCCAAAGAAATATTAATATTGATGAAATCAATTCAGGAAAAATACAATACGTCAGCTGTAATCATCACCCACGATGTTGATTGCGCCAGAGTGATTTCGAATAGAATGATTTTGCTAGTCGATGGTATTAATTATGCCGAAGGCACATTTAATGAATTATCAACTTCAACAGATCCAAAAATACAAGCTTTCTTTAAATAAGTATAGATATGGAAAAAACGACTTCACAAAAAATAAGATTAGGCCTTTTTGTAATAATTGGGTTATTAATCTTTGTTTTAGCAACCTATTTAATTGGCGATAAGCAAAAAATGTTTGGAAAAACAAGTCATTTAGAGACTATTTTCGATAACGTAAATGGTTTACAAATAGGGAATAATGTGCGCTACTCCGGTGTAAATGTAGGAACTGTACGCGGCATTGAAATGATCAATGACACAAACATCAAAGTGGACATGATTATTGACAAGGATATCTTTAAACACATAAAAAAAGATGCAGTTGCCACGATAGGTTCAGACGGCTTAGTTGGAAGTATGATCATTAACATTCTGCCGGGAAAAGGAACTCAATCTCCTGTTGAACCCGGTGATAAAATCAGCTCTGTAAATCGCATTCGTACAGACGACTTATTGAATACCCTAAATAAAACCAATAATAATGCAGCGCGTCTTACTGAAAACTTACTCATCATCACCGAAGAAATTAATGACGGAAAAGGAACTGTAGGACTTTTATTAAATGATGCTGAAATAGCCAAAGATTTAAAAGAGACCATGCGTTACTTAAAAATATCGGGAAGAGAAACAGCAAATGCTACTAAAAATTTAAATAGACTTCTTGAATCGATGAACAACAAGGACAATGTAATAGGTGTTTTAAATGATAAGGCTGTTGCCAATAGCATAAAGACAATCGTAAGTAATTTAGATAATTCAACTGTAGAAATAAACAAAGTAGTGACTAATCTAAACAAAACCATTCTAAATATAAAAGATGGAAAAGGGGCTTTGAATTATCTTTCTAATGATCCTAAACTTGTAAATAAAATTGACTCTACAATGACTAACGTCACTGAATCTAGTGCTAAACTAAACGAAAATCTAGAAGCTTTAAAACATAATTTTCTCTTTCGAGGATACTTCAGAAGGTTAGAAAGAGAAAAAAGAAAGGAACAAAAAAAATAGCATAAAAAAGATATTGAATCAGAAATTACAAAATAATCTATCATGATTACAATAGAAAAATTAGGGGTCATTCTAAGCCCTACCAATTTAGAATTTGAAAATACCAGCGTTATAAACCCGGGTATTTATCAGGATGGAAATACAGTCCATATTTTATATCGGGCCGTAGAGGAAGGGAACTTATCTACCATAGGCTATGCAAAAATGGACGGACCGACTAAAATAGTGGAAAGAATGGAAACGCCTCTTCTTTTGAGGGAATTTGATTATGAAAAACAAGGAGCCGAAGATCCTAGAGTTGTAAAAATTGAAGATACCTATTACATCACATACACTGCTTATGACGGAATAAATGCTATGGGAGCATTAGCCACTTCCAAAGATTTAATTCATTTTGAAAAGCATGGAATAATAACACCTACCGTGAACTATGAGGAATATGAAAGTTATGTCAATAAGTGTAATACTTCCAAATTAAATCCGAAATACCACCAATATTATAACCTTTTTGCCCAAATTGGGTTAGTTAGTGATGAAACCCGTTTATTACGCGATAAAGATGTACTACTTTTTCCAAGAAAAATAAACGGACAATTTGTTCTTTTACATCGAATTTGGCCAGGAATTCAAATCGTTAAGTTTGACAAGTGGGAAGACCTAACCAAAACCTTTTGGGAGGATTATCTAATGCATCTCACAGATCATATTATTCTGGATCCTAAAGATCCTTATGAAATGAATTATATAGGAGGTGGTGTCCCTCCCATTGAAACTCCTTGCGGATGGTTATTAATTTATCATGGTGTACAGGAGACTACGACCGGAAAAGTATATCATGCTAAGGCTGCTTTAATGCATTTGGACAAACCTGAAATGGAACTGTCGAGATTGCCATACCCTCTATTTTCGCCAACAAAAAAATGGGAAAAAGAGGGGACTGTGAATAATGTTGTCTTTCCCACTGGTTCTGCATTATTTGAAAATGACCTTTATATCTACTACGGCGCCGCTGACACGCATATTGCAGTCGCTAAAATAAACCTCCCCGAATTGCTTGGTGAATTAAGAAAACAACCTTAAATACAATATTACCATGAGATTTGAGAAAGGATTAAAAATGCTGATTGTAAGTTCTTATCCACCTCGAGAGTGTGGATTGGCAACGTTTTCAAATGATATCGTTAATGCCGTAAAAATCGTATTCGGAGATACCCTTTCCGTTGAAGTATGTGCCTTACAAAATAATGGCGTCGAATACAAATACCCTCAGGAAGTAACCTATACCCTACCAGCTGCTAACTTGGATGAATATCGGTCTGTAGCAGAACAAATAAATGAACGAAAAGACATCGGTCTTGTTTGTATCCAACATGAGTTTGGACTTTTTGGAGGTGAATATGGTGATTACATACTTGCCTTTATACTGGCTTTAAATAAACCCATTGCTACAATATTCCATACTGCACTCCCTAATCCTGATGAAAAAAGAAAAAAAATAGTCGACGCAATCGTCGATCTCTCAGACCGCATCATAGTCCTTACCAAAAAATCGCAAGAGATTTTGACAAACTATTATAACTGTCCCATTTCAAAAACTCAAGTAATTCCCCACGGCAACCACAATGTGTTATGGGAACAAAAAGAAAAATTAAAAGAGCGCTACAATTATTCCGATAGGATTGTGTTATCCACTTTTGGATTGATCAGTGAGAATAAAAATATTGAAACAACATTATTCGCTTTACCTGAAATCGCAAAAAAACATCCCAATTTGCTTTATTTGGTAATTGGAAAAACACATCCCGAAATCATCAAAAAAGAAGGGGAAAAATACCGTGAAAAACTAGCTACAATTGTGAAAGATCTCTATTTAGAAGATAACGTACTTTTCATCAATGAATACGTTGAATTGAAACAGCTATTAGAATATTTGACATTATCCGATATTTATTTATTTTCATCCAAAGATCCTAACCAGGCTGTGAGCGGAACTTTTGCTTATGCTATGAGCTGCGGCTGTACCGTAATTTCCACGCCAATTCCCCATGCAGTTGAAATGTTAGCACAAAGTACAGGGGTTCTACTAACTAAATTTGATGATTCTGAAGAGTTTAAAGAAGCAATAGTATGGCTTATTGAAAATAAGGAGAAAAGGGTTAGTATGGGCAAAAATGCTTTTTCACAATCACATGTCACCTCTTGGGGAAATATTGCAATCCAATACAGACTGCTATTTGATCAATTGACAACAAAAGAAGAAAATTTAAATTTCTGCTTTCCACCGATAAAGTTAGATCATATTAAAAACTTAACTACTGATTATGGCATACTGCAATTTTCTAAATTTAGCGAACCTGATCCCGAATCAGGATACACTTTGGATGATAATGCAAGAGCATTAATAAATATGGTTATGTTTTATAAATATAAGCCTAACGACGAAACCTTATCATTGGCAAATACCTATCTAAGTTACATAGAAGGAATCCAAAGACCAAATGGCTGGTTTGACAATTACAAAGACTATAACAACGTATTGACCGCGCAAAATTATGAAGTAAATCTGGAAGACGCCAACGGAAGAGCTTTGTGGAGTCTGGGAACGACCCTAGCACATAAAGAAACGCTTCCAATTGAAATAGTTTTAAGAGCAAAAAGATGTTGGGATAACGCAATTGTAAGAATCGATGATTTTAGTTCACCTAGAGCCATAGCTTATGCTTTAAAAGGGCTCTATAATTATTATTCCGTCTATAAAGAGGATGAAATTGAGAAACAGATGGAAAAACTGGCAGATGAATTATTGCGCCATTATCATATTAATTCAGATGTAAATTGGTGTTGGTATGAAGACTATATGACCTATGCTAATAATGTGTTACCAGAGGCGATGATGTATAGTTATCTGGTTACTGGAAAGATGAAATATAAAAAAATAGCCATAATTACCTTTGACTTTCTGTTATCCCACTACTTCATGAAAGGACAACTTAAAGTGATCTCTAACAGAGGATGGTTTAAAAAAGAAAACGAAAGGTGTTTTTACGGAGAACAACCTATTGAAGTGGCTACTACAATTATTGCTTTAGATTTGTTTAACGATGTAACCAAAAACACAAAATACAAAGACCAATTAAAGTTAGCTTTCGTTTGGTTTTTAGGTAACAATCATCTGAAACAAATTATGTATAACCCCGAAAATGGTGCTTCTTATGATGGTCTTGAAGACAAACACATCAATATAAATCAAGGCGCTGAGTCAACCTTGTGTTTTTTTAAAGCTCGATTAATAATGGAAAAACATGTAGCATTGTAACTCCCTTTCGTTCTTTATAAAAAATAAGAGGCCGATGAAATTAAAAAATAGAGCATTTACGTACAGTCTTTTAGCCTAAAAAAAGAATGCTAAATCACAAATATATTTTTAAATATAAAAATATATTTGTGATTTGACCCGCTAATGTATTATATTACAAAAAATAGATCTCCATTACCGCTTGTGGAAACCATTAAAAATTAAAAAATATAATTAATTTTCTATGACAGTTATAATTTCACTTTGTCTACTGTTGCTTATTGCATACTTATTTGACCTTACGGCATCAAGGACAAAAATACCTTCAGTTATACTATTATTACTTTTAGGATGGATCGTTAGAGAAGTAACCTATTTATTTGATATAAATCTACCAGATCTTTCCCCTACTTTGCCTGTATTAGGTACAATTGGACTTATTCTTATTGTATTGGAAGGATCGTTAGAGCTCGAACTCAACAAATCTAAAGTTGGACTGATAAGAAAATCATCTATTGGCGCTTTCCTTCCTTTGATTGTTTTAGCGTTTTCCCTTGCTTATTTATTGCATTACTATGGAGGCTATTCCTTTAGATCTAGTCTTATAAATGCGATTCCCTTTTGTGTAATTAGCAGCGCCATTGCGATTCCAAGCGTAAGAAACTTGACTTCGAGTCAAAAAGAATTCATTATTTATGAAAGTAGTTTATCTGATATTTTTGGAGTGGTTTTCTTTAATTTCATTGCCTATAACACTAGCTTCGGACTAGAAACATTTGGATACTTTTGCTTAGAGATATTAATTATAATTGCAATCTCTTTTGTAGCAACGATATTATTGTCCTTTCTTCTAAATAAAATTGAACACCATATTAAGTTTGTGCCAATTGTGCTGCTAATTATATTGATATATGAAATATCAAAAATATTCCATTTACCGGCACTTATTTTCATCCTAGTTTTTGGATTGTCGATTGGTAATTTAGATGAATTAAGACATTATAAATGGACACAGCAATTTAGACTTGATTTGTTGAACAAGGAGGTTGTTAAATTTAAAGAATTAATAATTGAGGCTACCTTCTTGGTTAGAGCGCTATTCTTTCTATTATTTGGCTATTTAATCAAAACGGCTGAAATTATAAATCCAGATACGATTATTTGGGCTGTAGGAATTGTGGCAATTCTATTTCTTTTGCGTTTCGTTCAGCTAAAAATTTCTAGAATGCCTTTGTTTCCTTTGCTTTTTGTAGCGCCTAGAGGACTTATTACCATCTTACTATTCCTAGGTATCGCTCCTGAGCATTCCATATTGTTAGTTAACAAATCATTAATTATTCAAGTGATCCTGATGACTGCGATTATTATGATGCTGGGTTTAATGATAACAGCTAAAAAGAAAAAAACAATTCTGGAAGAAAAAAGGAAAGAAAAAGAAGCAGTCCTCGATGAAAATATAACAGTTTAAAAAAATCCGTCTTGTAAACTTACCCAAACAGTATCTAACTTTTTTGAGGCAGTTTACAAGAAGGATTTTGTCATTTAAATACTTTTTAAAGCATCTATCAATAAATCTATGTCCTCTTTCGAATTGTAATGACTGAATGAAATGCGTAAGCTTGGTTTTCTTAAATCTTCATCCGAAAGCATTTCAGCTAATACATGTGATGCTCTGATGCTCCCGCTCTGACAAGCACTTCCTCTGGATACCGCAACCCCTTTCATGTCTAAATGAAATAAAATCATAGCAGTTTTGTCCTTAGAAAAAGGCAACAAAACGTTCAACATATTGTAAAAACCATCTTGACTTCCATTCACCATAAAACCAGGAAAATCAATTTCAAGTCGTTCCATCAAATACTTTTTCAATTCGAAAATCTGAGTTCTTTCGGCATCTAAATTAGCATAGGAAAGTTCCAAAGCCTTTGCCATTCCTGCAATTTGGTGTACTGCTTCCGTTCCGGCTCGCAATCCCTTTTCTTGCTCTCCTCCATAAAACAAAGGCTGCAATCCTGAATTTTTTCGCACAAATGCAAATCCAACCCCTTTAGGACCGTGGAATTTATGGGCACTGGCTACCAAAAAATCAATGGGCAGTTCCTGTAAATCAATTTCTTTCTTTCCAATGGACTGAACTGTATCAGAATGCAATAGCGCATTGTATTGTTTGCATATTGGTGCAACTCTATTCAAGTCTAAAACAGTTCCAATTTCGTTATTAACATGCATTAAACTCACTAAAGTTTTATGATTCTGTGCTAATAATTCCACTAAATCTGTGATGTCTATTTCTCCATTTGGCTTGACTGCAACATAGTCTACCTGAATATCAAACTCTTTTTGCAATTCTTGCACGGTATATAAAACGGCATGATGCTCAATTTTACTAGTGATGATGCGTTTTACTTTCAAATCTGCTACAGCAGAGCGAAGGATCCAATTATTGGCTTCCGTTCCACAGGACGTAAAAATAATTTCTTGTGCAGCAGCATTCAACTGCTTGGCTATTGATTTCCTGGAAAGTTCTAAAACACTTTTAGCATTTCGCCCAAAACTGTGCGTTGACGAAGGGTTCCCAAAATCTTCTACCATTACTTTTGTCATTTCTTGAATAACTTCAGGTCTTATGGCTGTCGTTGATGCGTTATCGAGGTATATTTTTTTCATTACTGCAAAGTTATGAAATATCAATTGTGTATTGTTCAATATCAATTGTCATTTTTTTAGCTATTTTTGTAAAAATATATTTTACGATGAAAAGAGTTTTAAGCCTATTGGTTTTTGTTTTGGTGTTAAATGGTTGTGATGATGGTAATTTAATTCAAGAAGACATTAACTTCGAAAATATAACAACTCAAAGTTGTACTACAAATGACATTATTTTCAAAATAAAAGAAAAAGAAGCTTTGCTACTTGAAATTCCGGCAACTTCTTTTGTAAACGAACCTTCAGTAGTAGGAATACCAACCACAATAGATATCAGTAGTAGTAACCGCGTGGTGTATCGCTTTTATAACGGTGTGGTAGCAAATAACAACATCTGTGAAACTATAGCTCCTGCAACACCCATCGTAACCGATCAATGGGCTGCAACAGCAGGAAAAATACAAATATTTACAAAAGCGATAAAAACATTAAACACGACGGAGAACAGTACCCGAATTACGGGATACAATCATAACATCGTTTTTAAAAACATCACTTTTGCAAAAAGCAACGGAACGCAAGTTTATAAAACTTTCCCTTTTGGAGATTATGTAACAACTTCTAACTCTTTGCCTTTTCTTTTTGACAAAACAGTAGAAAAATGCAGTAGCTCTAACTTAGTTTATAATTATACGAGCAGCGAAGCATTAACATTAGACATCGACCCGAGTTTGATTGCTAATGTAGCTACCCCTTTAAACAGCCCAAGAACTGGAGTCATAGGTACGACCTCAAACCAACTTACTTATCGATTATTTACAGGAGTTCCCTTGACAGGCGATTATTTTTGCGGGACAACAATACCTGCCACACCCACAATAAACCAACAATGGGACGCCGTAAGTGGTGTAAATGGTGTCAGCGGTATTATCGAAGTAACGACAACTACAAATGGACCCAATGCTTTCAAGCACACAATTGTGCTTAAAAAAGTAACATTAAAGAAAGGAAATAGCGATTTTTTATTGGGTGATAATTTTATCTACGGTGATTTGTTGACGACTAATTAAGACACAGATATTAGTAAAAAATAAGCACAAAAAAAGTCCCGTTTGAAATCACAAACGGGACTTTTTTTTATGAATTTAACGTGCTTTATTTACTATTTTGTTTAATAAAAACTTCAGTAGCACCTTGACCATATTTTTGATAATTACCTTCCTGAAAAGCAATGTTGTCATAGCGACCTAATAAAAAATCCAACTCTGCTTTTAACACTCCTTCGCCAACACCATGAATAAAAACAATCTTTGGAATTCGGTTGCGAATCGCAAATTCGATATGACGTTTGGCTGTTTCAGATTGCAAAGTAAGAATGTCATAATTTGACATGCCTTGTTTATTGGGCACCAATTTTTCGATATGTAAATCGAATTCTGGTGCTGATCTTTCGTGTTTGTCTTTGCGTTCTTTTACAAAACTTCTTGGTTTTGGGATCTCTTTTTCTTTTTCTACCTCATCTCTATTAACTCTTCTAATAGAATCCATTAAGTTACTGGTATCGTTTATCTTAAGTAACTCATTGACAAAAAATGTCATCATGAATCCATCCTCTGTTTCTATTGTAACTTCTTTATCTTTGACAGATACTACCACTCCATTTATAGCTTCGTCCAGCACTGAAACTTTGTCTCCTTTATTAAACATCTTTTTCTTCTTTATCTTGATTATCTTGATTTTTACTCGGCGTTTTAGCACTCAACTGCATCATGCCAAACATAAAAAGAGCAATTGCAATTACAGTTATATACACATTTTTTTCGGCACTTACCTGTTCAAAGAAAGCAACAAGTATTGCCACAATCATCATTGGAATTATTAATTTTTTCATTTCTTTACCTATCAGATTCCAAATGTAATAAATTTAAAATTGGCTCCCTTTTTTATTAAATGCTTTACTGAAATTTTGTAAATTGTAAAAAAAATAAAACCATTGGATTTAGAAAAATATATGATTCCTTGTTTAAGTAAAACACTCTTCGGAGTGGAGTGTTTGGGCTGTGGTTTTCAGCGGTCATTCCTATTGCTTTTAAAAGGGGATTTTAACGGTTCTTTCCAAATGTATCCTGCCCTATTTACCTCCCTCTTATTTTTAAGCCTTCTTGGTTTTCATTTAATTTATAAAGGAGTTGTCTCTCAAAAATTTATTCTGGTTGTAGCGCTTATTAATGTACTTTTTATGATTGCTGGTTACTTCTACAAACACTTTTAAATCGCTTCGATTTTTCACATTTCAACTCATCTATTTGTTGATGCTGCTCAAAATATCATTCATTATTTCAATTTGTATTTTTTGAATTTCTATTAATTGTTCTTGTTGATGTCTAACTAAATGGTCCAGTTTTTCATGAAGCATTCTAATTTCAAGTTCTGATTTTAAGTTGATCATATAATCCCTTCTGGCTCTGTCACGGTCTTTTTCTTCTTGGCGGTTTTGGCTCATCATAATAACTGGAGCTTGCAATGCTGCAATACAAGATAAAATTAAATTCAATAAAATAAAGGGATAAGGATCAAATCCTTTATTGTAAAGAATATATATATTTGCTGAAATCCAAAGTAGAATAAAAATCCCAAACAGAACTATAAATTTCCAACTTCCTCCAAAATTAGCCACTTTATCTGCTATAATCTGTCCAAAAGTTCGGGGTTCTACTTTTTCTTCAATTGTGCTAACTAAAGAATCATATTCTTTTAATTCATCGTTAACTTTATTTTCAATATTCGAAAGCACCCCTATTTCATTCAATAAATAGCTTGAAATGTATTTTTGCCTATATAAATTTAGTTCTGAAACGGATAGTGATTGCTCCTTCGAAAAATTCGGAAAATCATTCTGCATCAATGCTAAAATTGGATTTCGAATTGTTTTTCCAGAGATCTTATCCATCAAAGGGAATTCCTTGTTTGAAAGATCACTCTTAAAAGTGGGGACAATAGCCATCTGTATCGTTTTTACTATGCTAATTTACGGATTTAAAAACCTCTTTTATGAAAATAATGAACTCTGAACCCATTTAAATTTAAATCGGTACTCTTCAACTCAGACTATGGCAGTTCTTAGAGTTTAATTGAAAATAGTTCAATATATTTGTTTCGTCTTATTTATTGAGACCAAAAACAAAATAATAAGCAACATGCACCTCCAATTTCAACAGGGAATTATTGTTGCTGTTTCTAATTACTGCGTACTTTAAGCCTTTTCTATTAATCATTCAATCCCATAATCATGACAAAAGATCTGATTATTAAAAATATAATCTCTTTAAAGGGGCAATCCTCCATTAATTACGGAATCAAAACAAAAATAGAAGATTTTACTGAAAAATTATTCTATACTTTATTTGATGCCAATGCGCCGTTGAGCGAAAGTATTGACGAACTTCAAGTTCTTTTCAAAGAAATTTCTGTAATTGCCTGCAAAAAGCCGACAGGAATCTGTGATTCTATTTGGGAACACTATTTAGAAAAACTGCCTTCCGTTCTTGAAAAATTAAATCAAGATGCTAATTATTTTTTGGAAAATGATCCTGCTTCTAATAGTATCGAGGAAGTATATCTTGGCTATCCTGGATTTTATGCTATTGCCATCTATAGACTGAGCCACGAGCTCTATCTTTTAGACCTACTTCTCTTTTCCAGATTGATGAGCGAATACGCACATCGAATCACTGGAACGGACATCCATGCCGGTGCCAAAATAGATTCCCCCATTTTTATAGATCATGCCACTGGTATCGTAATTGGAGAAACTACAGTCATTGAAAAATCTGTAAAAATATACCAAGGGGTAACCTTAGGAGCGCTCAGCGTTAGTAAAGAAATGAAAAATGCAAAAAGACATCCCACAGTGGAGCAAAACGTATGTATTTACGCTAATGCAACCATTTTAGGAGGAAATACTGTAATCGGTAAAAATAGTATCATTGGTGGAAACTCTTGGGTTACTAAATCCATTCCAGAAAATTCACTAGTGACCAACACTACAACCACAGAAGTAAAAATAAAAGAACTAAGATAGCATGGAACCTAAAAAATTATTAGACCTAATTGGGAATACCCCCTTGGTAGAAAGCGTCAATTTGATTAAAAATAAGAATGTAAAATTATTGTTGAAGCTCGAAGGAAACAATCCTGGAGGTTCTGTAAAAGATCGTGCTGCCTATAATATGATTGTATCCGCTTTAGAAAGAGGCGACATCAAAAAAGGAGATAAATTGATTGAAGCCACTAGTGGAAATACGGGAATTGCATTGGCTATGATTGCCCAATTGTTGAATATAGAAATCGAACTTGTATTACCTGAAGATTCAACCAAGGAACGCACCCAAACCATGCGCGCTTATGGTGCGACGGTAATCCTAACTTCTGCAAAAGAAGGAATATTAGGCTCCAGAGATTATGCAGACAAAAAAGTGGCTGAAGGTGGTTATATCATGCTTAATCAGTTTGCCAATGACGATAACTGGAAAGCCCACTATAAAACGACTGGTCCAGAGATCTGGAATGACACGCATGGCACCGTAACTCATTTTGTTGCTGCCATGGGGACTACAGGTACCATTATGGGAACGTCTACCTACTTAAAAGAACAAAATTCAAATGTACAAATAGTTGGTGCACAACCGAGTGATGGCTCTCAAATTCCAGGTATTCGAAAATGGCCTCAGGAATATTTACCTAAAATATTTGATTCCTCAAAAGTAGACCGCATTATGGAAGTAAGCGAAACTGAAGCGCGGGCAATGACAAAACGGCTTGCACTTGAAGAAGGTATTTTTGCAGGAATGAGCAGCGGTGGTTCTGTGGCAGCGGCCTTAAAAATAGCCGAAGAATTAGAATCGGGTGTAATCGTAGCTATAATCTGTGACCGAGGAGACCGCTATTTGTCCTCTGATTTATTTGATTAAATAAATGATAACAATTTTAAGAACAAACCCAGATAATATTGATTTCATCCAATTAATTACGCTGCTTGACAAAGACATCCAGATTCGGGATGGCGAAGAACATATCTTTTATGCCCAATTCAATAAAACTGACAGTATAAAATATGTTGTGGTTGCCTATGATGGCAATATAGCGGTAGGCTGTGGAGCTTTTAAAGTATATCAAGGTGAAACTGCCGAAATAAAAAGAATGTTTGTTAATCCTGAGAACCGCGGTAAAAACATTGCTTCTAAAATATTAGGCGCCTTAGAATTTTGGGCTAAAGAATTGTCGTTTACCAGTTGTATTTTAGAAACAGGCAGAAGATATCCTGAAGCGATTGCGCTTTACAAAAAGAATGGATATTCTGTCACAACTAATTATGGTCAATATGAAGGAATAGACGATAGTGTTTGTTTTAGCAAATCACTATCATAAAAGTTTTTTTACAACAAAAAAGTCTCCATTTTACTCTTTGGAGACTTTTTTATATAATTTAAAATGCTATTTTAAGCCAACGTGGCAGTTGTAGAAATAGCAGCGTTCAGTAATTTAGAAATTGGGCAATTTTTCTCCGCTTTTGTAACTTGTTGTTGAAAAGCATCATCAGATATCCCTTTTATTTTAGCACTTACCGTTAAATGAGAACTAATAACTGCCCCATCCACTAGATCAATGTCACATTTAGTTTCAATACTTTCAATTTCAAAACCCTCTTCGGTAATATAAGCTGAAAGTTGCATCGTAAAACAACCCGAATGGGCTGCAGCTACTAATTCTTCAGGATTTGTACCTACTCCTTCTTCAAAACGAGATTTGAATGAATATTGTGTATTTTCTAATGTTTTACTTTGTGTTGTCAATTTTCCAGCGCCTTCCTTAAGAGAACCATTCCATACTGCGGTTGCATTTCTTTTCATAATTGTGTTTTTTAATTTACTCAAATTTAAGACTTTAAAAATGTAGTATTTTAACTTCATAGATTTTTTAACGAAAATTTAAAAGTTGGTTCAATTTGGAAATACTCTTTTCTTGTTTATAAAAAAAAACTATGTTAAAAGCAATTACAACTTTTTCATAACGGAAAATTGTCAGGGCTACTTATTAATTTAAAATTATTAAATTTGTTCCTTTAAAAGTGTTACTTAATAGTATATAACGACTCTGTTTACTACTAAAGTATTCAAATCACTTTTCACAATTCTATCTATAATTCTTTATGGCACAAAAAACACAAGCTCATGACTGGCCTTATTTGAACAAATACAAAAAAGAAAATGCTGCCATAAAAGACGCTGAAATCGGGAAAAGAAGGGTTGTTTTTATGGGTGATTCCATAACTGAATTTTGGCCCACTGTTAATGCTAATTTTTTTCAAGGAAAACCCTATATCAATCGAGGAATCAGCGGGCAAACGACACCGCAGATGCTGCTGCGTTTTAGAGCCGACGTCATTAACTTAAAGCCAGCATTAGTTGTTATTCTTGCCGGCGGAAATGACATTGCTGGCAACACTGGTCCTTCGACTCTAGAAATGATCCAAAACAATATTTTTTCGATGATAGAACTCGCTCAGGCTAATGGCATCAAGGTTGTTTTGTGTTCTGTTTTACCTGCCAATTATTTTTATTGGAAACCTAAAGAAAAACCTGCAGATACCATTATAGCCTTAAATAAAAATATTGAACATTATACCGAGTCCTATAACATCGCCTATGTTGATTATTACTCCGAGATGGTTGACGATAAAAAAGGCTTGCCCTTTACTTATTCAAATGACGGAGTGCATCCTAACAAAGCTGGTTATCAGGTTATGGAACCGCTTGTTGAGAAAGCCATCCAATTTACACTCGCAACTCAATAATAATCCTCCCCCTAAAAACAAAAAAACCCAATCACTAATGAATAGGATTGGGTTTTTTGTTTGAAAGTAGCAATCTATTATTTCAAAACTGTAAATATAATTTTAGAATCATCATACACGCGTTGTGTTTGCTTTTTAAAATCTTCTGGTTTTGCATAAAAGATGTTCTCTACAAAAGTTTGTGGATTCAAGTCAATCAAAGGAAACCACGTACTTTGAATTTGGATTTGGATTTTGTGCCCTTTTTTGAACGTATGCATCACATCTTGCAATTTAATATTTACCGCTGTTTTCTCATTAGCCACAAAAGGTTCTGGATTGATAAAACTATTTCTAAAACGACCACGCATCACTTCACTTCGTACCATCATATGGTAATTGCTCATTTTTAAATAGGGTGCTACCTCAGCCGTTTCTGGCTCATCACTAGGAAAAACATCAATTACTTTCACAATCCAATCCGAATCTGTTCCTGAAGTGGAAACTTGTAATTGTGCCAAGATATCTCCAGCCAACGTCATATTGTCCTTTAAAATCTCTGTTTCATACACCAATACATCAGGACGGCGGGCTGCAAAACGCTGGTCATCGGTCATGTATTTTCTTGGTGTAATCCCTTTTTGATTGATATCTTCCGTAAAAGGAACAGGCTTTTTAGGATCACTGATATACTCTTGAAAACCAACCTCATTTGATGCTGCCTTCGTTAATTTATCTTGTGCCAAATAAAAGCTTTCTTTTGCTGCATTTTTTGGTGGCCAAACGTCATACGTTTTCCAATCTTTAGATCCTGTATCAAAAACATAAGCTTCTGGTAGTTTGTTTTCTCCTTTACCATTATCTTTTAAGAAATGACGAAAAAAGTTAGCTTCAATATTTTTTTGAAAGAACCCCGAAATACTATCACCAAAATTTATGTTTCCAATAACAGCTTTCGCTCCATCTCTCGCCCAGTCTCCATGACTCCATGGACCCATAACAATTGTATTGTAATTCTTGCTTGTTTTCTCTATAGCTTGATAGGTATTCAAAGGTCCGTATAAATCTTCGGCGTCAAACCAACCACCTACGGTCATCACTGCAGGTTTAATGTCTTTTAAGTGTTGCAGAATCCCTCTTTTTTGCCAGAAATCATCATAACTGGAATGGTCTTTTAGCTGTTGCCAAAATTCATCTTCTTTTCCGTAATATTTATCCAAGTTAGCCAGCGGTCCTGCATCTAGAAAAAACTGATAATCATCTTTGGTTCCTAAATCAGGGAATTTGTACCAAGAAGTGGTTGTGCGTTCTGATTTTTGAATACCAAAAAGTGGTGTCGCTTTCCAATAACTCAATAAATACGCACCGTTATGGTGAAAATCATCAAAGAAAAAATCGCTGATACAGGCCTGAGGAGAAACTGCTTTTAAAGCAGGGTGATTACTCAACAACGAATAAGTGGAGTAAAAGCCCGGATATGAAATTCCCCATACACCTACATTTCCATTATTATTGTCTGCATTTTTGACTAACCAGTCAATGGTATCATAGGTATCTGAAGCTTCATCAACATCCATCTTTGATTTTTTATTAGGAATGAACGCTCGCATATTGTCATACAAGCCATCACTCATCCATCGTCCACGTACGTCCTGGTAAACTACAATATAGCCTTCTTTCATCATAGTTTCGCTAGGGCCAATGCTTTTCTTGAATTGGTCAGGGCCGTAAGGTGCACAGCTGTACGGAGTGCGTTGCATGATAATTGGGTATTTTTTCGAATGGTCTTTGGGCGTGTAGATCGCAGTATAAAGCGATGCTCCGTCACGCATTTTAATGTGTACTTCTCTCTTAGTGTAGTACTGACCAACAGTGCTTGGAGTGTTATCTTGAGCAAAAACACCTGCGGTAATTGCGAAAATCGCAATAAGTAATAGTTTTTTCATTTAAATAAAAGCTAATTATAGAAACGTAAAGATATTATGTTTAATTCTATTTTAAAGTTTAGTTTTAAAAATTTTATAATCAACCTTTTTAGCACTACCGCTGAACGGGATGGGTTTAATTTTCGCACCTAAGTACAAATTTTAATTTAGTAAGAAAATTAACATAAAATTAATAAATACGCTCTAATTCCTATTCTAATAACCTTTACATTTGAAAAATAGAAACATTAATTTTTATCTCAAAAATCAATTTAGTATCTAAAGACAATCATCATAATTAATACAACTAAACATTTTAAAAAATGAAGCAAATTTTAATTAATTCTTTTTTCATTTTATTCCTTTTTCAGCTAGGAGTTGCTCAAAACATAAAAGGTAAAATCATTGATTCCGCAACTGGGGAAAGTATTCCGTATGCTAATATTAAGGTAAACGAATCTGAAAATTTGGTTTCTAATGGTGAAGGCTATTTTACACTCTCAGAAAACAACAGTAAGGACGAAACCCTAATTACAGTTTCCTATTTGGGTTATGTTAATCAGCAATTGACCGTCGCCGAATTAAAAAGACTTGATTATAGCATTAAACTGGCACCTGGTGTTTTTCAACTAAATGATGTTGCTGTATCCAATATAAAACCCAATCCATATGAGATTATGGCTAATGTAAAAGCCAACTTGAGCCGTAATTATACCACTGGCGAAAAAGGGTCAAAAGAAATGTTCTTCTACAGAACCTCTAATTATTTTAATCCTTCCATAATCGATGTGGAGATTAACAAATCAACTGGTTTTAGCAAGCAAGCTTTATTGAAAGTCAACAATGACTTGCAGGGTTTTTCTAAAAAATTAATATCGCATCCGCCGTTATCATTTACCGATATTCTTTGTAACTACTATTCGGTTAAAACCAAAAAAGCTGATAAGTTTGTGTTTACCTCCAAACTAGCTGTTTTAAAAGCTACTGTCTTAAAAAATGAAGGAGAGTCTACGTCCCTAGACGATTTAGAAAAAACAGCTATGAATATGATGTTACAACACTTAGACTCCACTAAATATTATCGCGCAAAAAGTGGACTTTTTGGATCAAGAGATACGATTTCTTTACGTAAAGACTTCAATAAAAAGAAAAACAAAGGTATTGACATAGAAATAGACAGTCAGTTAACTGCTACAAAAAGTAACCTTAGCAGCTTTATGTATCAAACCAATTTGTTAAACAACAAGAAGTTTGATTTTATACAAAAACCAGAGCTGTATGACTATACTTTTGAAGGTACGACTTACACTAATGAAAATGAATTTGCTTACGTTCTTACTTTTAAACCTCGAAAAAGCAAAGCCATGTATGTGGGTAAATTGTATATTTCTGAAACTGATTATGCCGTCCTGAGAACTGATTATGTTTTAGATAACGGTGAAAAGGTGCATAATTTTAACATGAAGTTTCTTTTGGGAATTAAAGTGTCCGAAAATGTTAGTAAAGGAAGCATAATTTACAAAAAAAGAACCGAAGACGATAGCTACTACATGCAATATGCCGCTATTGAGAAAGGAAATTACTTTTATTTAAACCGTCCCGTGAAATTTATAGAATTAACAAGTAGCGAAAAGGATGTGCTTGAATTGGATTTAAAAATTGAAGCCAATACGAGTAGCAAAACGGAATTCCTAAATATGTCTCGTACTACAATAGCCGAAGGGGCGATTGACAAAATAAAGGAAACCGATTTTAAATTTACAACGATCAAATCCTATGATCCTAAGATATGGAAAGATTACAATGCCATCGAACCATTACAAGAGATGAAACAGTTTAAAGCGATTAATTAATGAGGTAAAATTGGTATTGACTTTTGATCGAGTAAATCGTAACATCACAAAGACCTATCAAAATAATTAGCTTTTAATCAAAACATTACCAATGCTCTTCGAAGTCTCCTGACTTCGAAGGTGTTTATTTGCCTATTCAATTAAAACACAAGTCGAGTACTCATTGATACACTAAAATTAGAAATTGAAAGTAATCAGCGTTTTTAACTAGCTGAAGCTTGCAATCCTCGACAATTTATGGCGTAGTGAAAATAGTAGTCTAAAACACAATCCAGTCTTTGTTAAGAAAAAGCCAATCCTTTGGTTCTGTTAGTGTCTTCAATTGTGAATGTTACCTTTGCATAAAACAAATTATAGCAATGATTCTACCTGACGAAAAATATCCCTCCATACAACTAGATCCTAGTTGGTTAACTGATTTTTTTAATATAGATCCTCGAATTGCTCACTACATCAATCTTCCAATACTACTTTTGGGTTTACTTATTCTTTGTTTTATCGCTTGGTTGTTAACCAAAAAACTAATTATTGACTCGATACACAAACTATTTTTAAAAACTAAGATTACCTGGGACGACATCTTAATCGAGAAAAAAATATTTGATAAACTTGCTTATATCATTCCGGCGCTTCTCGTCATTGTCATAGTGCCTTCCATATTTGCGGAGTATCCAACACTTGCAAATTATATCGTTACGCTAGCCATGATTGTAATTCTCTTAGTAATCGTCTGGACGATTATTGCTTTGCTGGCGGTCTTTGATAACATTCTATCCAAGTCGCCTATTTTCATGGACAAGCCCGTTACAAGTTACATTCAAGTATTGAATATCATTGTTTATTTCATAGGTGGAATTCTCATTTTGTCTTTACTTTTAGGAAAGAGTCCTTTTTACTTCCTGGGAGCCATGGGCGCGATGACTGCTATTTTGTTATTAATTTTCAAGGATACTATTTTAGGTTTTGTGGCCAGCATTCAAATGTCCGTATATGATATGGTGCGCGTGGGCGATTGGATTGCCATGCCAAAATATGATGCTGATGGCGACGTCATGTCCATCAATTTAAGCACTGTTAAAGTCCAGAACTGGGATAAAACAATCACTACGATTCCTACCTACGCTTTCATTACTGACTCGTTTAAAAACTGGCGCGGAATGAGTAATTCAGGAGGGCGAAGAATCAAAAGAGCCATTTATCTAAAAGTAAGTAGTTTCTGTTTTTGTGATGATCAAATGCTGGAACAGTTTAAAAAATATACACTCATAAGAGACTACATCCTTGAGAAAGAAAAAGAAATTAAAAAATCCAATTCTGCGTTAATTGATAATGAATCTAACGTAGTTAATGCCAAAAGCTTGACTAATATTGGCGTTTTTAGAGTTTATGCCGAAAACTATATTCTTTCAAATCCAAATATCAATATAGAAATGACAAATATGGTTCGGCAATTAGACCCAACTTCTAAAGGGATGCCGCTAGAAATCTATTGTTTCACTTATGAAAAAGAATGGGAAAAATATGAGGTAGTCAAATCTGATATTTTTGATCATTTACTAACGATTACCTCTCAATTTAAATTAGAAGTTTTTGAAGAACCTACGGGAAAAGATTTTAGAAGTTTAGTTGATGTTTCCCATCAGCCAGTAGATGTTCCTCATTTGTACTCGCAATCCTAACTTCATAAAGAAATCTTGTATTAAGGTTAATCCTTTGCAGAAACAACTTTGCTGTTCACTAACCGTAATTTTGTCTAGTTTTGTCTTTCATTAAAGTAGAAATACGCAATTATGCTTTCTAAAACACAGTTTAAAGAATGGTTTGACCGCTATAAGTATGCCGAGTTGGCAGCGACAACGGCTGCTTTGTTGGGTTCCCAGTTTAGCCGAATCTTTAGTGGTTTGACCACGGCTTACTTAATTACATTTATTGAATATTTTGCCTTCTATAGTGTGATTATCAGCTTGGCGTACTACCACCGTTCCAAAAAGAACAAAGCCATACAAAAAAAGACGACTTTCAGAGACGTGCTGATGATTATCAAAAATCTATTACTGGAATTTGGATATCCTGCCGCATTAGATATTTTATTTATTCGTCCGTTTTGTATGTATTGGTTGCCTATCTTCACTGGAAACGCATTAACTGGTATTATGGCTGGGAAAATTTGTGCAGATGTAGTTTTCTATTTTCTGACGATCGTGAATTATGAATGGATGAAACGTAAAAATCATTTTTAATTCGGAATCTACTCCCTTGCCCCTGATTCTAGCGGAAAACCCGCAGGATGGAAAGCTTTAGAATACTTGCTAGTAAAGAGCGACCGCAGGAAGCTCCTTTACTGGGGTAGTATTCTTGCTTGAAGAACTGGGGATTTGTAGCGGAAAGCGGGAATAGGCACAAATAAAAATCATCTCTTTTTGAAAATATTAAGGTACAAACGCTTATTTTTGCGCCATGGCAAAGAAAAATACAGACAAGGTGGTGTTTCACCAGATAAAAGTCATCGATGCAGGTGCAAAAGGAGTATCAGTAGCAAAGGCCCCTGATGGGAAAGTAGTGTTTATCCCAAATGTGGTTCCGGGTGATGTGGTTGACGTGCAAACTTTTAAGAAGCGCAAGGCCTATTACGAAGGAAAAGCGATTCATTTTCATGAATATTCAGAACATCGTATAGAACCTATCTGTGAGCACTTTGGTGTTTGTGGCGGTTGTAAATGGCAAAATATGAAATACAGCCAACAGTTGTATTACAAACAAAATGAAGTGTTGAACCACTTGCAACGCATAGGAAAAGTAGAACTTCCTGAATTTGAACCAATCTTAGGTTCAGAAAAACAGTTTTTCTACAGGAACAAAATGGAGTTTTCGTTTTCAAACAGCCGTTGGTTGACCGAAGCCGAAATAGGTAGTACGGAAGATTTAGGAAACAGAAATGCATTAGGATTTCATATTCCGAAAATGTGGGATAAAATCCTGGACATCAACAAATGTCATTTACAAGAAGATCCATCAAACGCAATCAGAAACGAAGTACGAGATTTTGCTAATGCAAATGGTCTGACTTTCTTTAACCCTAGAGCACACGAAGGTTTGCTACGTACTTTAATGTTGCGTACTTCTTCTACGGGAGAAATCATGGTGTTGATTCAGTTTTTTGAAAACGACAAAGCAAATAGAGAATTGATTTTGGATCATCTTTATGAGAAGTTCCCACAAATTACTTCTTTGCAATATGTAGTGAATAATAAAGCAAACGATACTTTATACGACACTGACATTAAACTATATAAAGGACGCGATTACATCCTGGAAGAAATGGAAGGTTTGAAATTTAGTATTAATGCCAAATCATTCTACCAAACCAATTCTGATCAAGCGTATGAATTGTACAAAATAACGAGAGATTTTGCCGGTTTAACTGGAAATGAAATCGTTTATGATTTATATACTGGAACGGGTACTATTGCTCAGTTTGTTTCTAAAAAAGCAAAAAAAGTTATAGGTGTAGAAAGTGTCCCTGATGCCATCAAAGATGCTAAAGCAAATGCTGTACGTAATAATATTGATAATTGTGAGTTCTTTGTAGGAGACATGAAAGTCGTTTTTAACGATGATTTCATCGCACAACACGGACAACCTGATGTTATCATCACTGATCCACCAAGAGATGGAATGCACAAAGATGTAATTGAACAAATTATGAAAATTGCTCCTGAAAAAATCGTTTATGTAAGTTGTAACTCCGCTACACAAGCCCGCGATTTAGGCTTGATGGACGAGAAATATAAAGTGGCTCGCGTACGTCCCGTGGATATGTTTCCGCAAACGCATCACGTAGAGAATGTGGTTCTTTTAGAAAGAAGATAAGAGTAAAGTTAGAGTTTAGAGACATTGAGTTTTGCATGTGAATTTGGAATTTGGAATTTTTAAAAATTGGAATTTTACCCATTTATGAAAAAAATAATACTGTTACTGTTTGTTATCACCTTGTCTTTCTCCGGTTGTGAGAAAGACGATATCTGTGATACCAATACGGTTACCACTCCCCGCTTAGTGATTTCGTTTTATGATGTCACGAATTCGTCCGTTTTAAAAAATGTAACGAATTTAAAAATAACCGGCGAAGGAATAACCGATGGTGTTATTTTTAATGGTAGTAGTTTGATTAATGGAAGTACGGTTTCAATTCCTCTGAAAACAGATGCAGATGCGACTACTTTCAGTTTCATTTTAAACTATGGAAGTACAAATCCTGGATTAGTAAACGAAGACATCCTTAAATTTAATTATGTGCGAGAAGAGTTATTTGTATCCCGTGCCTGTGGTTTTAAAACTAATTATACCTTAGATCCTCAAACGCCTTATGTTCATACTGATGCTGCGACAGCAGATAAGAAATGGATTCAATACATTGCAGTTAAAAACAGTAGTATCGCTAACGAAAACGAAACACATCTTGAAATATATTTTTAGTATTTGCCTAGTTTTATCTTTACTTTTAGCTCAGGCGCAAGACACTAGCCAAAAAGGCGAACTGGCGAAGCAAACTACTGCGCTTAAAAATGTGGCTGACAGTACAAGTACTAAAGCTATAATTCCTGATAACGGGAATTTAAAGACAGTGAAATTGCCAGATGAGCAACAAAATATAGCGGTTCCTGTAAAAACAAACCGTTATGGATTGCGAGTGGGTATTGATCTATTCAAAGTAAGCCGTGCCTTGTATGACAAGGATTATAAGGGAATCGAATTTGTGGGTGACTATCGATTGACAAAGAAATATTTTTTGGCTGCCGAAATTGGAAATGAAAATAAAACTACCGATGATTCCCGATTGAATTTTACAACAAAAGGATCATATCTAAAAGCAGGTTTTGATTACAATGCTTACGAAAACTGGTTAGACATGGAGAATATTATCTCTATTGGGTTGCGCTATGGTTTTAGTACTTTTAATCAGGAGTTGAATAGCTATAAAATTTACAACGCCAATCCTTATTTTGGAGAAATACCTGCCATTGCTTCGGGAGCAAAATTTAACGGATTAACAGCCAGCTGGATCGAAGTGGTTGCCGGGGTAAAAGCAAAAGTGTTTGATAATGTTTTTGTGGGATTCAGCTTTCGCTTGAACCGATTGGTTTCTAATAAAGAGCCGGCGAATTTTGAGAACCTCTATATTCCTGGCTTTAATAGAACCTATAACGGTGATTTTGGAGTAGGTTTTAATTATACTGTTTCCTATTTCATTCCTATTTATAAAAAGAAAGTAATACCAGTTGTAGCGCCTAAAAAAGGAGAAAAGAAAAAGTAAAGTTTCTTAATCTTGTTTTTCAACACATAGAAAGGTAGATTTTATTGTGTTTAGAGATAGATTTCATAATTCTAAGCTATCGTTACTTATTCAAAAATAAAAATTTGCGCATTTGCGGTAGGAACATTTTACTTTTCTATGATAGGCTTGTTTTTTAAAACACATAGAAACATAGCCTTTATTGTGATTAGAAAGGCATTTCATTTGACATAGATTACAGAGTTTTAATCTATAGTATTACTAACTCAAAAATAATAAACCGCAGTTCATGATTTTAATAATCAGTGAAGCTGCGGTTCTTTTTTGATGTGTTTTTTGAATAAACGTTATCCTATTTCTTTTACTCCTTTGGTGAAAATCCATTTCATATACAATTTCTCGCCATCCTTAGTTTTAACGGCTTGAAATTTTGGAGACAAAAGCGTCCCAACAACAAAGGCAGTCAAAGGAATCCAGAAGCCTATTAATTCTGTATAACGTTCCACAAGGTAACGTGCTGAAATGAATAGTATGGCAAAACAGCCCAATTGGTATAAAAATGCTCTTACTTGTAATTTACTCATTGTATCTATATTTTATCCTCCCCCCAACCCCCTCCGAAGGAAGGGGAGACTTTGCGGAGTTTTATTGTCTCAATTTTTTGTTCTAACTGATATACTCTTTATTGTTCTAAAACTGTTCACTGTAAACCTATCACTTACTACTGCAAACTGATTACTGATCACTATTGTCTGAAATAGCCGCAGTATTATCTGGTTCCTGAGTCTGAAATTTTGTTCTTTTACTTCCTTCGTACATTTCGTATTTAACCAATCGCGCTTCAATACTAGCGTTGAAAAGTTTGATTTTTCTTGAAGGTTTTAATCCTACAAATTTCAATGCATCTAGATTTCCTGTGATGAACCAAGCATTAGTTCCAGGATAATTTTTCTTCAAAGTATCGCCAATATTTTTGTAGAATTCTTCCATATGAATATCCAATCGCTCATCATAAGGAGGGTTAAATACCATGTGTAATTTTCCTTGTGTCGTTTTCTCAGTGTCAAAGAAATTTTTCTCTTCAATGGTGATATATTCTTCTAAATTGGCATTCTTAATATTGTCTTTTGCTTTGCTTACCGCAGATGGCGCTTTGTCAAAACCTTTTATGGTGTAATGAAATTCTCTTACTCTTTTCAATAAACTGTCTGTGATATTGTCAAACAAATCATTGTCCCAGTCATGCCATTTTTCGAATGCAAATTCTTTACGGTTAATGTTTGCCGGAATATTACAAGCAATCATAGCTGCTTCAGCCAAGAAAGTACCTGAACCACACATTGGATCCAAGAAATCACCTTGCCCGTCCCAACCTGAAAGCAATAAAACACCTGCTGCCAATACCTCATTTATAGGAGCAATATTGGTTGCTGTTCTATATCCACGTTGATGCAATGAGTTTCCTGAAGTATCTAATGCAACAGAAACTTGGTCTTTGTCGATATGAATGTTGATTCTTAAATCTGGGTGTATTTTATCAATACTTGGACGTTGTCCTGTACGTTCTCTAAATTGATCTACAATCGCATCCTTACATTTTTGAGATACAAATTCAGAGTGATTGAAATTATCTGAATGCACTGTAGCATCAATCACAAAAGTTTGATTGGCATTGATGTATCTTGACCAGTTTACGCCAGAAATTCCTTTATATAAAGCTTGTTCATTGTTTGCCTTAAAAAAATAAATAGGCTTCAAAATTTTTAAAGCGGTACGTAATGACAAATTCGCTTTGTACATAAACCCTTTATCCCCTTTAAAACTTACCATTCTTACTCCCTGTTCCACATCTTGTGCGCCCAACATTTGTAATTCCTTTGCTAATATTTCCTCAAAACCAAAAAAGGTTTTGGCAACCATCTTAAAATTATTTTCCATTTGTGTGTATCAATTAAAACAGACCTTTTTCTGCTTTATGTTTAATCCGTGATCAAAATTAAAGGTTTCTCAACGAGAATCTTAGTGTATCTGCACGGTTTCGTTATTTTTCAGCAAAAATACACTAAATTTGCGGGACTTGAATTAATTGAAAAAGAATAAATGTCTGAAGAACAAAAACCAGCGAATATAAATCCAGAACAACCAACAGAAACTTGGTTCAGTTCATGGTTCGATACACCTTACTATCATATCCTTTACAAAGAGCGAAACGATACCGAAGCGCAGCTTTTTATGGACAACATAACGAACTACCTCAATCTTCCTGAAAACGCCAAAGTACTTGACTTGGCTTGCGGCAAAGGCCGTCACTCGATCTATTTGAACCAATTAGGCTTTGATGTTTTGGGAGCTGATTTATCTGAAAACAGTATTGTCGAAGCTAGTAAAAATACAAATGACACTTTGCATTTTAAAGTGCATGACATGAGAGAGCCTTTTGAAGAGAAATACGACGCCATTTTTAATTTGTTTACCAGTTTTGGTTATTTCGAAAAAGACGAAGACAATCTTACGACTCTAATAGCGATCAAAGAAAGCTTATCTGAATATGGTTTTGCCGTGATTGACTTCATGAATGTGAACCAAGTGCTTAATACGCTAGTTCCAGAAGAAACAAAAACGGTCGAAGGAATTCATTTTCATTTAAAGCGCTATTTAAAAGACGGACATATCTATAAAGAAATTGACTTTGAAGACAAAGGACAAAAATTTCATTTCACCGAAAAAGTAAAAGCCCTAACACTGCAAGACTTTGAAGCATTAATGGAAGAAGCCGGAATCTATCTTTTAGACACTTTTGGAGACTATAAATTGAAAAAGTTCTATAGAAATGAAAGCGAGAGATTAATAATGATTTTTAAATAATCTATTCGGCAATTCGTAAATTTATATAGTCGCCCCTATAAAGGAACGATTCGGGACTGCACCAAAACAACAATTCAACAACTAAGTATGAATTACCTTTTACCTTTACTCTCAGTACTACTAGGATATGGGATCGCTTTGTTTTTAAAACCTAATAACAAAACCAACCTAAAGTTACTATTGGCTTTTAGTGGCGCTTTTCTATTATCTTTAACTGTGATGCACTTGTTGCCAGATGTTTATGAAAGTAAAAATCCAAATATAGGAATTTGCATAATGCTTGGAATTCTATTCCAGATTATACTCGAATTTTTCTCAAAAGGTGCAGAACATGGACATACGCACGGGCACGTAAACATGGCCCACATTCCATGGTTGCTGTTCATCAGTCTTTGCATACATGCCTTTCTGGAAGGTTTTCCGGTAAGTCATCACCACGATTTAGCGGTTGGTATTGCTATCCACCATTTACCGATAGCGATTATCCTAACCACTTTTTTCATTAATTCACATCTGCACAAAAAAGCGATTTTTGGCTTCATGCTCACCTTTGCATTAATGACTCCTTTGGGGACGTTAGCATCTGATTATCTGCCATTACTAAATGATTATTACACTGAAATCACAGCCGTTGTCATCGGGATATTATTTCATATCTCCTCCACTATCATTTTTGAAAGTAGTGAAGGACATAAATTCAATATTGCCAAAGTTTCCATGATTGTTTTGGGAATTGCATTGGCTTATTTTTTATAAATTTATAAAGCTAGGAAACAGAAATAAAGAGGTTTCTGTTTCCCAGCTTTCAATTTTCTAATTACCTCCAGTCCTTTTATTCTCCTCCTTATTTCCAAAATCACGCTGTTGTACATTGATTTTTTTGTTTCCAAAATTATAAACCACAGATAAACGTACAAATCGATTACTTTGTTTCTCCTCATATACCTGTTTTACACCGTTTATAACTGAAGTAAAATCTTTTAAATAAGAGGTATTAAAAATATCATTTGCCAAAAATGCAATCTGCATGGTTTTATTAAACAAATCCTGTTTGAAACCAATATCAAAACTTGAGGCATATCCTACTTCATATAAACCGGATTTAAAAGGGTTTGTATACGTAAAATCGATTTGCAATTTTGTCATTTTACCTAATGAAAAAGTATTATTTGTCGAAAAATCAATTTGTAAACTGTTTGATGGAGTAGCATTGATAGCTGCAATAAATTCTGTTTTTGCTCCCAAAAGGTACAATGAATTTTCACTAGACCACCAATCTGCAAGACTTGTCGAATAACTTTCCCCTATTCCATAATTTAAGTTTTTAAAATAATTCTCACGGGTTACAATTTGTGTATTAGTTTCCGGATTTGAGGTAAACAAAACTCCATAACCGTTTGTGATTGCATTTACAAAAACACTTGTTCTCAAAATTTCTTTATAAGAATGTACCAACTCGAAATTATCACTAAATGAAGGCCTTAAAAACGGATTTCCTTCGGAATAACTATTGCTGTTGATGTAAATTCTGAACGGATTCAATAAATTAAAACGTGGCCTGTTGATTCTTTTTCCGTAATTCAAACTAAAAGTATTGTTTTCGTTTTTCTTGTAAGAAGCATAAAACGTTGGAAATAATTTCAAATAATTATTTTCTGTTTCCTGATTCATTGTTTCAGAAAATCCATTTGTTTGAATGTTCTCCAATCGTAATCCCATTTGGAAATTCCATTTTTCATTTAGTTTTTTATCCACATTTACATAAACCGCCTGATTGTTTTCAGTGTATTTAAATCGATTGGATTGATTCAGATCTAATTCCGGAGTTCCTGTAATTGTATTATAATAGACTACATCACTTACACTATTTGTAAAACTCATTTTTGCGCCATAAGACAAATTCAATGCTTGAAGCGGATGTTCCATATCTGCCTTAAAACTCCAATTGTCAATATCCTGATTCGAAATGTTTCTTCCCGACTGATTTACTTCTATAAATGACATATCTGGCGTGTAATTATTAGCGACAAAATTCCTATTGAATTTTGAACTGTAATTAAAATAATCCACATCAAAAGATAACTTCCTTTTTAAGGGATCTAGTTTGGCAATCAAATGTGCATTATACGTTTGATTTTTTGATCCTTTGTCAGTGAAGCTATTGTTCAGTGTAACATTATCCAATTCATTTTGAGAGTTGTAATTCTCAATTCTAATATCCGATTTAAAATCAGGGTTATTTCTATCGTTTAAATATTGAAATCCAATAGTAGTGCGTCCTGAAAGATCATAATCTAAAGCCAATTTACCGGAAAGATTTTCAGTTTTTACCTTTGTTACACTTTTCAACTTGGAAAGTCCATCAGGAAAATACATCTCTAAATTATCAGTAGCATTTAAATAACCTGTTTTCGCATTAACACTCGCAGAAAACCTAAACTTGTTTTTATTGTAAAAAAGGTTGTCTCTTAGAGTGTAGATACTGTATTTATTTTGATCATAAGAAACCGTAGTTGTGTTTTTCCAAGAATCACGAACTCCTTTTTTCATAATGATATTAATCAATCCACCCAATCCTTCAGCATCATATTTCGCCGGCGGATTGCTGATAATTTCAATATTTTTAATATCACTAGCCGAAATTGATTTCAAAAAATTATTCAGTTCCTCACCTACTAATTCAATCATTCGTCCATCTATCATTACACGGGAAGTTCCTTTCCCTAATATATTAATTATATTATTCTGAACGACAACTCCGGGAGCTGTATTAATCGCACTTAAAGCGTCTCCACCAACTGTTGTAACATTGTTTTCAAGATTATAAACCAAACGATCGGTTTTTTGTTCGATTGTTTTCTTTTTAGATTCAATGACAACCTCATTTAAATTGGTTGTGCTTTCTTTTAAAATGATTGTTCCTAAATCAGCATCATTCTCTATTGTAATCTCTTTATCATAATCTGTATATCCCAAAAGACTGATTCCTATTTTATAGGATCCTTTTTTAAGGTTGATTTCAAAAATACCACTTTGTTTAGATATTGTTCCGTCTATAATTTTTCCTTCTGAATTCGATATGGAAACATCTGCCCATTCTAATGGAATTGTTTCGTTTGCTATTTTTCCTTTTACTTTGAATGATGTTTGTGCTAAACAAAATAAAGGCAATACTAAAAAAATAAGGAGAGTCGCTTTTTTCATGATTTCTAATTTTAAAACTTGTTTTGATTAATTTGAAACAAAGTTGCCTTAGAAATTTTCAGAATTCGACCGACAAAAAAAAGTCGAACCAATTTCTAATCAGAAAATCAGTTCGACTTTATCAGGTATGAAGTACGACTTTTTACAAACTCCTTATTACAAGGCGTTTCTGTAAGATGTAGGTGTTAAATTGGTGTGTTTTTTAAAAGAGGTATTAAAAGAAGATTTGGAGTTAAAACCAACTTCGTATAAAATTTCTAGGACGGTAAGCTGACTTCTAGATTGATCTTTTAAAATACCCATCGCTTTTTGGATGCGATATTCATTTACAAAATCAAAAAAGTGCTGATCCATATGATGATTAATTAAAACCGATAACTCCCGAACCGGAATATCAATTTGATTTGCGAGTTCCTGAATAGTAAGTGACGGATCAAGAAAAGGTTCTTCTTCATTCATATATTTTTTCAATTTCGAAATTTGACTGAAAATCGTATCGTCTTGAACATCTTTAGATTCCATTTTTTCTTCGACTTCCGGCAGAATATATTTTGCTAATTTCAATTTAGAATTAACACCTCTAAAAAGTTCGGGATGATTGAGCGCTTTCATGATAAACCAGCATGTTATAAGCAAAGCTATAGCTCCTACAAGTACATTTGTCCAAAGAAAAATCTCTCTAAAACCACTATAACGCAATATATTTTTTAATCCCACAATAGAATGTGCGATAAGGAAAACAGTAGTTATCTGAAAAAGCCATTTATAAGTAGCAGTACTCGAATCAGCGTAATTTTCTAAATAGATTTCTCTATATTTTTTCAAAATCAAAAAAACACTGACGATATAAAATACATATTGAAATTCAATTAAAATCTGAATCAGGTATATCTCTGGCATTTGATTGAGTGTTGCCGCAAAACTATCTTTATCTATGTTTGTGCTAAGATAAATCCTTGGAATAAAAACCAAATTTATCAATAAAAAAGGAAGCAAATGCACTAAGTGTTTCCACTTTAATTTAAAATCAGAATAACAGACCGCCAGTACAAAAAGATAAAATAAAGGCATTCCAAACAAACAGGCTGTAGATCTAAAAATCTCTAAATTCAACTCATTACGAGTACCAGCGTCAATAAAAAATCCGCTAAGATCGATAGCAGAGAAAATAAAAAACCAGGCAAATAAACGATTTGCTAATTTATTTTCGGTTTTAACCGTTAATAAAAAAAACGCAAGCAATAAAGAAACAAAAACTGAGATGCGACCAGTCCCCTGCAGTAAGCTTAATCTATCCATTTATCTTTTAATATTTAACAAATATAGTATTTTACTTCACGTGACAACAATTTGAAAAGCTTTCTCCAGTCGAGAAATTAAAAACTAAAAAAAGTAAATCAATTTATATCAAATTTAAAGAAAATCGACAGTGAAAAAGCTAAAACTAAGAATAGAAAATTTCGAGATTGCGATAAAAAAGATTAATTTTGGCGTTGTCCAATTATACAAAAAATGACCTTCATAAAAACCACCGAAGAATCCTCAAAATACGAACATCTGGAAAAAATGTCCGTACAAGAACTGCTTGTTAACATCAATCAAGAGGATAAAACCGTTCCTTATGCTGTTGAAAAAGCACTTCCCCAAATTGAAACTTTAGTCACTCAAATTGTTATTAAAATGAAATTGGGTGGAAGATTGTTCTACATTGGTGCTGGAACTTCTGGACGATTAGGGATTGTGGATGCATCAGAATGTCCTCCTACTTTTGGTGTGCCTTTTGACTTGGTAAACGGAATCATTGCCGGTGGTGATATGGCGATTCGTAGAGCTGTAGAAAATGCCGAAGACAATGCAACTCAAGCATGGAGCGATTTACAAGAACAAAATATAACTGAGAATGATGTCGTAATAGGTATCGCCGCATCAGGAACAACGCCCTACGTCATCGGCGGTTTAGAAGCGTGTAAGAAAAACAATATTATCACGGGAAGTATTTCTTGTAATGCAGGAAGTCCGCTCTCTAAAACAGCACAATTCCCTATTGACGTTGTAGTAGGCCCGGAATTTGTAACCGGCAGCTCAAGGATGAAAGCCGGAACAGCACAAAAATTAGTGTTAAACATGATTTCGACCGCTACTATGATCCAACTCGGGAAAGTAAAAGGCAACAAAATGGTCGATATGCAACTAAGCAACACCAAACTCGTTGATCGCGGCGTAAAAATGATTATGGGAGAAATTCCAGTTCCTTATGAAGAAGCAGCTACGTTATTACAAGAACACGGAAGTGTCAGGAAAGCTGTTGAATTCTATAATAAATAAATACTGAAATTATAGCGTCGTGTGCTTTGCAAAAACTTAGCACTCTTTGCTGTTAAATCAAATCTTTTAAACTAAAATTAATGGCAACCAATAAAGAACTTTTATCCAAAGGAATTAAATACCTAACCGGCGCTTTGCCTCTGTTGTTTATAGGCCCATCTGTTATTTACAATGCATTCATCAACAAGCAAAATATTTGGCATTATCTCGTTCTAGCCATTGGTATTGCCGCCTGCCTGGGAGCAATGTATTTAATGTTTAAAGGACTAAATACTATTATGAAAGCTTTATTTAACGACTAATGGAAGACTTGATTCACATTCAAAAAACATTTGAAAAAATCGTTTTTATTGACAAAAAAGTCAGCAATCGGGAATTTGAAGATTGCGTCTTTAAAAATTGTGATTTCTCTAACAGTGATTTCTCAAACAATACCTTTATGGATTGCGAGTTTATCGATTGCAATCTTTCGATGACTAGTTTAATGGGAACCAGTTTAAAAACGGTTCATTTTACCAATTGTAAATTATTGGGCATTCAGTTTCAAAGCTGTAATGATTTCTTATTTACAGTGAGTTTTCAAGATTGTGTTTTGGATTACTCTTCGTTTGCCAATAAAAAAATGCCAAAGACAAAATTCAATAACTGTTCGATGAAAGAAGTTAGTTTCATAGGAAGCACGCTTTCTAATTCGGTTTTTGAAAATTGTAATTTAGACAACGCCATTTTTAACGATACCCAATTAAAGGAGGTTAATTTCCTGACAGCTTACAATTATAAAATTGACCCAGAATTCAATCCTATGAAAAAAGCCAGATTCTCCACACAAGGAATTCCTGGACTTCTCGATAAATATGATATTAAAATCCAATACTAAAAATGAAAAAATTACTATTACTTCCCCTACTTCTATTATTAATTTCCTGTTATAATGTAGAACGCAATTGCAAAGATTTTAAAACCGGTAAATTCAGTTTTGAATATGAAGTTAATGGGGTTAAAAAAACAACTGTTTTTGAACGTAACGACAGCCTGGAAATTGAAACTTACAATGGAAAAATAGATACGGCATCGATACGATGGATTAACGATTGCGAGTATATCTTGAAAAAATTACATCCAAAAAACATGGCAGAGGAAAAGTCAATAGACATGAAAATTTTGACAACATCAGGAAATACATATACCTTTGAATTTGGAATGGTAGGAGTCCCTGGAAAACAAAAAGGAACCGTAACAAAATTATCCGACTAAAAACGAGGACTTGAGTCTATTACAATCACTAAATCATAATAAAACAAAATGGAAGTATTTTTAAATCCTGATGCTTGGATCGCCCTATTAACATTAACATTTCTGGAAATTGTTCTAGGAATAGACAACATCATTTTCATTTCCATTGCCACGGGCAAATTACCTCCGGAAAGTCGCAAAAAAGCAACTAAAATAGGGATGTTTCTTGCTATGTTCATGAGGATCTTACTTCTTTTAGGGATATCTCACTTAATCGCAATGAAAAAACCTTGGTTTTCCATTGATTTTGATTGGTTTAGTGCACAAGTATCTGGCCAAAGTATCATCCTCCTACTTGGTGGTTTATTCCTTATTTATAAGAGTACCAGTGAAATCAGAGAAAAAGTGGATGAAAAAGGACTCGAAGAAAAGGAATTAGGTAAAGCCGCCACAAAATCATTTCAAAATGTGCTTTTGCAAATCATTATGATTGACTTGGTTTTCTCTTTTGACAGTATTCTTACCGCAGTCGGTATGACTAATGGTGTAGAAGGTGCTATATACATCATGATAACAGCAGTTGTAATTTCAGTTCTTATCATGATGCAGTTTGCTGTTCCTGTTGGTAATTTTGTCAATAAACATCCTTCGATACAAATTCTGGGGTTATCTTTTTTAATTCTTATTGGCTTTATGTTGCTTACAGAAAGTGCTCACTTATCAAATGCGCTTATTTTAGGCAGTCATGTAACACCGGTGCCAAAAGGATATTTGTATTTTGCGATCTCTTTCTCTTTGATGGTAGAAGTGATCAATATGAAAGTCACTAAAAAGAAGTAGTTAAATACTATTAGAACATAAAAAAAGCTCCTTCCGGAGCTTTTTTTTATGTTCTAATAATTAAAATAATATCACTTGTCCGTCATCGTCGAGTTGAACATCAGTACCGTCGTCGTTTGTGATTCGGCGCTCAGGAACAATTTCTTCAGGAACTTCATAAGGTAATGGGTCTAACATATTCACTTGTTTGATCTTATCTGTCGTTAATTGATTTCCCAGTGCCTTAAATCCTTTTACCGCAATAAAGTCTTCAATATCGACTGTCATCGATTCTTTTTGAACCCCTTTTATCTTTGGAAAAACCAACTCAACTACTGGACGGTAATCCGTTGATACAATTTCCAATTGTGAATTTGGATGCTCCGTAATAATCAACTCTTCTTTATTTTCGGTTTCAACCAAAAAGCGTTTGATGTAATAACGTTCTTTTTCTCCATCATAATAAATGGCCGAAATTGGTTTTTTAGGAACCCATTTTTCTAACACTACCATATCCGAATCAAAATGAGTAGACAATTCTGGCGTAATCACTTTTAATTTTCCTGAATGTTGGATAATCAATATTTTATCACTTGGCCTAAATTCTCCAAGCAACTCTCCTCGTCCATCCACATTTAATCGCTGAACAGTATCGTCATACCAAACTTTTCTTGGCAGTAAAGTCGATATTCCTTTTTCTTTAATTTCAATCTTCTTAATTGGATGTTTAGAGGCCAAATTCCCTTTCGAACTGCGTCCTTTAATAGCCATACTAGCAAAATCAATATCAAATTTCAATTTCTTGATACTTCCTATCTGACGCAAGAGAACCGTAATCACTTCAGCTTCTCCATTTGGATTGCAGGTGAAATACAAAATTTGTGATCCCTTAGTTCCATTTGTCAAATCATATAGTTTGTCTCTGGTTACGCCAGAAACATTAAATCTCTTTATATAAGACGGACCCGATTTACCATCACGATAAATCACGTTATAAATGGTACGCTTATCCCCTTTGTCGAAGATGGCGATATGAATAATATCTTTACCCACAAAGGTTTTGGCATCCACTTTAGTCACCATCATACTTCCGTCCCGAAGAAAAACAATTACATCATCAATGTCTGAACAATCTGTAACGTACTCGTCTTTTTTCAAACTCGTTCCTACAAATCCTTCTTCTCTATTAACGTATAATTTAGTGTTTCTTAAAACCACTTTTGTGGCTTCGATATCATCAAAAACACGAAGTTCGGTTTGGCGTTCGCGCCCTTTTCCGTACTTCTCTTTTAGCTTGATAAAATAAGCAATTGCAAAATCAATCAAATGCTCTAAATCGTGTTTTACTTGCTCTATATTTCCTTCAAGTGCTTCAATTTTATCTTGTGCCTTATTGCTATCAAATTTAGAGATACGCATGATTCGGATATCTAATAATCGGAGAATATCTTCTTCAGTAATAGCGCGTTTTAAATGTTTAACATGTGGTTTCAGCCCATCATCAACTGCTTGTAAAACGTCTTCTCTTGTGGTTTTTTCCTCAATGTCACGGTAGATTTTGTTTTCGATAAATATACGTTCCAAAGACAAGAAATGCCATTGCTCTTCCAATTCACTTAATTGAATTTCGAGTTCACTCTTCAACAAACCAACCGTTCTATTGGTCGAAATTTTCAACATGTCAGAAACACCAATAAACAAAGGCTTATTGTCTTCAATCACACAACCTAGTGGCGCTACGGATGTTTCGCAGGCAGTGAAAGCAAATAACGCATCTATTGTTTTATCTGGAGAAACTCCCGGAAAAAGATGAATTAGAATTTCGACATCGGCAGCGGTATTGTCTTCAATTTTTTTGATTTTGATTTTCCCCTTATCATTGGCTTTCAAAATACTGTCAATCAAAGTAGTCGTATTGGTCGAAAACGGAATTTGGGTAATCACAAGGGTGTTTTTGTCCAGTTGCGCAATTTTTGCACGCACACGCACACGACCACCTCGCAATCCATTATTATAGTTCGAGATATCTGCGATACCCTGGGTCATAAAATCTGGATAAATCGTAAACGGTTTCCCCTTCAATATTTTCACCGAAGCATCTATTAACTCGTTGAAATTATGTGGCAATACTTTGGTCGAAAGTCCTACCGCAATCCCTTCAGCACCTTGTGCCAAAAGCAATGGAAACTTAACAGGAAGGTTGTTAGGCTCTGCTCGTCTACCATCATAAGACATTCCCCAATCCGTGATTTTTGGACTATAAATAACTTCCAAAGCAAATTTAGACAAACGGGCTTCAATGTAACGAGAAGCTGCCGCACTGTCTCCGGTAAGGATATTCCCCCAGTTTCCTTGGCAGTCAATCAACAATTCTTTTTGACCTATTTGTACCATAGCGTCACCAATACTCGCATCTCCGTGTGGGTGATACTGCATAGTGTGCCCTACTACGTTAGCTACCTTATTATAACGACCATCGTCTAACTCTTTAAGCGAGTGCATGATTCTACGTTGCACTGGTTTAAAACCATCTTCAATTGCAGGAACAGCACGTTCCAGAATTACATAAGAAGCATAGTCCAAAAACCAGTCCTTGTACATTCCTGTAACTTTGGTAATGGTGTCCGCACCGTCTTCATTATTGTTATAAAAATGTCCTTCAGATTTTTGCGCTTCTTGTTGCTCTTCTGGATTTAAATTTTCTTCTTCGTCCATCTATTTTCTTTGAATTGTATAAGAAATGTTCTTATCAATTTAATATTATTTTTTATACCGCTTCAATCACGTCCAACTCCACTTTCAAGTTCTTGATGATAAATTCTTGTCGGTCTGGCGTATTTTTCCCCATATAGAACGATAACAATTGTTCTATCGAGGTATTTTTATCCATCATCACTGGGTCAAGGCGAATCGTATCTCCAATAAAATTTTTAAACTCATCTGGTGATATCTCTCCCAAACCTTTAAATCGGGTGATTTCTGGTTTAGGTTTCAGTTTTTCAATGGCTACTTTTCGCTCTTCATCAGAATAGCAATAAATAGTTTCTTTCTTGTTTCGCACCCTAAAAAGTGGTGTTTGCAAAATATATAAATGCCCATCTTTTATCAACTCAGGAAAAAATTGCAGAAAAAAAGTAATCAACAACAACCGAATGTGCATTCCATCAACATCGGCATCCGTAGCGATCACAATATTATTGTAACGTAGGTTTTCCATGTCATCTTCAATATCTAAGGCAGCCTGTAATAAATTAAATTCCTCATTTTCATAAACAATTTTTTTGCTCATGCCGTAGGAATTTAAAGGCTTTCCACGCAAACTAAAAACAGCCTGTGTATTCACATCACGAGATTTAGTAATGGAACCTGATGCCGAATCTCCCTCAGTAATAAAAAGCGTGCTTTCTAGATTCCTCGGGTTTTTTGTATCAGTAAGATGTGCACGACAATCTCTTAATTTTTTGTTGTGTAAATTCGATTTTTTAGCTCTGTCTTTTGCTAATTTTCGAATGCCCGATAATTCTTTTCTTTCTCGTTCTGCTTGAAGAATTTTGCGTAATAAAGCATCGGCAGTCGCCGTATTTTTATGTAAGTAATTGTCTAATTTAGTTTTAACAAAATCATTTACAAAAGTTCGTACAGATGGCATTCCTGGCTCTGATCCCATATCAGTAGAACCCAACTTTGTTTTAGTCTGTGACTCAAATACCGGCTCCATCACTTTGATACTAACCGCACTCACAATCGATTTTCGCACATCTGAAGCTTCAAAACTTTTATTGTAAAACTCACGAATGGTTTTTACAATCGCTTCACGATAAGCGGCAAGATGCGTTCCTCCTTGTGTGGTATTCTGTCCGTTTACAAACGAATGGTATTCTTCGCTATATTGTGTCTTACTGTGTGTTAATGCGATTTCGATATCCTCTCCTTTCAAGTGAATAATAGGATATTCTAAATCATCGGCATGAATTGTTTCTTCCAATAAGTCTTTTAGACCATTTTCAGAAAAATATTTTTCTCCGTTAAAGAGTATTGTCAATCCATTATTTAGGTAACAATAATTCTTCAACATCTTGATTACATACTCATAGCGGTATTTGTAATTTTTGAAAATGGCTTCGTCTGGAATAAAAGTTACCTTGGTTCCCTTTCTCTTTGTGGTATCAATAACATCTTCTTCCAACATCAAATTACCTGCTGAAAATTCGGCGGCTTTTTGTTTCTCATCGCGAACGGATTCCACACGAAAATAATGCGATAATGCATTTACTGCCTTTGTTCCTACGCCATTCAAACCAACTGATTTCTTAAAAGCTAAAGAATCGTATTTACCCCCCGTGTTCATTTTAGAAACCACGTCAATCACTTTCCCAAGAGGAATTCCACGACCATAATCCCTAACGGTAACCGTTTTATCCTTAATCGTCACCTCGATAGTTTTGCCAGCACCCATAACGAATTCATCGATACAATTGTCTAGTACCTCTTTTAGAAGAATGTAAATCCCGTCATCAGGCGAAGATCCATCTCCTAATTTCCCAATATACATCCCAGGACGCATACGGATGTGCTCTTTCCAGTCGAGCGATCGAATATTATCTTCGGTATACTGATTTTGATCTGACATTTTAAATTTTGTGGATTTTGTGCTAATATAGGGTATCTCAATATATTTTAATAGAGTAAGCCCTCAAAGTTATTAAGAATGTTTTTGACAAAATGATTTTAGACTTAAGATTAACGATTCTTGATTTTAGAATTGAAAACTACTAACAATCGCCTTCAATTGATTATCTAATTCAGGATTAGAAATCTCCCCTTTTTCAACATCAAAATTGCTATAAAAACTAGGCAATGAGAACGAAGCTTTTACATTGCCGCCATAATATGGGAATGCATTTTTAGCAATACCCAAAACATTTGCTGCTCCTTTCTTTCCGTCTGAGGTTGACATAAGAAGCATTGGCTTTTCTTGGAAAACTTTCCCCGAAATACGTGAACACCAGTCAAAAATATTTTTAAAAGCGGCCGAATAATTTCCATTATTTTCTGCCATCGAAACTACTAAAATATCTGCACCAGCTATTTTATCTAAAAATTGCTGCGCTAAAGGATGCTTCCCTATATATTCTTCAATATCTACAGTAAATATCGGCATCTGGTACGCATTTAAATCAAGCACTTCTACTTCACCATTTTCAAATAAACTGGCAGCATAGGTTGCCAATTTTTTATTGATAGAATTTTTACTGGGGCTTGCGCCAAAGGCTATAATTTTCATAATTGTGTTATTTCCTTAAAAATACTAAAAAAAAAAGCAAATAAAATAAGATTGAATAATCAACTATGAATTTTAAATCTTGAAACATTTTCAAAATTTATCAAAAATGATACTGTTTTTTTATTTACCCCAGATTGAAGTGGAAAGCATTTTTCTAGACCGATTTGTTTTTTTCTTGAGCAAAAAGAGCGACCAAAGGAAGCTCCTTTATGGTCTTAGAAAAAAGGAGGTCTGGAAAAATCTTGTAACAGAAAGCTGGAAATAGGTACTTAAGAAAGTATTCAGTAGGCATAAAAAAACTGCTGAATTTCTTCAACAGTTTATCTATTTTCTTTATTCAATTTTGTTCCTATACGTTAAAACGGAAATGCATTACATCACCATCTTTAACTACATATTCTTTTCCTTCTACTTTGAATTTTCCTGCTTCTTTACATTTAGCTTCTGAACCATAATGAACGAAGTCTTCATATGAAATTACCTCGGCACGGATAAATCCTTTTTCGAAATCAGTATGAATCACTCCAGCAGCTTGCGGTGCAGTTGACCCAACATCTATTGTCCATGCTCTAACTTCTTTTACACCTGCGGTAAAATAAGTTTGTTGTTTCAATAATTTATAAGCAGCTCTAATTAAAACGGAAGCACCTGGCTCCATTAAGCCCATATCTTCTAGAAAAACTTGACGCTCTTCGTAACTTTCTAATTCGGTAATATCAGCCTCAGCTCCAACAGAAAGAATTATAACCTCGGCATCTTCATCTTTTACTAATTCGCGAACCTGATCTACATATTTATTTCCGCTAACCGCTGAATTCTCATCTACATTACATACATACAAAACTGGTTTTGCTGTAATCAATTGAAATGCTTCCATTAAAACTTCTTCATCATGATTTTGAGGAACTACGATTCTTGCTGATTTAGCTTGAAGCAATGTTTCTCTGATACGGTCTAAAAGGGCTTTTTCTGTTTGCGCTTCTTTATTACCTGTTTTAGCTGCACGATTTACTTTCTCTAAACGTTTTTCAACGTTTTCAAGATCTTTCAACTGCAACTCAATATCAATAGTTTCTTTGTCACGAATAGGATTCACATTTCCGTCAACGTGAACGATGTTGTCATTATCAAAACAACGAAGTACATGAATGATAGCATTACATTCTCTAATATTACCTAGAAATTGATTTCCTAAACCTTCTCCTTTACTTGCTCCTTTTACCAAACCGGCAATATCTACGATATCTACAGTTGCCATTTGTACGCGTTCTGGCTTAACTAATTCTTCTAGTTTTTCCATTCTAGAATCGGGTACATTTACAACTCCTATATTTGGTTCGATAGTACAAAAAGGAAAGTTTGCACTTTGTGCTTTTGCATTTGATAAACAATTAAATAAGGTTGATTTTCCAACATTTGGTAATCCTACAATTCCTGCTTTCATGATATTTATGTTTACATATAGCATTTCATCGCTATAAGTTATACTATTTACTTTAAAATTTTGCAAATATAATATTTAATAAATGCTTCGTAAGAAAAAACAATAGATTAACACTCTTATGGTAACATTTTATAAAAAAACGGGATTTAAGCCAATGTTTTGTTAAAAAAAAAATTTATCTTGCAGCAGAAATTAAACTAAACCAAAAACCAAATTAACTAAATTATGAAAAAAATCACATTATTATTTTTACTGCTAAATGTCAGTTTTCTTTTTGCACAAAAAGAAATTTCTGGAGTAGTAAAAGATGGTTCAGGAGCAGCGCTTCCTGGAGTTAACATCATTGAAAAAGGAACCACCAATGGAGTATCTACTGATATGGACGGGGCTTACAAAATAAAAGTACAGGAAGGCGCCACAATTGTTTTTAGTTACATTGGATTTAACAAAGTAGAAAGAGGAACATCAAACTCTAAAGTTGATGTTGTTTTATCAGAAGAAGGTGGTCAAGCCTTAAATGAAATTGTTGTTACAGGGACAAGAACTGCTCAAAGGAGCAATACCACGACAGCTCTTCCTATTGATGTAATTTCTGCTAAAGACTTAGCTTCAACTGGACAAGCATCATTTGACAAAGCTTTACAATACAAGATTCCATCTTTTAACACGGTACAAACACCGGTAAATGATGCGACTTCTTTATTAGATCCTTATGAAATTAGAAACATGGGACCAAGTAGAACGTTAATCCTTATTAATGGTAAACGTAAAAACTTAAGTTCTTTACTTTATGTTCAAACGTCTCCAGGACGCGGTGAAACAGGTGCTGATATCTCAGCTATACCTACTGACGCTATCGAAAGAGTAGAGATTCTTCGCGATGGTGCATCTGCACAATACGGTTCTGATGCTATTGCTGGAGTAATGAATATCATCTTAAAAAAGAGTACTAACGGTGGATCAGTTACACTAAGAAGTGGACTAACTTCTGAAGGTGACGGTGAAATGTTAGGCGTAAGCTTAAACAACGGAGCAACTGTTGGAGACAAAGGATATATAAACTACACTTTAGATTTTTCTAAAGTAAGTCAGGCAAACAGACCCGGTACAGTTGATGGAGGAACAAAAAATCTTGGACCAGACAATGAACCGCTTTCTGGCGGAGAATACGCCGATTTTATTTATACAGACCCTAATGACCCTGACAAGTGGGTTAATGGAGCAAATCCAGCATCTATCCGAGCAGATAATGCTGCTGGAATAATACAAATAAACGATTTTCTTGCTAAGAAGCCAGATGCAGGTAATATTAACGGTTCTCCAGAAACTGCTGCAGCTAAATTCTTAGTAAACGGTGGTTTTGATTTATCAGAAAACACTTTAATGTATTATAACGCAGCTTATGTTTACAAAAAAGTAAATTCGTTTGCTAATTACAGAACCACATATTGGAAACAATTATCAAGTCTTCCTTATTTAAAGGATTTCTTTGGAGACGGAACGGCTGCATCTTACCAAGGATACGTACCAACATTCACAGGTGATTTAAACGACTATAATGCTACTTTAGGTTACAAAGCTGTTCAAAACGGTTGGAATACTGACGCCAGCGTTACTGTGGGAGGTAATACTCAAAGGTATAATGTAGATAACTCACACAATCCATCAGATATTCAAGATCTAAATGGTGAAAATGTATACAGAGAAAATAGTCCTATTTCATTTAACCCAGGAGGAACTTCTTTCAATCATGTTGTAGGTAACTTAGATATCTCTAAAATTTTATCAGATAAAATTAGTATCGGTTTTGGTTCTGAAATTAGATCAGAAACTTTCGAAGTAATTGAAGGCGACAAAGCATCTTGGGATGGATCTGGAGCCGATTCTTTTGCAGGAAATAGACCAGAAAACTCAGGAAAATGGAACCGTTATAACTTAGGAGGTTATTTTGATCTTGCCTATGATGTAACAGAAGATTTCTTGATTAACGGTACGGTTCGTTATGAAGATTATTCTGATTTTGGAGCTGCAACAGTTTGGAAAATAAGCTCTAGATATAAATTTGCTGAAGATAAAATTACTTTAAGAGGATCTTTATCTACTGGATTTAGAGCACCTACTTTACATCAAATCTACACTCAGAAATCGCAATATTCTTTTGTTGCAGGAGAAGGGATCCAAGTAAGTGGTATTATCAATAACGTATCTCCTCAAGCACGCTTAATTGGTGTTCCGAAATTAGATGCTGAAAAATCAACTAACGTAACTATTGGAATTGGTGCTAAACCATCCAGAAATTTTAATTTTACTTTGGATTATTACAACATCAAAGTAGAAGACAGAATTATTTTGGGTGATATTAAATCTACTCCTTATGGTAACGTAGCTTGGTTTGAAAACTCATTCGATTCTAGAACTTCTGGATTAGATGTAGTTGCCAATTACAATAATATTTTAATAGGTGAAGGTACATTAGGTTTTAATTTATCAGGAAACATCACTTTTCAAAATGAAAGAATTTCTCCGGTAAAAAGCGATAACTTCGGTCAAACGCTTGAATCTTTAATGTTTACTTCAAGACCAGTTACAAAATGGATTTTAGGGGCAAACTATGATCTTGGTAAATTTGCTTTTTCTCTTAACAACACTTATTTTGGAAAAACGACATTTAACCAAGCTGGACTAAGTTCAGACTTAAGAACTGAGTTTATTCCTAAAGTTGTTACAGATTTAGGAGTTAGTTTCTCAGCAACTGAAAAATTAACTTTATCATTAAATATAAATAACTTATTGAACGTATTACCAGAATGGGAATTCAAAGCTGAAAACGCGGCTGGTACTACTCTCTTAAGCGATCCTTTACAAGTACAAAATCAATCTAATTTGATTACTTTCAACCAACGTTATTCTCAAATGACATATGATGGATATCATTTCAGTCAATTAGGAACTATGTTCAACTTATCATTGAACTATAAATTCTAATTCTATAATCGAATAATTTTGAAAAGGGCTATCCAGTGGATAGCCCTTTTTTTATATCATAATTTTTCCTAAATTTATATTTTATTAAACTGAACTACAGTAGTTAACCCATTTCGACAACAAAACCCTTATTAGTAAATCACTCAAATTAACAGAACATGGCTACCCTATACGATGGAAAAATGGCTACTATATATGATGCCATGTATCAAACATTTGTTGACTATGATGAAGAATATAAATTCTACAATCAACTAATTCATGAATACAAATGCAAAACTGTACTTGAAATAGGAAGTGGTACAGGGAATTTGGCCAAACGATTCCAAGAAAACCATCAAGATTATATTGGTTTAGACTATAGCAGAAGCATGATCGCTATTGCCAAAGAAAGAACAAAAAATTGTCGTTTTATTCTAGGTGATATGCGGGACTTTAATTTAGAAAAAAAGGTAGACTCCATTATTATAACAGGTCGTTCCACTAGTTACCTTACTTCTAACGAAGATGTTAATGAAACCTTCAATTCGCTTCATAATAACATTACCGACGATGGCATTATCATTTTTGATTTCATAGATGCCAATAGATTTATCCCCTATGCAAATGAAAACCAGCTTATCATTCATAAAGCAGAACACGAAGGAACTGACTATTTAAGAGAAAGTACTTGGGAAACCACTTTACTTGAAAATTTCATGTTAGATTGGACCGCAAAATATTATATCATTCAAAATCAGGAAAAAGAATTGATTGCCACTGATTTTTCGACCGTTCGTGTCTTTACCTTAAATGAAATGCAGCTATTCTTGTATTTGAATGGTTTTCAAATCATAAAAACGATAGATAGAAAAACCTATGCGTATGATACTTATGTCATTGTAGCAAAAAAGAGAACGTAAATAATACAATCTTTTACAGAAATTATGTAACAGTTTTAAAGTGAGATACTTCTAAATTTGTAAAATACAAATCATTAAAATTAAATATCATGAAAATTATAATGCTAGGAATGGCTGCTTTTTTATTTTCTATAAATATTCAAGCTCAGAAAAAAAATGTAAAGTCAGAAGTTAAAACTAATATCACAACCGTAAAAGATTCTGATGGGGATAAAAAAGTAATTCAAACCAAGGAAATAGAAGAAGTCCAAATGATTCGACTAAAAGATGCTGATTCCAACGTTTTAAATAAAGATATAAAAGAAAGCCCAGTAGAAGTAACTGCTACGACAAAAATTACCGAAAACGGAGTAACCAAAATAATTGCCATTGACAGATCTGCCTATTATGAATTAGATGGAGTGAAATACCAAGTTACAAGTGATAAAAGTGGCTACATCATGTTAAATCCCAATGGTGAAAAATCGGCTGTTTTAAGAAAAACGTCAAATAATAATTATATCTACAAAGCAAAAGATAAAACATCTTATGGTTATTTTACTACAGATGGAAATCTAGTTCTGGAAAATTATGACGAAACTACTGATACGGTGACTATCACTACTTATTATATTGCAAAATAGCGATAAGTGTATTTTATTGGTCAAGTCAAAAAACAACAAAAATCCTATTCGCCCATGCGAATAGGATTTTTGTTATCAGATTTACAAAGGGTACAAAAATTACATCTTGTATGCTAAACCATTAACTATTGCTTTTTCCTCATCTGTAGCAATAAAACCGGATAGATCCCAGTAATTAGTTAGAATTTTATTGTTTTTATTAAACAGTGTTTCTTCTTTAAATACGTCATTTTCCTTATAGGTAAAGATTTCTTTATTAAAATCAGTAGTAATAAAACTATTGCGTACTTCAACACTTTTTAATTTATCTTTTACGGTCAAATCATAGGCAATTTCTTCATTTGCTTTCAGCAAATAATAGCCTTGATTATCTAACCTATAACTCACTTGCACAGAAGATTTAGTTATATTTTTAACATTTAATTTCTCTTTTTCAATTGAATTCTCTAACCTTTTAAATGCTATTTTGATAGTATATTCATTAATTATTTTTTTTACAGGATCGTAAATAATCTCAAAAGTATCTAGGATTCCTTTAGATTCATCTATTGGAATAATGGACATAATGTAAAATTTATCATTAGACTTATGTGCCTTAATAACAAATTCATATTCATTACCCATTTTTGTCTCTAAAATAGGCTCTAAATACTTAAATGTACAATAATTCTCCATTAAGTTATTCAAATTATAGCCCAATAGATCAGCTGCTATATTATCTTCTATTAGACCATAAGATCTATTCTGCTCTACTAGCAAAGTCGTAATTAATTTCTTTTGTTTTTTTGAAAACTGAAAATTCACTAGCCCGTCATTATAATATGCATACTGATGATTCAGTTTAAAAAATTCTCTAACGTAAACTTTTATCCGTGCAGGAACGGTTAATTTTTGAATAGAATTTGCTACAATTTTCTGAAGTGTTTTTTGCGGACTCTCTCTAGACAAAATAATTTCATCTAATTTATTACTCTTACTTTTTAAGTAAATCACAAAATCATTTTGTTCAAGCAATGCCCAACGAATATTTTGAGAGTAATAAGTTGGTTCAGAAATCTCGATACTAGATGCCCCCCTTAATTGAAAAGCTACCATACCGTCCTTATTACTTAATAAAATTTGATCTGTTTTTAGTATTATTAAAGTAGCGTTCTCGATAGGCAATTGCGTATCTATATCTTTAATCAAAATAGAATACGTACCATTTTGACTATAAACACTATAACTACAGAGAATTATTAATAATAAAAAGAGTCTTTTCATACCATTGAATAAAAATTTAACAAACAAATAATATGAAAATAGTTTTAAATTCCTATTTATTATGAAAATACCACTTAAACTACCATAAAATCAGTTTAAATGCAGGTTACGAAGTAAATAGAAACAAAAAAACCTGAATATTGCTATTCAGGTTTTTAAAATTTATATTTTCAAAAAAACTTATTCGTTGTGCAAGAATGCTTTTCTGCTCAATAAGGTGTCTTCTGTTTCTACATGATCGTCATCAGGAATGCAGCAATCTACGGGACATACAGCGGCACATTGTGGCTCATCATGAAATCCTTTACATTCTGTACATTTTCCTGGAACAATATAATATACTTCATCAGATATTGGTGTTTGTGCATCATCAGAATCTACCTCAGTACCATCGGGTAAAATTATTTTTCCCGTTAATTTAGTACCATCTTTATATCTCCAATCATCTGCACCTTCATATATTGCTGTATTTGGGCACTCTGGTTCACAGGCTCCACAATTAATACATTCGTCAGTTATTATTATTGCCATTTTACTATAGTATTTGTTATTTGAGCTAAAAAAAGTCAAGTTAAGTCACTTTTGACTTTAAGACTTTTGCCTTTCGACTTATTAAAGCTTATTTTTGTACAAAATTACAATCAAAACAATTCATAAGCAAACATTATGACATTAGAAACAAAAAAAAGTGTTTTTGTTGAATTAGGGAAATTCTTAAGCCAATTTTCTGAAGATAATACGATTAAAAAACCTGACGTTTTAAATAACGATCCCTTTTTTGATGCCTTTATCGATCTGATAAAACTATCACAATCTCATAATGGCTGGTATACCCCAGAACACGTATATTTTTCAATTCAATCTTGGGCTACAGCACTTACCGAAGAGAATTTGAATCAATGGTTATCAGATTATACTATAGACACGACAAAATCTAAAAATATTGCTTTAATACTAGCCGGAAACATTCCTTTAGTTGGCTTTCATGACTTCCTTTCTGTTTTAATTTCTGGAAATACTGTTTTGGTTAAAACATCGTCTAACGACCAGCACTTGCTTCCTTTTCTAGCAAAATACATCATAGCGATTGAACCAAAATTTGCTGATAAAATTACTTTTGTCGAAGGGAAATTAGAAAATTTTGATGCGGTAATAGCCACTGGAAGTAACAATACAGCCCGTTATTTTGAATATTATTTTAAAGATAAACCATCCATAATTAGAAAAAGCAGGAACTCGGTTGCTGTTCTAAGTGGAAAAGAAACTAAAGTTCAACTGATTGCTTTAGGGGAAGATATCTTCCGATATTTTGGTTTAGGATGTCGTAATGTTTCTAAACTTTTTGTACCAAAAGGATATTCTTTTAACGCCTTTTTTGAAGCTATTTTTGAGTATCAGGACGTCATCCATTATGAAAAGTATGCCAATAATTACGATTACAACAAGGCTGTTTTCTTAATGAGCAACTTCAAATTGTTAGACAATGGTTTTTTAACTTTAAAAGAAGATAAAAGCCACGCCTCTCCTATTTCGAGCGTGTTTTATGAATACTACGAAGACGTCACTGAATTGCAAACGCGATTAGAATCAGAAAGTGAGCAAATTCAATGCATTGTAAGTGACAATCTGATCCTGAATAGTATTGATTTTGGACAAACACAACATCCTCAATTATGGAATTACGCAGATAACGTCGATACTATTTCGTTTTTGTTAACAACATAGGCTAAATATGTTTAATAATTCCGAAATAATTAACGCTTTTTAAACTCCTAATCCCGAAATTTGCTTTTTAATTTTTTGGACATAAACTACACCATGAAAAAACACAACTACAGCGCAGGACCATGCATTTTACCGCAAGAAGTTTTTGAGAAATCAGCACAGGCCATTTTAAACTTTAATGATTCCGGCTTATCTATTTTGGAAATTTCGCACCGAAGCAAAGACTTTGTGGCAGTTATGGATGAAGCCAGAGCACTTGCTATTGAATTACTAGGTTTAGAAGGACAAGGATATAAAGCGCTTTTCCTTGCAGGTGGTGCAAGCTTAGAGTTCTTGATGGTTCCTTATAACTTAATGAAAGAAAACGGGAAAGCAGCTTATCTTGACTCAGGAACATGGGCTAGCGGAGCAATAAAAGAAGCTAAATTCTTTGGAGAAACAGTTGTTGTTGCCTCTTCAAAAGAAGAAAATTACAATCACATTCCAAAAGGATACACCGTCCCAGCTGATGCAGATTATTTTCACTGTACAAGTAACAACACCATTTTTGGAACTCAAATGAAAGAGTTTCCGTCATTAGACATGCCAATTGTATGTGATATGAGTTCTGATATATTTTCCAGAGTATTGGATTTTTCTAAATTTGATATTATCTACGCTGGAGCTCAAAAAAATATGGGTCCCGCAGGAACAACTTTGGTTATCGTAAAAGAAGAAATTCTGGGTAAATCAGGTAGAACAATTCCAAGTATATTAGATTATGAAAAACATATTAAAGCAGAGAGCATGTACAATACTCCAGCTGTTTTTCCTGTTTATGCTTCCTTATTAACTTTACAATGGTTAAAAAAACTAGGTGGAGTTGCTGCTGTTGAGAAATTGAACAACGAAAAAGCGGAATTACTTTATACTGAAATTGACAGAAATCCATTGTTTAAAGGAGCTGCAGCAGTTGAAGATCGTTCTAATATGAATGCTACTTTCTTATTGAATGATGCTGCGCATACAGACACTTTTGACACTATGTGGAAAGCTGCAGGAATATCTGGACTTCCGGGACATCGTTCAGTAGGTGGTTACAGAGCGTCTATGTATAATGCATTGCCAATAGAAAGCGTTCAAGTTTTAGTAGATGTTATGAAAGCATTAGAAACTAAAGTATAACAAAATAATATCATTACTGGGATTCCTAGCCCCGATAGCAGTGAAAATCCTTTATATTTTTTTCTTTAAAAAAATATAAAGATTGAAACGAATAGCGGGAAATAGCTCCTAAAAATAATAATATAAAATAGGAGGATAAGAATTTTTCTTTCCTCGAAATGAAATAAAATAATGAAAGTATTAGCAAATGACGGAATTTCAAAAAGTGGAATTCTAGCTTTAGAAAAAGGTGGATTTGAAGTAATTACTACAAAAGTAGCGCAAGAACAAGTAGCTAACTTCGTAAACGAAAATAACGTTGACGTAGTTCTTGTAAGAAGTGCAACTAAGGTTCGTAAAGACATTATTGATGCTTGTCCTGGATTAAAAATCATTGGTCGTGGTGGCGTAGGGATGGATAATATTGATGTGGATTATGCTAAAAGCAAAGGGATTCACGTGATAAATACTCCAGCATCATCATCAGAATCAGTGGCTGAATTAGTTTTTGCTCATTTATTTTCTGGTGTACGTTTCTTGCATGATTCTAACAGAACAATGCCTCTTGAAGGAGATTCAAACTTTGATGGTTTGAAAAAAGCATATGCTAACGGAATCGAATTAAGAGGTAAAACTCTTGGTATTGTAGGTATTGGTCGAATTGGTCAAGCTACTGCTAAAATGGCTCTTGGATTAGGTATGAAAGTTATTGCTGCGGATAGTTTTATTGATAAAGTGGACGTGAAAGTAGTATTCTTTGATGGGCAATCAATTACAACAACTATCGTTTCTCAACCATTAGAATCTTTATTTAAAGACGCTGATTTCATTACTTTACACGTTCCTGCTCAAGATGGGTATATCATTGGAGACAAAGAACTAGCGATCATGAAAGATGGTGTAGGTATTGTAAACTGTGCTCGTGGTGGCGTTATTGATGAAGTGGCATTAGTAAAAGCATTAGACAGCGGAAAAGTATTATTTGCTGGATTGGATGTTTTTGAAAACGAACCAAAACCAGAAATGGCAATTTTAATGCATTCTAAAATCTCTTTGACTCCACACATTGGAGCTGCAACTGGAGAAGCACAAGACAGAATTGGTACTGAATTAGCATCACAAATAATTAGCTTGTTGAGCTAATCATCTAAAATTATAAGGCTAAAATGGATTCATTAAGATTGTTTAATGAATCCATTTTTTTTGATACCACATTGATAATTGGCTGATTAATATGTAACTTTATATATCAAAATTTTTGACCATGAAAAAAAATATATACATAGTATTAATAATGTTGGCTATTATAGTTGGCTGCACTACTTCAAAACCAGTTGTTTCGAAAGCAGAAAATTCAAACCCCACAGCAAACGACACAGTAAGGATTGCCAATGATGCATTGGAATATGAAGTAATTATAATTGATCCTGGTTTCAGTACCTGGCTAGTATCAAGGGCTTTTTCGCGAAATTATCATACTCAATCCTATTTAGAAAACAAAAATAGATTATGGATTAGTGAATGGAACAGCAGGGTATTACAACCATTTCGTTACAATACAAATCTCTACGAAATGACTATTAACTATGATCCAACTATTGATTATGGCTATGAAGTAAATTATTTAATTTATAACTATATGGTCTATTTTCAAAATACCTATAAACAAAAGCTTTGGGGTTATGTTCCTCCAAGATAATGTTACTATATTTGTAATCATTATAAATAAAAATGAAGGAATTAAAAAAGCGTTGGAAAATTGAATCCAATTTTCAACTTACCATAATATTTATCGTCTTTGCGATAACCGGTTCTACTTCGGCCTGGTTGTCAAAACCTGCTTGTTTTTGGTTGGGAATAATCAAAGAAGACTTTGGATTTTGGTACACACCTATTCGGTTACTTATAATTTTTCCGATATACCAATTGCTTTTGGGCTTAATCGGATCACTTTTGGGGCAATTTAAATTCTTTTGGGCTTTTGAAAAGAAAATGCTTAAAAGTATGGGATTGGGTTTCCTTTTTAAGCAATAAACAAACTTAACTCCCGCTCTCCTTTTTTATAATATAATTGTATACCCACATTAGTGTAAAAGAGGGAATGAAATCTGTAAAAGGAAATATTTCCTCAAGAAATGTTACTACTCCCCCTACTTTTCCTGCCGTTCCTTTATACATTCTCGTCATCAAATAAGCCGCTACTGGTGCCCAAATAACATCCGAAAACTCACCAACCATAGGCACCGTAAAGGACAGCATTCCTATCGCATCAAACAAAATGCCTAAAAATAAATTTTTATTTTTAGTGTTTTCACTAATCTCAATGACTTCTTTCTCCATTACTTTTTAAGTTTATCTTTATAAACTTTCTTTAACTTTTCTATTTTGGGAGTAATGATATATGAACAATAACCTTGATTTTTATTATCATTATAATAATTTTGATGATACTCTTCCGCTTCATAAAATTTTGATGCTGGCGAAATCTTAGTAACAATACGTTTCCCAAAAGTATCCTCAGTTGTCATTAAATCAATATAGTCTTCGGCTGTCTTTTTCTGCTCCTCGTTGTGATAAAAGATTTCGCTGCGGTACTGCGTTCCTACATCATTACCCTGACGATTTATTGTCGTAGGATCGTGAGTAGCAAAAAATATTTCCAAAAGTGCTCCAAATGAAATTTTTTCAGGATCAAAAGTGATCTCAATTGCTTCTGCATGCCCTGTTTCGCCTCCACATATTTCTTTGTAAGTTGGATCAATCGTCTTTCCGCCAATATAACCTGAAATAACGCTATTTACGCCTTCTAATTCCAAAAACACAGCTTCTGTACACCAAAAACAACCTCCTGCAAACGTAGCTACTTCTATTCCTTCTTGTATATTCATTGTATTAGTTTCTTTAATTTGAGGTAAAACAACCTCCTTTTTATTTCTACTGATGTGAAATTACAATTATTATCAGCTTAATTCTAATATACCTGTTCCCAATAACACATTATAAATCAAATTTAGGCTATTAAAAAGACTCCCCTATTTCTAATTAACTAAATTTTATAGTTTGTGTGATGAAAATTATTTTGCCTGCCATTTAATATTCATTTAAATCTTTGTTTCTTTGCAGAAATAGCTTCTTATGATATATGCCAAAAATTTGCACAAATATTACGACCAACTCCATGTTTTAAAAGGAGTGGATTTACATATTAAAAAAGGAGAAATTGTTTCGATTGTGGGCGCTTCCGGAGCCGGTAAAACAACTCTTTTGCAAATCCTTGGTACTCTGGACAAGCCTTCAGTAGAAAAGGAAATTGAACTTCGCATCAATAATGAAGATACTCTAACGATGAATGATAAAAGCCTATCCAAATTTAGAAATTTGAACCTCGGTTTTATCTTCCAATTTCATCAATTATTACCTGAATTTACAGCATTAGAAAACGTGTGTATTCCCGCCTTCATTGCTAACAAACCCAAACAAGAGACGGAAACTGAAGCCAAAAAGCTATTAGATTTTCTTGGCTTATCACACAGGTTGAACCATAAACCTAATGAGCTTTCAGGAGGAGAACAACAACGCGTGGCAGTAGCCCGAGCATTGATAAACAAACCAGCAATAATATTTGCAGATGAGCCATCTGGTAATTTAGATACTGCATCGGCAGAAAACCTGCACCAATTATTTTTTAAATTGCGTGATGAATTTGGGCAAACTTTTGTGATTGTAACCCATAATGAGGAACTAGCTAATATGGCCGACAGAAAACTGGTCATGGTTGATGGCCAAATTAGTAATTAGGAGCAACTTCCAGCTATCCGCTACAATCTTTTTACCTCGTCCTAAAAACGAGTTAAAAAGGATTTTCACTTCTATCTGGGCTAAGCTAATTTGCTATCATTAGTAATTTTTAAACAATTTGTGTAAATCTGTTTTAATCCATGTTATCCAGTTCCCGTAATGAATAAATCAGAACTTAAAGATTTTCTCGACGAAAAAGTACTTCAATACAACACACTCGATTTCATAGAAAGTGATCCAGTGCAAATTCCTCATCTCTTTTCTCGAAAAGAAGATATTGAAATTGCAGGCTTTCTAAGCGCAACAATTGCCTGGGGGAATCGTACCATGATTATCAAAAATTCTCATCGCATGATTGATTTGATGGGTAATGCGCCTTTTGACTTTGTGATGTCGCATTCTGAAGAGGATTTACAAAGACTAGAGACTTTTGTGCACCGTACTTTTAACGGACAGGATTTTAGCAGTTTTATAAAAAGTCTGCAGAATATTTATCTAAACCACAACGGTCTTGAAGCTGTTTTCTCTAAACATCAAGAACGAGTATCAATTCAAAAAAGCATCTCTGAATTTAAGAAAACATTTTTTGAAATCCCACACCAATACCGAACACAAAAACACGTATCGGATCCTATGAATGGATCTGCGGCAAAACGCATTAATATGTTAATTCGTGTAATTAAGGTAGCATTAATTAAATACTATCAAATTATCTTTATCCAGTTTGATAGTGTCAAGTCTTTGTCCAAAATTTAAATTAGTAGTACCAATAAAAGCTGTTGCCACTGGCTTCGATTTTAAATCACTAACAACTGCCTCAAAAAAATCTTTTCTATCTGGGTCACTATTCATATACTTGGTAAAAATTTCTGGTTGATGAAAATCTATTATATCATCACCAATTGTCTCAGCTAATTCCTTTGATGCTTTGTGATACCCAACTAGTATATATTCATTCAATTCTTGATTAGATTTCCATATGGATTTTTCATTAAAACCTTTGTAACTAATTATAAAGTGGAAGACGCCATTGTTTTCTAATGGTTGATAGGTAACTTCAATCCTTTCAATAAGTCTCTGTACTGACTTTTGAATCGTATCAAATCCAGCATCAAGGTCAAAGCCCTTAATTACATTATTAATTCGGCTCAACCTGTTATCGTCTAACTGGTCTAGAAGTTTATTTTCAACAACCAATAAATCATCTTTTAACCTTGATAACTTTATTTTATCTTCTCGGTACTTTTCTTTTAGTCTTATGTCATCATCTAAATCTGGGTCAAGCATTAAATTAAAAGCTTTGGTTACCATTTTATTTTGTGATGTAACCTTCTTAATTAATTGATTTTTTTTTAGAGTAAGTATGTTTACTTCCTCACTACTTTTTTCTACACTATTTAAAAACTTTTGTAGGTTCTTAGATAGAAATAAATGCTGAATAATAAAGGTCTCAAATCTTGGAATATTAAGAGCACGTGAATTTTTACATATAAACACTGGTGCTGCCTTACCCGTGCACTTATATGAGTTATCTCTACTTTTAATTTTTCTAACCCCTCTTATCATCGACCCGCAGTTATTACAGAATATCAGTCCATTTACTAAATAGTTATACACTGCTTTTTTACCACTTCTCTCACTCTTATTCTTCTTGAAGTTCTTTTGTACGTTGTCAAATTCTTCATCAGTTAGTATCGCTAATTTAGGTAATTTAACCCTTTCTTCACTCCATACATGCACACCTCTATAAATCTCTTTTTTTAAAATACCAGATATTGTTGACCCGTACCATAGATTACTTTTATTGGAGTACAGTTTACCTGTATTAGTCTCTTTTCTAACTGGTATAAAACCTAATTTACTATATCTGGTAGGCACTTTCATCTCATTTAGTTTTTTTGCGATACTATAAGCTCCCATGCCATCTAATGACCATTTAAAAATATCTTTTACAACTTCTATTTCTTCAGGTTCGTGAATCATTAAACCAGCATCGTCATAAGTAATGCCATAAGCTCTAACTCCATGACCTTTTCCTTTTAAGGCGTTCTGTTTAAATGCTTTTTTAACGGCATCAGAAGTATTATCTGAATGAAATTCATTTATAATTGACATCATGTTAGCCATTAATCTATTTGTAGTATTGTCTAAATCAAATAGTTTACCTTGTGGATACCATTTAGAGCCAGAATTTAAGACAGTAGCAACAAAAATCTGCCATGTTTTAGGACTTCTTTCAATCCTTGACTGGTTTATAGCAAATATGTGTTTAATTTTCCCTCTTTGAATATCTTTAATAAATACTTTAAAATCATCCCTATCTTCAACTTCCGCTTTTCCAGATACCCCAACGTCTTTATAAACTTTGTACTCTTCGTTTATACTATCTGCAAAGTTGATACCTTCTTCTATCTGAGTTTCTATCGATGTATCTTTATCATCATCTTTCTTTCCAGATATTCTACAATAAATTCCTACCATAATAATTTTTATCAAATGCAAATATAGGTTTTAATGGTCAATTAGGCTGGCAGTGTAATGAATTTTCAGTACGCTCAACATGCTTTGTTTAGCTAACCAACTTATTGAAAACAAAACATGAATTTTGCATAATAGTAACTCTATCCTTCTTCTTCTATTAACTGTTTAAACTCGTTGGTTAACTCTGTGTATCTGAATGGTGCACTTACTTTAGTGTTTATAAACCCAGCATCAGCTAGCTTACCTAATGACTCGATGACTACCTTCCTTGTTGTTCCAAGTTTTGACGCTATATCGCCAGCTGTTAAGTTAAATGTTAAGAACTGTGGGTAATCCATTATAAGCATCAATATTAGTTTTTGTGTACTGCTGATTGTTTTCAATTCTAATAATTTTGGGTTCATAGTTGATAGGTTTTATTATTTTATATTTCCTTCATTTCAAATTCGTAATCACCAACCTTAGTAATTATTTTTTTCTTACGAGGTATGTTATAGATAAATATAGCATCATGTAATCTTATAGCTGTATTATCTAAGTCATTTAAAGCTTTAAAAGTTCGTATCAATTCTTCCTCCATCTTTGTCATTTTTCTGTAGAAGCTACCTTTTTCTTTTGATGTCAGATTAGTGATTTTTTCAACTTGTTCTTTTGAATAACCACAATTTTTAAAGAAAGCCTTTGCTTCAAAAACATTTCGTGTATTATCATTGAGCATCATATTAAACTTAGTTTTTGCTTCATCTCTTGTTATTTGCTCCCTATTCATTAAGTTTTGGTATACATCCTGCGAAATTTGGCTACCAACGATTGTATCTAAAAATGACGCAAATGCACTTTTAATATCAAATTGTAAAAGCTGATAAGGTATATACGGCCTTAACTGTCTAGTTGTCTTGGTCACTGAGTTGAACACCCGATTGTCTATACTAGTTGTTTTAAACCCAAAAGTGTGTCCAGCGGCCGAAAGAGAGAGAAGCGATAAAACGTAATACTTATGTCTTTCATTCTGAGCCTCCAAACTATAAGTATTCATTTTAATAGTGTTAAGTAATCCATGCTTACAAAGTAATAATGAGGTTTTTATGGCTTGAGCTTTGTCCATAATTTGCGTTATTTCTGCAATGGTGTATCCCTCTCGTTCCTTAAGTTTTTGCGTGATAGTCCTGTTGGTATTATTAAATATTTTTTTTCCTTTCAATGAATTAACAAAGTTTTTTTCTATTAATTCCAATTGCTCTTTTTCATTATTTTCTAATAAATCATTAATATCTCTACCTGAAATTGTAGATAATGCCTTTATATAATCTGTTATAATGCAGGAGCTAACTATACTGAGGCCATATACAATCCTTTTGGTCTCATCATCGTATAATCCTTCTTTTACCATATAGATACTATATAAACTATTGATGATGTGTTTAGCTTTCGAAAAAGTATCATCGTAGAATAGATTTGAGTTTTTTGTGTACTCAGTTTCGTCAAAGTTCTCAATGTTTTTAATTTTATTGTTCACTATAACCATCGTAGATGTCTTTATTATTTTACATATGGCACCCGTATTTATTGCTGTATTCATTGCATGTTGGGATACCCTGAATTTAGTAATCTTATCCATACGAGTCATTTTATCTGGAAACGCAAGGTCATTAACGTCTATAAATGTTTTTACGGTTAATAGTAGTCTACTGTACCGTTCTGCACCAGCGTTCAATAAGAATTCCGATTGTGTTTGCACAGCAATATATGCAGTTGCCCATAACAACAATTCCTTTGGAGTATAACCATGGGAATATGGGTCGTCTCCTTTAATCTTATTTAAGACCGCAATTAGCTCTTTTTTGAGAATAAATGTATCTTGGTCTTCCTGATTTATTAAAGTTCTATATTTTGTACGGAAATCACTTGTTGATGTTTGAATCGACTCTCTTTCTTCGTTCTCTTCTACAGTAAAACCATATTTACGTAAAGATTCGGTAAGGCAAAGCCTTGGATAGCTTAAACCATGATTAATCTCATTAATAAAAGGCTGAATATTTTTTAAATAATCATTGTTATATACCACATCTCCAATGGATTTCTCAAGTTTAGTAATATCTGTTTTTATATCTGTGTTGCTGTGATAAAAAATTTTGGCTTCAATAACATTTTTTCTCACTCTTCCATAAGCTTGCACTACTTGATTAACATTAAAGCTGTCTGTAATCGAATGCTCATTCATAATAATACCAACAGCTGCATCAAATTTTAAATCGAAACCAATTAAATATTTGGTGGACAGGATATAGATATCTGCACTATCATCGATTTTAGATTTGACTAAATAGTCATATTCTTGAAATGTCTTAGTCTTTATACCGCTAGTCTTAACGGCTAAAGTTTCCCCAACTAGGAGTTGTGATTTGTAACCAATATTATCTTGATTAATGATATTTTTTATCTTAGTTAAATCATTTGTAAACAGAACTACTTTAATTCCTTTTTCACAATTAGATTTAATAAAATTCCAGTAATTCTGTAGTGGGGTTATACCTATTTTTTTAGTTCTTTTTTCACTAAGACTAATATGAATAATTTCAATCTCTGCAAGAATGTGTTTAGGAATATCTAGATTGTTATGACATGGTGTTGCTGTTGATAGCGTAAAATGTCCTCTGTGCTCATTAAAAAGGATGTTATAAAAAATGGGCATACTGGCTCTATAATCACTTTCTGAATACACTTGGGATTCATCCACGAAAAATGGAATATCCATAATCCTATTATATAATCCAGGATTATGCTTCTTAAGCTCAATGATTTGTTCAGGTGTAGTATTCAGTACAATATTGTTCCCTATTCTTATTTCATATTCGTAGTTATTCCATCTGTCTTTAGAACCTTGATAAATAAACATTTGATGTGATTGCCTATCGTTCTCTTTGCCAGCTATCATCCCAGATATCGGTGAGATAATAATTATATTCTTATCTGTTATGTTTAGAATTGAGGTAGTACCGCCAATACCAGTGTCACCTTTAATAACTAATTTATTGTTATCAAAGTTTGTGATTTTTTTGTTAGCATATTCATGATTGCTAACAAAGTCTTTAATTTTAATTATTTCCATTTATGTTTGTATATTGGATTATATGTTATTGTATTTTTTTTTTTGGTTATGGGATATCGGTGTTCCAATCGTAAGCTGGAACAAACCCTTATTTTAAGTAAGTCACTTTTAACTAACTCATTTGCCACTTGTTATTTTTATACAGGATATGTAAAGTCTATCCCATATAAAAAAACAAGATGTTAGGCCAAAGTGAATGATGAAAATTCTTCGTTTTTCAATAAAAAAATCTAGTAGGTGGATGTTGTTGATGATGACAAATCGTCATCACCTATTTCATTGTAATTATCACGTTAAGTACTGAAAAACAGCATGTATTAGTAAATAAACAACTTGACAGAATTAGATATTATTATAAAAAAGAAAGCTAATTTGTCAACCTAGTATATCAAGCCCATATAAATCTCCATTGCTGAAAATTAATTCCGAAATACGTTTTTTAACTGACCACTAATTGACTTATGATTTGCTAGGGCTTGAATACGTCTTTTTTAACTGCTTCCAATTTTTTAACATCGAAACTCAAGATACTCACAGCCATTGCGTCTAGTAGCACATTAAAATTATCTTTATTAGCTGACCATCTAGCAAGTGGAATTCCATCATCTGAATCAACTTCAAAGACAATAAAATCATTCCCCATCGTTTGCGACATCATTAAAAACTCTAAATCTGACATTACGTTGTAATCACGTTCTAATGGGGCTTGACTCTCCTTTTTAAAATTTGAGATTTCTAAAAGTTTTTCTGATGGTGATTTCCTGTTCAGTTGTTTGTAATTACACGCTTTATCTGTACCCCAGAAATTATCTGCATCAATAATTAAATTCACAAGCTGGCTATCAGTCATCAAAAAAAGCTTTTTAAAAATAAGTGATTCATCTATTCCTACTGATTTATTTTCCGATATCCCAGCAAGTATATCTTGCATGAAATTATAGCTCCAATTTATACTATCTAGTTCCGTTATTTTGCCGTTAAGTATACTATATACTCCGTTTAATTCTGCTTGGGTCAATTTTTCATAACCGTTTTTTTCTGTGTTTTTCATTTTTATTTTAATTTATTTTTTGACATAAGTCATCCCTGTACCTTAATTAAAGGCATTTAGTATTACGATAAAATTTGTCTGATTATCATTTCAGACTTGAAATGATTTTTATTGAATTTAATCTTACTTTATTGTGTTATTCCATCGATTTAATAGTTTAACAATTTGATTTATAGCTTTTTACATATGTTGTTTATTTAGTTGTTTACTTTATATTTTATTTAAGTCTAGACAATAGATTTCTACCCCATATGAATGAGGTCGTTTTTTAAAGACCGTTATATTTTTATTGATAAAAAGCTTGTCCAGACAAGGAAAGCCCTTAAGACCGCATCTAAACTATCCCATGGATAGCTAAATGTTTTGTTCCGCTGAGAGAAACCTGCATATTATATACTTATTTCATAATTTGACCATTTTAAATTACTAACATTTTGATTATTTATCTTGCTCACAACCACATAAAAAAAAATACCCTAAAAAATAAGTCAGTCTATATCGACTAACGAACTAATTATGATATTTCATCCAAAAGATAAATAATCTTTATTTAATCACACTTTATATCAGTGAAAAGGTTTAGATGCGAGCTATAACATATTAACACTACAAATATATTATTAAATTACGAATATAGCAACTACAATGATATAAAAATAAATATTATATAACAATTTTGTTGTTTTACTGAGAATAATGTGCAAATATTCTACAAGTATTTCAGTTGTAGTTTCTCAATGAAAATGCCTGTTAAGCAAGTAACCCAATTTTCAAAGACATACTTATGCATTAAAAAGTATAAATAAAAATTAACAAAAAATTAACATATTAATTACGGGTAAGTGATAAGTAAACAGATTAATTACTGATGTTTGTGCAAATTATATATAGTGTAGTAAACATCAAAATTGCTCCTCATTGAGAGCTTACACGTGACATTAAATTTTTTTAAGGTCGGGTAAGGTAAAAGTTATCTAACCTTAAAATTTATATTATAAACTAAGACGCAACCTATTAATAAATTTTTGTCACAATGGAGAAACTTATACGAAAACAAAGGGTATGCTTAAATTTTGTATAATGAGCACACATATTATTAATACGTTAGTATTGAGTATTTCTTTAGATAATTATGCTTTAAGGTATAAGCTGAACTAGGTTTCCATTTTAATTGAGCGAAATATATGTTGCATAAATGTACTGTACTTTTATTACTCTGTATTTTTAGGTACCAAAATGTACCTAATTGGGTGTATGTTAGCACGTATTCATTACTGTTACGTATTCCCAAAATGTGCCATAGAATAACGGATTACAAGCAATTCAGTTTAAACAAACAAGTTAATTTTTATATTTTAATATAAGTTATCCCTGTTTGACTGCATTATAACACGTTTTTACTAACGATTTGACGTTTAGTAACAATGGAGCCTCACATTAATTACCTTGCTCGTAAATTAATGATATTGAAGCTAAAAGATATGATATGCTGTGCGTGTTCTTTGATTTTTTTATGTCGGTAAACTACGCCAAATAAATGGTCAATTTTTAGTTTATCCTAACCAAGCTATTCATCAGCTCCGATTTTTTGTATAACACTCTATTACCTATTCCATAAGCAATAATTTTCCCTTTTTTAGTCCACTTCCAAAGACTAGTCAAGTTAATTTTTAACAGTAAACAAGCTTCTTGTCTGGTCAATAACACATCTGGATTATCAATTGGAGCATTATTAAGAACCTCTTCAACTATTTTTTTAATTAATATCTCCAATTCCTTTGGAGATAAATTGTGTAACATGATTGCGTTTTCCATTTGGAATATGTTTTATAGTTATTATTAATAATTGAAATATCACCAAAAGTGGGTATTGGCATCCCCATAGATTAAGCCTAAATTCGGCTTTTTGTTCCTATATATAATATCAAATAAAGTATAAAAAAGCTCCATAATGAGGAAAACCGTAAAAATTAATTCTCAGATTTTTATACTATTGTAAAGTTAGATTATCGACTAAAAGAAAAATAACTTTTCAATTAGATTACCTAATAATAATTTGGCGGGTTAGAAATTACCAGACTTACAAAAACAAACATTATGAAAAAAATCATTGCTCTAATTCTATTAACACTATTTATTAGTTCCACACTGTCTGCACAAAAACTTAGTTTAACCGATTTGTCCACATTATGTAATAAAAAAAATTGGCAAGATGTAAATCAATTTATGTTAGTGAAAGGATGGACTTACTATAATTCCGCAAAAGGAGACTCTGATAGTTACAGCACAATAACTTGGTCATATAACAAGGAGGAATATAGCGACAAAGCGCAAGCATGGTTCTATTTATTCAATTTTGATGGGTATCCTAATAAAATCTCCTATTCTATTTTTAATAAAACCTCTTATTTATTAATTCAAAACTCCTTAACTGCTAATGGATTTAAAGTAGTTGGCAGTGAAATTGAAGATGAGAAAGTAATTTCAACCTATGCCAACTCTGGATATAAGCTAATCATTACAAATGCGAAAAGAAATGATGATGATTGGTCAGATAGAAGCATAGTTTCTTACAACATAACACTTATCAAAAAATCAGGAATCTACGATGAAAGTAATGGAAAGAAAACCGATTATTATGATGATGGGACTATTAAGTTAGAATACTCTTTAGTAAACGGAAAGATAAATGGAGCTGTTAAATTTTATGATGAAAACGGAACTATCAAAAAGACTGCAAGTTTTAGCAATGGTTCAATGTTAGGAAAAGTGATTGAGTACGATGCAGATGGTTTAAAAAATGTAGATTATTATTTAGTCGATGACAAAATGAATGGACTATTTAATTCGTACTATTACGATGACTCGACCAAAGCTCTATCGCTTAGAGAGTTTGGTCAGTATGTTGATGATGAGAAAAATGGAATTTGGAAAACAAGCATTATGGACGAAAAAACAGAAAAAACTTTATTTTACACAAATTATATAAAAGGGATTAAAGAAGGTGAGTTTCAAGAAGTAAAAGGTGATACTCTTATCGTGGGTAATTATAAAAGCGATAAACTTCATGGTAGTTACGAAGTATTTTTAGACCCAATGAAATCTCTTTTTGGAGGTACTATTAACACAAAAATTGCTGATTTGACATTAGTTCAACAAGGTCAATACAACAATGGGAAAAAATCAGGTTACTGGAAAAATTATGATATATCAGCAAGTTTAACAGCTGAAGGGAATTATAGTGATGATGAAGAAAGTGGAGAATGGAAATTTTACACTCCAAATTATGTTAAAGAAAACGGAGAACCTGAGCCGTTTGCAAAAAAGCTAGAAACAAAAGCGACTTATTTAAATGGGAAATTAAATGGGAAATATGAACAATTTTATTTAAGAGAAGAAGTCCAGTACCCTTGTGACAAAGTGGACGATGATGGTAATAAAATTGATGGATGTTCTAAGATTAAATTTAGCAAAATTCATTTGCTTTCCTACTATAAAGATGACGAGCTAAATGGGATGTATGAGATTAGAGACTCAATAAATCAAATTGTTTTAAAAGGGCAATATGAAGATGATTTAAAAGAGGGTAAATGGTTTTCTTATAGACAGGGGAATAAAATAAACAAAGAAACTAATTATAAATATGGCTTACTTGATGGTGAATACATCGAGTTTAACGACAATGGCAAACCCATAGGAATAAAACAATTTGAAAGTGGTAAATTAAAACAAGCTGCTCTCTATAACAATATCAGCCTTGACAAAAAATATCAACTAGATATTATTCAACGAACAGACTACTATTTAAAAGTCAAGAAAACGACCTTTGTAGATAGTGGAATAGTGTCACAAGTCTATTGGTTAAAAAATGATATAAAAAATGAGGAGTCTTTTGATTTAGATTTTTTACTTCTAACTAAGAACGATGTACATTTAGATATAGTTTACCCAGATGGTGAATATCTTCTTACCACATTAAATAATGAGCCTATTGTTTCTGGAAAATTATACAAAGACAATAAGGTTGATACATGGACAAAATATTATTATGAGCAAAAGGTCAAAATAGAAGAGAAATATAGTAGTAATGCTGTTATTGATGAAGTGTACTTGAATCTAGATAGCACTTTGTTTTCTGGTGATTTTGAGTTTTTAGATACTGATAAAAACATCAAAGAAGTTAGAAAAATCAAAAACGGCTTACGTAATGGTAAAACAACGTTCACTGATATTGCAACCAACAAAACTATCAATAAGGACAATTATAAAGATGGAAAATTAAAGGTATAGCCTTAAGAATCAATAGATGCAAAAATATCAGTTAGAAGCTTGAAATATAAAAACATTTCTTTCTGTGTCATCTTCAGCAAAATGAAAATATTTACCCTATTTTTAACCTTTAATTAATTATAACTAGAGTGCAAACTCAAATAAAATATACTAACACATACAATGTCTGATAAGAAATTAACACTTGACACACTCGAAAGCTGGCTATGGGATTCTGCTAACATCCTTAGGGGAAGTATCGATTCATCTGACTTTAAGAATTACATATTTGGCTTGCTGTTCCTAAAGCGCTCCAATGATGTGTTTGAAGAAGAAGTAGAAACCATAATGAAGCGTGACGGTGTATCTCGTCAGGATGCCGAAGAGGAAACGTATTTTCAACTACCTATAGAGTCTCGTTGGGAAACCATCAAGAAGGAAACCGAGAACATAGGTATTACACTAGATAAAGCATTTGCGGCTATTGAACGTGAAAACACAAGCCTTGAAGGTGTAATGACCGCTACTAAGTTTGGAGACAAAGAGAAGCTATCTGATGAGCTATTACAACGCTTATTAAGGCATTTTAACCAACATTCATTACGTAATGAACACTTAGCTTCAAATGAATTATTGGGTGATGCTTATGAGTACTTAATCAAGCAGTTTGCTGATGATGCTGGTAAAAAAGGGGGAGAATTTTATACGCCTAGAGGTGTGGTTCAGTTGATTGTTCAATTGATTAAGCCTGAACCAAAACAGAAGATATACGACCCCACTTGTGGCTCTGGTGGTATGCTAATTGAATCAGCACGTTATGTCGCTAATTTACCTGATGGTAAGGTGGGTAACAATGTTAATGTATCGCTTTATGGACAAGAAAAGAATCTTGGTACATGGGCAATTGGTAAGTTGAATATGTTACTTCATAACTTTAGTGATGCTGATATTCGTAAAGGAGACACCTTAGTTGACCCAAAGCACCGCAATGACCAAAACGACTTAATGCTGTTTGATAGAGTGATTGCTAATCCTCCGTTCTCGATGGATGGATGGTGGACTCCAGCAGAAAACTCTATTGAAGTAAAGCTGGATAAAGCTGGTAAAGAGAAAAAAGTAACTCCTGATTATAAAAAAGTAGTTTCTGACCCTTATGGACGTTTTCAATATGGTGTACCTCCCAGAGGGTACGCTGATTTAGCCTTTTTGCAGCACATGATTGCAGTATTGAAACAAGACGGTAAAGCTGGTGTAGTATTGCCTCATGGTACGTTGTTTAGAAGTGGTGCTGAGGGTTTGATTAGAAAAGGTTTATTAGAAGCGGACTTGGTAGAAGGAATTGTAGGTTTACCATCTGCGTTGTTCTATAACACTGGCATTCCAGCCTCCATTTGGATTATTAATAAAAACAAAACCGAAGCTCAGAAAGGTAAAGTAACCATTATTGATGGCAGCAGCGATTATAAAGAAGGTAAGAACCAAAATGAGTTATTAGCAGAACATATTGCTAAAATAGTAACTGCTTATGATGGTGCTACCGATGTAGATAAATACATGCGTGTGGTGGACGTAGCAGAATTAGCAGAAAACGATTACAATCTAAATATTTCTCGTTTTATTGATACTTCTGAAGCGGAAGTGGAAGTTGATATTAAAGCGGTTCATGTTAAATTGGATGCCTTAGAAAAGAAAGAGACAGAGATTGATGCTAAGTTGGCTGAATTTTTAAAGGAGTTGGGGATATGAAAAATTTACCAACGGATTGGAAAGATTATTCTTTTGGAGATATTGTGAAATTCTCAGGTGGTGCGCAACCACCTAGGAGTACTTTTAAGTTTGAAGCAGAAGATGGTTATGTTAGACTTATACAAACGAGAGATTACAAATCTGATAAATATGTTACGTATATTCCTGAAGAATTTGCAAGAAAAAAATGCAAGAAAAATGATATTATGATTGGTCGATATGGACCGCCAATATTTCAGATATTAAGAGGTCTAGAAGGAGCATACAACGTAGCTTTGTTAAAAGCTATACCTGACGAAGAGCAATTGATGAGAGAATATCTTTTCTATTATATTAGTCAATATGATGTGTGGTCTTTTGTTGAGAACCTATCACAAAGAAGTGGTGGGCAAACAGGTGTAGACTTGACTAAACTTAGAGAATATCATTTTCCACTCCCACCCCTCCCAGAACAACAAAAAATAGCCGAAATATTAAGTACGGTAGATGCTAAAATTGAAATCATAGACCAGCAAATTACCCAAACTCAAGAACTCAAAAAAGGCTTAATGCAACGTTTGCTTACCAAAGGCATTGGTCACACCGAGTTTAAAGATTCGCCTTTAGGGAAGATTCCTAAGAGTTGGGAGGTTGTTGATTGGGAATCAATTGGAATAGAATTAATTGATGGAGATAGAGGAACTAATTATCCTAAATCAACTGATTTTAGTAACATAGGACATTGCTTATTTCTTTCAGCAAAAAATGTCACTAAAAATGGCTTTAAGTTTCAAGAATGTCAGTTTATTGATGAAAAACGAGATAAGCTTTTAAGAAAAGGAAAGCTTTCAAGATTTGATTTTGTAATAACAACAAGAGGAAGCGTTGGACACATCGCTTTTTATGATGATTTAGTCCCTTTTGAACATATTCGATTAAATTCAGGAATGGTAATTCTTAGAGATAATACAAGTAAATATAATCACGAGTTCCTTTATCAGTTTATGAAAAGTCCAGTTTTTGAGTCACAGATTGAATTTATCACAAGTGGTAGTGCTCAACCCCAGTTAACAATTGGAGGCTTAAAAAAAGTTAAAATACCAATTCTTCCTTTGTCTGAACAGTTAACCATTGGAGCTTTTTTAAAAGAAACATCTAATAAATTAGAAGTTTTAGCTGAAAAGAAAGTCTACTATCAAGAACTAAAACAAGGCTTAATGCAGCAATTGTTAACGGGGAAGATTAGGGTAAAAATATAAAGTTATGGAAAATGACATAGCTAATATTGAAGCCTTAATAAGTGAGTACGAAATGGTAAAAAATAATTTCGAGCAAGAACGCATTACCGAGGATATCCCTAAATACGGTTCGCTTCTGGATGACTATACTGCCATGAGAAAGGAGTATTACCGCTGGAATCGAAAAAAAGCAGAACGTTATAATATTTTTCAAGTACTCAACATTCGCCATGCAGAAACTAAGACACATACCCCTTTTTTAATTAATTTATTAAATCCAAAAGGGTCACATGCGCATGGATTGTTGTTTTTTAATTTGTTTATCAATGCTATAGCTCCAGAAAGTAAAAAGCATCTTTATAAAGATTTAACCATTTCTAATCTTCGAGTAAAAGAAGAAAAATCAACTGAGGACGGACGGCTGGATATCTTTATTGAGAGTTTTGGTCTTAAAGAACGATTTGTAATCGTTATTGAGAACAAAATAAACGCTGGAGACCAAAACCAACAATTGGAAAGGTATTATAACCATTGTCTAAAAGAAGGATATAATGATGATAATATTCTTTTGGTTTACTTAACCAAATTCGGATACAAAGCGAGCGAAACATCAATTAATAAAGTAGAACGAAAACGATTAAAAAAAGTAGATGTACTGGTTAACATGAGTTATCGCACTGATATAAAAAAGATATTAAAGACCTACATAAAGCAATTAAATTCCCGAAAAGTGAAATTCATTACCAAACAATACTTAAGCATTATAAAAACATTCTAACATGAGCGAATACGAAAACAGAATTTTTGATACTCTAACTGCATCCGAAGATAAGTTTAAATCAGCGCATGAAATAGTCGGGCATTTTAATGGCGTTAAAAAAAAGTTGATAACACAGTTTTGGAAAAGTGTTGAAAAAGAACTTAATGAATTAGTTAAAAATAGCGATGAGACTTTTAAAGTAGTGTTAGATAATGATGTGTTTCACCCTACTTCAAAATGTTATTTATACGATGGGAGAAATAAATCTGTACGGGTTTTATTTGAAATATTATCACAGAAACAAACTTTTGGAATTTGGTTTGAAGATGAGAAGATAAATTATGACAAAATAAGTGAATATAGAAAGCAGGTAAACTCGGAGTTTAATCAATACTCTTTTAATCATTGGTGGTTTGCAAAAGCACATTTACAAAATGATTTTAATTCTTTTGATTCATTACTGATGATTTTACCAACTAAGATGAATGATTATAGTAAGTCAAAAGCCCAAGAATTATTTGATTTTGCTGTAGCGAATAAAGTACATACGGAATACATTATTAATAATTGTCTTAAATAACATGAGTCAAAATCCTGAATACATTCACAGCGAATTACCAGCCATAAAGCTATTCCAGCAAATGGGGTATCAATACTATGATGCCAGTAAGGATGATGAGCGTGAAGACATTACTGAGGTAATTCTTAAAAATAGATTGCTTAAGGCTATCCACAAGTTAAACCCTTGGATAAACGAGAACAACCTTAATAAAGCCTATTCAGAAATCACCTCTGTAAATGGGGCTTCGCTTATGGAGATTAACCAGAAGATATGGGAACTTATCAGAGGTGGAACTTTTACCGTTAAACAAGTTATTAATGGTGTTGAAGAATATAAAGCAGTACATTATATAGATTATCTACATCCTGATAATAATGATTTCTTGGTGGTGAACCAAATGAGTTTTCACAACCGAGTAGGAAGAAAATCGAGACCAGATTTGGTTGTTTTTATCAATGGTTTACCTATTTCAGTTATCGAATGTAAATCACCTGTAGCACCTAACGCTTGGGATTCTGGTTACAATGATTTAAAAGAATACCAAGACCTTAATGAGAAGCTATTTCATTTCAATCAAATATGTGTCGCCATTTGGGGTATTAATGGTAAGTATGGAGCTATTAATTCACCACAACAATTTTACTCTGTCTTTAAAACCAGTAAAAAAGACGATTTAAAGGTAATAGGAACAAAACTAACAGAACAAGATAAACTGATTCAAACCTTGTTTACTAAGGACAAAGTAGTAGACATCATACGCCACTTTGTGCTTTTTGAATTAGATGAAGGCAGAACCATAAAGAAATTACCAAGGTATCAACAAATAAGAGCAACCAACAAAACAATCGAACGCTTACAAGCTGGTGAAGGTGGAGTTGTTTGGCATACACAAGGTTCAGGGAAATCACTAACAATGGCTTATGTTACCCGTAAACTACAAGCTCCTGAATATGGATTTGATAACCCTACGGTGATGATAATGACTGACCGTAAAGACCTAGACAGACAGATAACAACCACATTCCAGAACGTAGGTTTCAAGAATGTAAATCAAGCTTCGTCAGTTGTACATCTTGATAAGTTATTACGAAATGATTATGGTGGTATTATTACCACTACACTACAGAAGTTCCAAGAAACGGATAAAGAAGCAACCGCATCTTCAGACCAAACAGAAATAGAAGAACGAGGCAATTTGTTGATTGAAAAACACATCAATGACAAAACACTTATCAAGATAACTAAAGAACTACAAAAAGGAAAATGGATTGAGATTGAACGGGAAGAAATAGAACTGGAGGAACTCTCAAAAAAAGAAAACCTGTATATTCTAGTAGATGAAGCCCACCGAAGCCATTATGGGTTCCTAGCCTCGTTTATGAGAACCGTTTTACCTAATGCTAAGTTTATAGCCTTTACAGGAACACCAATATCCAAAGAAGATAAATCAACCCTAGGAGAGTTCTATGGTGGTGATTATATAGATGTATATACCATTACAGAAGCCGTTGCTGATGGTGCTACAGTAGAGTTACTTTATGATGAAGGTATTGCTTTACTAAGTATCAAAAAAGAAGAATTAGATAAGGAGTCCGAAGAAAAATTTGGTGATGCATCAGAAGAGAAAAAAGACAAGTTAAAGCGAGAAGCCTTAAGAAAATACCAACTTTCTAAAGCACGTATCAATGATATTTCAAAGCATATAATTGACAATTATAGAAACAAGATATACCCAGATGGGCATAAGGCTATGATAGTGTGTAGTGGTCGTCCACATGCGTTAAGATACCAGCAGGCCTTCGAGCAATTAAAGGCAGATGGTTATCATGACTTCGAGTCCAAGGTAGTGATGAGTATTGGGTCTCCTAAATCGGATAAAATTGCCAAAGAATACTTTGAGACTTTAGAATGGAATAGAAATAACCCAACCGATAAAAAATCCGTTTTTGTAGTGCCTCCAGAGGATATAAAAACAGTGACAGATAATTTTAAATTACCATTTGGTAATGAGAACGAAACTGAAAAATCAGGTAAAAAGAAGTTTGATAACACAGCATTCATTATTGTGTCAGACATGTTACTTACAGGATGGGATGCACCAATAGCTTCTTGTTTGTATCTGGATAAGCCACTTAAGGAACATAATCTACTTCAAGCTATTGCGAGGGTTAACCGTTCCAGAAAAGGAAAAAGTGCTGGTTTTATAGTTGATTATAATGGTATCACTGCTTACTTGATTCAGGCATTAGAAATCTTTTCAGGTGACATACGACCTGATGATATTCTAAAGAACATAAACGAGGAATTTCCTAAGTTGGAGATGAATCACACCAAGTTGGTTGACTCCTTTAAACCAATGAAAATTGATAGGAATTATCAACGTGATGAGTATATAGATGCAGCAGTCCGTTTCATTGAACCCATCAACAAACGAGATGATTTTAAGGTGTTTTTAAAGGACTTTAACAAGTCAATCAACATTGTGTTACCAAACACAAAAGCGATGAAGTACCAAGCTGATTTCAAGCTATTCAATGAGATTAAACTGCGAGCTAGAAATGCTTTTCCAGATGACGATGAGTTAAAGATTACCAAAGATGAAAGTAATATGCTCCAAGAAATGATTGATGAGCACTTGAAGTCTGAAGGTATTGAAAGCTTATTAGCAGAACCGATTTCAATTATTGATAAGGATAAGTTCAAAGAAGAAATCATGAACGCATCACCAGCTACCAAGGAGTTAAAATTGCGTAATAATCTAAAACATACCATCAAAGTAGGATTAGATAAGAATCCTGACTTTTACAAGCCATTGGCACAACGGTTAGATGAATTGTTAAAACTTAAGAAAGAGGAACGCATCACACAACTAGACTTGTTAAAAGCGTATGCTGACATACAAGACGAAATCATAGCGGAACAAAAAGAAGGAGAAGACAAAGGCTTTAAAACAGAGCGTCAGAGAGCCGTTTACAACTCCATGAAGGTTCTGTTTGATGAGAATGCAGAAGACGCTACAAAGACTTTATTTGACCTAATTGAGGGTGAGTTAAATATCATTGGCTGGCAAGCAAAAGGTCAAGTACAGAAAGACATTCAAAACAAGATAATGAGGTATTTAACAACAGCTAAAATAGACCGTGAGGAAGCAAAAATTAAAGCCAAAGAATTGTCAGATGTTATAATTAAGAATAAAGATGTCTAGCGTTCAATATGGTGATAAAACCATCGAATATACGTTCCTTGAAAAAGAGGGGTTGAAATCGCACTATATCACCGTTCAGAAGGGTGAAGGGGCTATTCTAAAGGGTAAAGCTATCCCATTAGAACAAGCCAATAAGCTCATTCTAAAAAAAGCCAAGTGGATACTGGATAAACTGGAGCTTGTTAAATTCATCAATGAAGAAGACATCGTTACAGGTAGTCGCATTCAATATTTGGGTAGAAAGTATTATGTCGAATTAATTATTAACGAGAAGCTAAAGGAGATAACAATCGATTTCACCGAATCTAAATTTGTACTTCATTTACCCACTTCATTGAATACTCAGCATTATCTAAAAGAGGCTTTTATAACATATCAGAAAGAGAAAGCCATCGAGAAAATCAAACCACGAATCAAGAAATGGTCGAGGACTACTGGCTTGTCTTTCACTGATGTTAAATTCAGGAAACTAGATAAGCGATGGGGAAGTTGTACACCAACCAACACTATCATTATAAACCTAGACGCTATTAAATTACCTTTTAGTTTAATTGATTACCTCATAGTTCACGAACTGGTTCACACCAAGATAAAAAGCCACTCCAAAGAATTTTGGGCTGAACTATCGAAACACATCCCCAACTGGAAAGAGCTAGATGAGAAGATGTATGGGATGAAGATGTGATAGAAATGGCTACAGGTATAAACTCATTAAAGGGGACAAAGTAATTTTATAAATACATTATCTAAAAAAGAAGCTTAATTCAAATACGATTACCACCATTGTTATAACGTTTACTAATTCCAAAAACATACACATGATATTTTTACCTACTTTTAAACTATGATTAAGACAATAATAGTTGATGATGAATATAATGCTAGGGAGTTTTTAGAAAAACTCCTAATGCGCTATTTTCCAGATAAATTTTTAGTTTTGGCGAAGTGTGAAAGCATAGACGAAGCAATTCTGGCAATAGAGAAATTTAACCCACAATTGGTTTTTCTAGATGTTCAGATGCCGAACAAAAATGGATTTCAACTTTTCAAAGAAATCAAATCAATTAATTTTGAGGTTATTTTCACAACAGCACATTCTGAATTTGCTCTTGATGCCATCAAATGCAGTGCTTTAGATTATTTATTGAAACCTATAAATTATATCGATTTATTGGAAACCATAAATAAATTTGATGTAAAAACGCATAAAGCATCACACCAAGAAAAATTCAAGCTTCTGCTAGAGAATTTAGATACAGGAAATTCAGATTTTAAAAAAATAGCTTTTCCCACTGAAACAGGATATGAGTTATTAAAAACCAACGCCATTTTGTATTGTGAAGCAGATAGTAACTACTGCAAAATAGTATGCCTTGACGGTAAAAAAATTGTCTTGTCAAAAACGCTGAAGTTTATTGAAGAACTACTTCCTTCTTCAATTTTTCAGAGAATTCACAAATCCTATTTGGTGAATTTAAATTATGTTACCCGATTTAACAAAACCAATGAGTTACTTGTAGAGCTTTGCAATGGGCAGACTCTACCTGTATCAGTAAGAAAAAAAGAAGACTTTATCAATGCTATTATTCAAAAGAAATAATTTACTACTCGCTTTTTTTCTATTTTTAGAAATAGTTGTAGCACAAACAATTCCAAGTAAAAACATAACCATAAATGATGGTCTACCTAGTAATGACATAAAGTGTTTTTTTAAAGACAGTAGAGGTATAATGTGGATAGGTACCGAAGCTGGGTTATGCCGTTATGATGGTTCAACATATAAAGTTTTCAATGAAACTAATGGATTAAAACACAATAGAGTTTGGTCTATTGTTGAAGATGAAAATAAAAATCTCTGGTTATCATTATATGGAAAAGGATTGGCAAAATATGACGGTAAAAAATTTACCTATTATGATGATTCTGATGGATTGATACATAATGCCATCCGTAAAATACATTATTCTAAAAAATACAAATGCTTAATTTTAGCCACTGAGGATGGTTTGAGTTTATTTGATGGTAAGAAGTTTAAATCATTCAAACAAAAGACTGCTTCAGGGCAGAACTTTCAAGCAGTTGGTATTGTTGAAACACCAGATAAAATCTTAGTTACATTTTCATATAATAACGTGTTTACTCTTAAAATTCAAAGGGATATCCAAAAATCAACATTAGAAAAAGTTTTCACGCCACCAGCGTCTTATTCTTCTTTTATAAATAACAGTACTTACTTTTCAGGAGCCGAAAACCACAATTTATATCTAAAAAATCTAATCACAAATGTTGAATCCACTATTCCATGTCCGATTATTTGGGATTATGCAAAAGATGATAAAGATAATATCTATTGTGCTGCTTGGAATGTGAATGACCCAGACGGTGGTTTATTTAAATATTCAAACGGCACGCTAACTGATATAACTTTACAAGCCAATATAAAATCTACGGGTTTATGGTGCTTGTATTTTGATAAAGATTCCCAACTACTCTGGGTAGGTACTATCGATAAAGGAATTTATTGTGTAGATTTAAGTGGGCGTATTAAATATTTAGAACCTTCTTATTTTGGGTTGAAAGAATTAAAAATTCAAGAGTTATACAATAACGCCAACAATAGCACTTGGATTGGAGCGAGAGATTATATTATTATTCTTGACAAAGACTTGACTCATACTATCCTTAACAAGGAAACTTTGTGGAAAAAAATGGTGGTTTATTTCAAAAAAAATGGATTAAACCCAGATTTAGAAACTGTGTTTCCTGCAGCCAAAAGGAAGAATGGTTTTTCTTCATTCAATATTTTGTCCGATAATGACGGAAATACTTGGGTAAATACGACTTGGGGTGTTTACTGTTTTGATAAGAATTACGCAATTCTATTTTTTAAATATTTTTATGAAGGCGGTCACTTGATTTTCGATAAAAAAAACCAAGCCTACTATGGTGTTATGTACTCCGACCTCTTATTTATGCCCAATAAATTCGATTGGACTAAATACACTACTTTTTCGCCTAAAGATTCATCCGTTCCAAAGGATATTATTAAAATTGTAAAAGACGGTAATAGGATTTGGTTTGCCTCTCATCTAAAAGGGTTGTATTTGCTCAATAACGATAAATTTTATTCTTTGAACTTCAAAGAAAATTACATCAAAGATTTACTTATTAATGAATCAGGACAATTGGTTTTTGGAACCAATAGTGGAAGAGTTTATGTTACTAAATGGAATGGCAAAACCCTCGATATTCTAAATGTTTACAAGCCTAATAAAGAGATTTACGGTACTACCATTTCCTTCATAGAGGAATCAAACGGCACTTATTTCATTGGTACCAATAAAGGAATCAACCTAATCCGAAATAATAAGTTCATCAAACTCATCAATAAATCCGAAGGGATACAAGATGTTCAGTTTAACAATTGCACCAAAGATAAAAACGGTAATTTATGGGTTGCAACCAATAGCGGATTAATTCAATTGGATATAAAAGAATTTACTAAAGATGAAAATCCAAAAAATACTCCAATAAGAATAAGCTCGATTACAGTGAATGGTAAGCCATACGCTAAATCCGATTCTTTAACTCGTTGGGGCAGTTTTGGCAAAAATAAAATAGAACTAAATTACGATGAAAACGATATAGAACTAGTCTTTGCATCCAACAATACCTTTAATGCCAATAAAAATGTATATCGCTATAAAATTGTTGGTTTAACAACTACGTGGAGCAGTTTTGAATCAAATGGAAAAATACAGTTGCTTGGAATCCCCAATGGCAACTATAAAATACTATTACAAGGTAAAAACATTGGTACTGGAGAAATATTTCTTCCCAATACTTTTTATTTAAACATCAGACCTCCATTTTGGAAAACATGGTGGTTTGTTTCTTGTAGTCTAATTTTGTTGTCCCTAATTGGTTTTATGTTGTATAAAAAAAGAGTACATCTTATTGAAAAACAAGAACAAGCCAAAGGTGTAATCCAAAAGCGTTTAGCGGAAACAAAAATGGAGGCCTTACAAAGCCAAATGAATCCTCATTTTATATTCAATGCAATGAATTCCATCCAGAATTTTATTATTGATAATAACACTGATGATGCGCTAATGTACATGGGTGAGTTTTCAAAACTAATTAGACAAACACTTGACAACTCGTCCAAACAACGAATTAATTTATCTGATGAAATTCAGTATTTGCAGTCCTATATTAAATTGGAAAACATGCGTTTAAAAGACGATGTGAATGTAACGATTCAAGTAGATGATACATCGGAGCTATTAGATATTGAAATACCACCAATGCTAATCCAGCCTTTCGTGGAAAATGTGTTTGTACATGCTTTTGATTCTAATTCAAAAAGTCCAACACTTACACTTTCTTTCAAACAAACTATGGATGTCCTTAGTATTACAATTGAGGACAATGGTAAAGGAATGGTTTCTGAAAATTTAAACAAACTACATACATCCAAAGGTATAAAGTTAGCGAAAGAGCGCATCTCTTTATTTCAACTAGAAACAATAGCTCCAGTTGTTATTACCACAAAACCAAATAGTGGTACAACTGTAGTTTTAAAATTAAAGATTAATCTTCCTTAAACGATAAGTCGTGAAAAGAATACGGCAACTAATTGTTAAATTTTAAGAAGTTTATATAGTATATTTTTGACTTCAAGAACCTAAAATTATAACATTATGAAAAAAATAATCCTTCTATTATCCATCCCTTTTTTATTAACAAATTGTACAAAAGAGGATGTTGATACAATAAATGCTTTATCAAATCCAGAATATCCAGACTCTCGAATTACAATGAAATTAAACGGGAATGGTTATCATGAAAATGTTAATTACTATCCTCCAAATAACGCAATAGAGCATACAATGGAATGGGGTAAAACTGAAAAAGCCGTAGGTAAATTTAGTTATTCAGTTTTTGGTGATGTAGAATCCGATGTTTTGAGCTTCGGAGTGGGATTAGGAATATACATGGAATTAGGTGAAAATATTAAAAACGGTCAAATAATAAATGCTACATCATCCGAACTTACTCTAGAAATATTTGACCTAGGGATGTCAAATCTACGATATCGTTTAGTGAAAGGATTAACAACAGGTCAAATAAAAATAACATCATTTGATGGAAAAAAAATGAGCGGGACTTTTAATTTTAATTCTCTAGAAAGGAGCCAGAATGATAAAATAACAACAGACAATACATTAGTAGGTACCTTTACTTTAATTGAAAAACAAAATTAAAAAATATTGTTATACAAAACTCAGTAGTACAAAGCCATTGTTCAAACAAAATAAACGGCTAGTTTTGATTGTATAATTTGAGATTAGTAAAGTAGAAACACTACGATACTTCCTCATACAAACAAAATCTTATTTCCTATAAAAACACTCCAAATCGGGGTGTTTTTAAATTAAAACCCAAACGGTAAATTAAGAAAAGGCTACGGTTACTAATTGATGCATTTTTATTGCCGTTGTTGATTTATTTTTGATTGTATTAACATATTAATCTTACTAAAATGAAAAAAAATATTGCATTATTACTAATAACTTTTATTATTCTATTTGTTTTTAGAAAAGCTTTTCTATCTGAGAATCCTTCAGAATATTTAAGAGAAAAAGTTAACACCTTTTTCTCGAATGATAACTCTTACAATTCACAAAATGTTAAAAATAGAGATGATAGCCAGACTATGAATGAAAGTTGGGAACCGTTTTTAGAGGAATTTAGAACATCTTTAGTTAATAAGGATAAAGCAAAAATTTTAAGTATGACAGACGCAAATAATTTTTTTGATGGTGGTGGCGGTGCTACTATTAATGAATTTTTAAATGATGCTGACCATAACACAGAACTAGGATGGAATAATCTCATTAATTCTTTAAAATATAGAATTGATGGCACAAATGAAAAACAAACCGTAGGAGGTTATCCTAGTTTGTATTTCAAATATAAAAATGGCAGATGGTACTGGATGGGTATTGTAGGAGATTAATTTTTTAGCTCTTATTTAAATAATTGGATTTAATTATCTTGTGACCAAAAGTGGACTCTCTTTTATTTTTACCATCCACAATTGTGAAAAAATTGATTACTTAAGACTTAAAATTTTTAGGATAGTCTTCCCTGTACAAACAAACGCTTAGTTCCCATAAAAAACGCACCTAATTGGGGTGTTTTTAAATTAAAATTCTAACGATAAATCAAGAAAAAGCTACGGTAACTAATTGTTAAATTTTTATTTACTGATTTGATTTATTTTTGATTGTATTAACATATTAAATCTTACTAAAATGAAAAAATATACTTCAATAGTAATTATATTCTCGATACTCTTTTTTGTTTTTATAAGTGCAATTCTATTTGAGAACCCATCAGCTTTTTCAATAAAAGAGAGAGATAATTTAACGGTTTTAGATTCAAGCTCTTTAGGACAAGACAACACATCCTATGATAGTTCTAATAATTCCATCACAGAAAAAACTTATAATGAATGCAATATTTGTAACAGAGATTTTGTTGGAGCTGGATACACTGAGGTCTCAAACGGTGTTTGGAGACCTTTAAATGATGGAAATCAATCTTTTATTTGTAGTCCAGAGTGCGGTAGAAAATTCACTCAAAACTTTAATGCCGCTGCAAGAAAATATGGAGTTGAGTTAGATGGCCGAGAAACCAACTCAACAAATAATGGAGATTATAGTAGAGGTAATGATGGCAGAATTTATGAAAAGGATGCATGCACATTATGCAAAGGGACTGGAATTGAAACAGGACGTAATGTTGCTACAGGAGTAATGGAAGGTAGAACATGTCCTATGTGTGATGGTAGAGGAGTTAGGTCTTACTAAAATGTATACGTAATGGATTGTTCCAAAACTAAAACCTCCATGAGTTTCTTTACTAACAAATAGTACGTTAGCGAGCGTAACAGTAGTGTCCAATATGAGAAATAAACATACTTTTTTTCTATTATTCTTTGCAAATATCTGTTTGTCACAAACAGTATATTCAGTTAAATATGCTAATCAAGCTGATGTTAAAGTTTTAGTTGTTAACCATGAGAATCAAGCTGACCTAAAAGTGTTCAAGGTAAAATATAAGAATGAAGCTGGAGAAAATGATGGGAATTGGTATTTTGTTGACCATCAAAACCAAGCTTCAAAAAAGATATATTTTGTTCAATATGAAAACCAAGCTGACTTCAAGATATTTTTTGTGAAGTATAAAAATCAAGCTGGGTGGAGAAGTAGGAAGAAAATGTACCTTATGTTTTAGAACTATTTATTTATCATGTTCATACTACGAATCAACCACACACGGTGCGTGATTGTTTTGTTTGATATAGATTTGGTATAAAATAAAAAAACTTTAGTGGAGACTAGAAATCACTCAAAAAAACGATATAATATTTTACAACAGTTAAAAACAAAAAAATGGCAACATCAATTAAAGCATCATTTAATCATTCAGCAGATAAAATATTCAAAGGATGTTTGTCTGCGCTAGCGACATTGGGTTATAGTGTTAATAATTCGCAAAAAGACAGCGGTATAATTTCGTTTGAAACAGGGCGTTCTTTGTGGACTTGGAAAGGGCAGAAAATGACTTGTACTATAATTGAATTATCAGATACAAAAACGGATGTTATTATAAGTGGTGTAATGGCTGGGTTTCAAGTTACCGATTGGGGTGAAGCTGAGAAAATTGCAAACAAAGTTTTAATACAAGTTAAAAATACATTAAGCTAAAAACATGCCGTTATTATTCTGTCCAGACTGTAGCGTATCAATTTCCGACCAATCTAAAAAAATGTCCAAAATGCTCTTATCCGATTAAAAATTGGTTAAACCTGAATTGAAAATTCAAGTTTTAAAAAAGAGTAATGCTTTATGATATTCGGTTTAATAATCGGAATTGTAAACATTACAAGAAATGAAGTTAGACATGGGATTACTCAAATTCTGCTTTCTGTAATTTTCGGTATATTAAGGACTTTTCTTAGCGTATAAGTACTACTATTTTAAGAGTTTAAAACAAATAATCTAAAAAAAAAATAAAAAAAATATTCTTCAATATTTCTGGCCTTAATTCTTTGTATCGTTTACATAGGTGCAATTCAATATGAAAATTACTCGACCTCTTCAGAGAAAAAAAGATAACATAACTGTTAAGGGTTCAAGCGTGCAATCAAATGATTTAGATGCTTCTTCAAAAAACTGTTCGTCCTCAAAGGCTTGTACTTGCAGACTTAAATCTGACCCAAATTTAAGTAGAAAAAGGAAAAACTAAAAAATATAAATGTTTGCCGATGCAATTTCTAAAAAAATACAAAATAATTTGGTAAGAAGTTCAGCACCCAAAAAACTAATAATAAAAATTAAGTTATTAAATAAACTGTAATATGGCTCTAATATTTTGTCCCGAATGTGGAAATCAAGTTTCCGAACAAGCAATTCAATGTGTAAAATGTGCTTATCCAATAAAAAATAGAAATAGTAATCACGCAGACAACACTAAATACTTTAATGACTCCGAAACATTAAATAATATAGAAGTCAGTAATGCTATAGTGTGGTTATTGGCATTCGTGCCATTTATAGGTGCATTTTCACAAGGTCTTGTATATGGCTTTATAACATCATTAACTCACAAGTACTATGATTTTAATAGTTTTTGGTGGGTAATTTGTTTAATAAATATTATGTTGATTTTTGCTGACAATAAAAATCTAAAAAATATCGGCATTGATACTAAGAAAATATTTACTTTTTGGGCGGTATTAATTGTGCCAATTTATTTATATAATAGAGCCACTCAACTAAATCATAAACAATCTTATTTTTGGGTTTGGGTAATTACATTTTTCGTATCAATTCTCCTTTAATATAATGGCTCTAATCTTTTGTCCAGAATGCGGAACTCAAGTTTCAGAACAAGCAATACAATGTGTTAAATGTTCCTATCCCATCTATAAGTTGAATCGAAGTAACCAAAAAACTATTTTAAATAATCATTTAAACACAAAAAACGTTAATAATGAAATAGGAGCTGATATTAACTTAATTATATCTGGATACATTGTAGCTTTTTTTTCTCTTTTCCTATTTCCAGTAATTTTACTAATAGCAGGAATTGTAATTGGAATAGCAACAATATCAAAAGGTAATGTTGGTCATGGCGTTACGCATATTATTTTGTCGATAATATTTGGAACAATTGGGATGATTATAGCTTTTTTAGGGGCTTTTGCATATTTTTTTTTATAAAATAACAAACGTGGATGCAGAATTATAATATATAACACAATTGCCAATATTTTAATATCAATATTTATTTGTATGCTAACTTGTAGCTTATAAAAGGTAGAATTTTTAATGAAGCTTAAAACAAAAAATATTTAATATGTATAATAATTTTGAAAATGTAAAGAAGTGTAAAAAATGTAATTTTAACGCCTTAAACACTGATAACTATTGCATGAAATGTGGGAACTCTGAATTTGAAACTTACGCAGAAAACAAAATAGAAATAATTAATGAAATTCGTAATATTGAAAAAGAGTGCCCAAATTGTAAATCATTGGTTAATACTACAAGTTTAAAATGTAACAAATGTGATTATAATTTTCTCACCAAAAAAAATGCCGTTGAAGAAAATGATTTAGACATCCAAAATCAAAAGATAGATATTGGATTAAACGAAAAACCTAGTGATACAAATCGTCATGAAGTTGAAAGCGGAAATATATACAATAATAATTTAATTCAAAAATCATTGATAATGTTAGCAGCAATTGTATTGATGGTTTTTTTGGGAATTTGGTATTATTTCGAAAGTGAAACAAAAAATAAAAAAGCAATTGACAAGGATGTCGTAAAGATAGAGCAAGTGCTTAATGATTCCGTGTCAAATATGAAAACCGAGAGCCTTATAATAAAATCTAGCAAATCACAACAAGTAGAATATAATCAACTTTCTAATATAAATAATTATAGAATTTCTTTAGAAAAGGTAAAAGATGAAAATAATAATTTAATAATAGGCAAAATTAATCTTGAAGTAATTAATAAATCCACAGGGGAAATTAAGCAATCGATTTTAATAGACATTGAAGACACTGCTTCTTTGGGTGATGCATATTCCAGTAATCAAACTAGTCAATCATTGATTACGGGATTTAATATTAACCAAAGTAGTGATGGAGATTTTGGAGACCTAGTTGTAGCCGACTTCAATTTTGATGGCAAAGAAGATATTGCAGTAAAAATTGAAAGTGCTAACAGCGGGGCATTTTACGAATTTTATATATTTGATGGCCACCAATTAGTAATAGAAGAATTTTTAACCACGGAAATTATGCGTTTTCCTTCAAAATTTGATAGCAAAAGTAAAACTATTTCCTCTTTATCACGTGGTGGACTTGGTGGTTATTATGAAAAAATATTCAAGTATAATTCGGTTGATAAAAAATGGTTATTAATTGAAGACCAGTATCATAATTATGAATAGATTTTTACACCTTAGCATACAATTGTAAATTTTCGGGTTTGGCTTCTTAAAAGAAGCTAAACCCTTTTTATTTTTCCTATTTAGAAAAATATGTATTTTATGCTACCTTAAAAATTATAGTTCTGAGCATTATTTAGATAATCAAAACCAGACAATCCATCTTCAATAATTTGTATTATCGACCTATCAATCTGCTCCCCACCAAACCAGCTTACAACAATATAACTACCATCAAATTCATTTTCGAGGTCATTAACTGGGTCAGAATCTAACCATGCTGTATAAATTACTGCTTTAGGAACACTTTTGTGTAGATAGTCTTTTTGTAAATGAAAAACAGATTTTCGTACACCCCAATTTAAGGGATATCTAAATTCAGCTAAAATTTCATTAATGGTTTCTTTATCTGGACTACCGACTAACATACCAGCAAATGCGTGTGAAAAATGAAAATTTTCAATTGAAAATTCTCTATTACCAAGTTTAATATTCCCCATAATATTTTTTATTTAAAAGTTGGTAAGTGAAATTGACGTTTAAAGATTTCCTTTTAAAATCAGAAGACTTTTCTCTAATAATGCTTTCGCTTCCTCAACTTCACTTTCTGTAATAACACTACCTTTTGTTGAAACAAACATTTCTCGAATATCAACATCCAAAGCTTCCGCTATCTGAAGCAGTAAACTTATGGTAGGTAGATTTTTTTCTGAATTTATGTTAGAGATTGTTGTCATTGATACCCCAACTCTATTTGCTAATTCTTCACGGTTCATTCCCTCTTGTGACATCAACTCCTTTAATCGTAGAATTCCCATATTTATTTTTTACAAATATATGAAATTAAATAAAGTAATACTTATTTTTTTTTAAAATAAATAAAGCAATATTTGCTTTTAAGTAAAATATTACTTTACTTTGCATTGACTTAATCAAGTTAAACTTTATTTATATGGAAATTGCTAAAACAATCATCACCCAAATTAAATATGCTGATAAATGGGCTCTAGGAGCTTATGGTTCTAAAAACTTTATAGCTCTACCTGAAACCAAAGATTACCAAGGCGGTTTGCAATTTAAAGTAAACGGATTCAAACACAAAGGTATTGTTAGGATTCAGTTAAAATGGATAGACACTTATACAATCACATTCATTAATAAGAGTGGCGAAGTTACGAATGAGGTCGAAGATGTTTACTGTGATATGCTGGTAGATATTTTAGATTACATCGAGGGGAAGTAATTCCCTTCTTTAAATTCAGGTTTTAGATTTAGACTATAACCATAAAATGAAACACATTAAAAAACCAAAGACCCAACAAAACCACGACTAATGTTTTAGAATAATTTAGACTCTAATTTTAAAACAAAATCACCTAAAAATCATCACTATGTATTACTTCTATTCAAGAATCTCAACCGCCCAACAAAATTCAAGTCGCCAGCTAGAAAATTTCAAATCTCATGTTGGGTACGATGTCGAAAAAGTGTTCATTGAAAAAATTCAGGGTAACATTCCTTTTTTCGAACGTCCCGAAGCAAATAAGATGTTTGATAAAATAACAGACGATTCACAAAGCTGTACGGTTGTTGTTGATTCAGTTGACCGATTAGGTAGAAACCTATTAGACATTCTCCATACCATTGAAACATTCACTAAAAATGGTATCAACTTAAAATCATTAAAAGAAGGTTTCACCACCTTACTTGATAACGGTGATGAAAACCCACTGGCAAAGCTTGTAATTAGTGTAATGGCTTCGATTGGAGAAATGGAGCGTAACCGTATCAAAACTAGAACCGCTGAGGGGATTGCTATAGGTAAGGCCTTGGGCAAATTTACAGGACGTAAACTAGGAACCACGCAATCGGATGAAAAATTATTACAACGTCATCAGATGGTTCAAAAGAAGCTCCAGAAGAGGTTCACGATTCGTGAAGTAGTAGAAATTACAGGGGCATCCTCAGCGACTATTATTAAGGTCAAAAGAGTAATGCAAAAAAGAAGCATGGTATAATATACATCCCTCCCTATGTAGTCCTTCCCCTGTTACCGCCGTCCCATAGGAGGGGGTGTGAGGCTTGGTAACTAGGGGTATGATACTGTAAATAAAATATTTACCAAATTTTGTGATAAAAATATTTTTAGAAAATTTTCACTATTTTTTATTACACTAATAAAGTTTTGACTACTGTTTGCTAGCGATATATTATTTTTTAGGAAAGTTTGAGATTTCTGATTCATCTCGACCACCGAAATATGCAACTACTTTACAAACCATTAAAAATCCTCAAATATACCTAAACCAAACAAGGCAAAATCATATTTAACAGGGTCTTTGAGGTCAAGTAGTCTCAATGAGCAATCTAGTTCGTTTAAGGATTTGGTATCGTTTTGTTTTCTGGTAAGAAGACCTAGTTTACGAGCAACGTTACCAGAGTGCACATCTAGAGGACATGATAATTTAGATGGTGATATTGATTTCCATAATCCAAAATCCACTCCTGTACTATCGTTTCTTATTAACCATCTCAAATACATATTGATTCTTTTTGAAACAGAACCTTTGTTTGGATTAGCTACGTGTTTACGTGTTCTTTCTAGATGTGGTATTTCAAAAAAGGCTTTATGTAGTTCAAATATCGCTGGTTGTAATGAATCTTCAGTTTGATACTTGTTAAAAACACCTTCTAAACCACTATGATTGGTGTAAATGTGTTTGAGTGCAACGATAAAATGTTTAAAATCATCTGAATTAAATGTTCTATGGACAAAACCTTCTAGTCGTTCTAGCTGGTAGTCTTCATGACTCATAACAAAGTCAAAAGGCGAATCGCCCATTATGTCCATCATACGATGACCATTTTTAGTAATCATGGTTCGATTTCCCCACGCTATTGTTGAAGCGAGAAACCCAGAAATTTCAATATCCTCTTTTAATGTATAACGATGTGGGATACTTATTGGGTCAGGCTCAATAAAATCAATAGTATTATATTGTAGTACCTTTGCATCAAGAAAATCTTTAAGTTCATTTTTATTAATGACCATTATAAGTGGTGTTTAGACTTTAGTTCACTTGCAAATATAGTGATTTATGATTTTAGGATAACGCCACCTTAATTGAGCGTGTAAACATGTTTTTGAGATGGATGTGCCGTCAGGATAGCAAAGGAGTTGACTTAGGAATATGGAAAAGTATTCCTCCTGCAATCCTATCATGCCCTTTAGACGTACATTCTGGAAATGTAGCCCGAAAACTTGGGCTTTTAGCTCGGAAACAAAATGATGGTAAAGCAGTGGCTGAATTAGATGCAAAACTGCGGAAACTTGACCCAAACGACCCTGTTAAATATGATTTTGCACTCTTTGGCTTGGGTGTTTTTGAAGGGTTTTAAGTTTCTTATATCTGTTTACCATTGACTAAGGTATTGATCGTCTACTGCACAATTGTAGGAGTTTAAACCCCAATTAGCATCTTTACTTTCAAAAACCGTATCTTTGCAAAAAATATACGTTTTATGACCACTTTCGAGCAATTCAATCTTCCCAAATCAGTCCAAAAAGCAATAGACGATTTAGGATTTACTACCCCTACTCCTATTCAGGAAAAAACTTTTTCTGTGATAATGTCTGGTCGTGATATGATGGGAATTGCCCAAACGGGAACTGGTAAAACATTTGCCTATTTATTACCCTTATTAAAATTATACAAATTCCTTCCTGGACATACTCCAAAAATAGTAATCCTAGTCCCTACGCGTGAACTTGTAGTTCAAGTTGTAGAGGAAGTGGAAAAATTGACCAAATACATGTCGGTTCGTACCGTTGGTATTTTTGGTGGTGTAAACATCAATACCCAAAAAACGACAATCTATCAAGGTTGTGATATTCTTGTAGGAACACCGGGAAGAATCATGGATTTAACATTAGACAATGTGATTCGTTTTGAAGAAATGCAAAAACTGGTTATTGATGAATTTGATGAAATGTTGAATTTAGGGTTTCGTACTCAACTGACTGCTATTTTAGCCATGATGCCTAAAAAACGACAAAACATCTTGTTTTCTGCAACCATGACAGATGAAGTAGATGCTATTTTAAATGACTATTTTGATTATCCACAAGAGGTAACATTGTCGGCTTCTGGAACACCATTGGAAAACATTCAACAAGTCGCTTACAATGCAACAAATTTTAATACGAAAGTAAATCTATTGAAACACTTGTTACAAGAAAACGAAGACATGAGTCGTGTTTTAATTTTTGTAAACAACAAGAAAATTTCAGATATGCTTCACGTTCGTATCGATGAAGATTTTGCAGATCAATTTGGAGTAATTCACTCTAATAAATCTCAAAATTACCGTTTGAGTACGATGGCTTCTTTCCAAGAAGGAAATCTACGCGGACTGATTACTACAGATATTATGGCTAGGGGTTTAGATATTTCTAATATTACCCATGTTATCAACTTTGAGATGCCAGCGATGCCGGAATTATACATGCACCGTATAGGTAGAACGGGACGTGCTGATAAAACTGGAATAGCAATAAGTTTTATTGCTCCTCGAGAGGAAGAAGCAAAAGTGGAAATTGAGGTTTTAATGAACATGGAATTACCTATTGAAGCGTTTCCTGAAGCTGTAGAAGTTTCGGCAAAGTTAATTGAACCAGAAAAAGAAAGACAAGTCGTTAAGTTCTTAATGAAAAAGAAAACGCTTGATGGAGATGGTGCTTTTCAAGAAAAAAGTAAGAAGAATAAGAAAGTCAATTTAGGAGGACCTGGTGTTACCAAGAAAAAAACTCATGGTTCTGTCAATCGTAATATGTTAAAAACGAGAGACAAGAAAAGAAAAGACAAGAAGAAATAGTAAGCAGTATTCAGTTATTAGTAGTCAGGCCATATACTACTGAAGACTAATAACTGAATACTGAACACTAATTACTAGCTGTAAAAACCAAGCATACAGGAGCGCACAACTCAATTCTTTTTCCGCTATCTGTTAGCGCACCAGTAGTACTATTTCTTTTAAATATAACAATGTCATTCGTATATTGATGTGCTACTAAAAGAAAATTTCCAGATGGATCAATCGCAAAATTTCTTGGACCTTTACCCAGCGAACTAACTTGTCCTTTCGATTCTAATTTTCCGTTTTTTAAGATCTTAAAAATTGAAATAGTATTGGCTTCCCCGCGGTTTGAAGCATATAAAAATTTACCGTCAGGAGAAATATGTATGTCGGCTCCAGTGAAACTTCCTTTAAAATCTTTGGCTAAAATAGTAGTTTGATCCACTTTTTTCAACTTTCCTTTAGAATAACAAAAGACCGTCAAACCTCCAGTAAGTTCTTGTAATAGATAAACATACTTCCCATTTTTACTAAAGGTCAAATGCCTTGGACCACTTCCTGACTCAACAGCAAAACTATCTTTCAGTTTTAATGCTACCGTGCTCGCATTTGGATTGTATTCATATGAATATACCTTGTCATTCCCTAAATCATTCGATAAAACAAACTTTTTATCTGGAGAAAATTGAACCATATGAACGTGCGGTCCTTCTTGTCTACCAGCGTTACTTCCCTTCCCATAGTGCTGAACAACTTGTTTGGCTTCGCCAATACTTCCGTCTTCATTTTTACCAAAAACGGAAATATTTCCGCCAGAATAATTAGCGGCAATTACATTTTTATTATCATTAATAATATAACAAGGGTCTGCTCCCATCGAATTCTGAGAATTTAGAAAATCTAATTTACCAGTATTTGGCGTATAACTAAAAGCGCTTACTTTACTTTCTCCACCGTCTTCATTTACGGAATAAACAAACTTATTATCTGCAGAAACAGTTAAATAACTAGGGTTTACCGTATTTTCAGAAGCATTTTTAAAACTGAAATCCCCTGTTTTCGAATCAAAATCATAAACATAAATTCCTTTGCTTTCGCATTCTTTTGTATACGTTCCAATAACCAAATTGAATTTATTCCCTTGAGCTTGTATACTGTTGCAGATTAAAACGAATAGAAGGATGGTAATTTGCTTTTTCATTTTCGTAAATTATATTTAAAAGCTAAAATACGTAATATATCACTGTCTATTTGCAGTAGTTAAAAAATATAAAGTCAATAAAAATATGATTTGTTATAAATTGAAAAGAAAAGAACATCTTCAATAAAAAATTTAAAGAATAGCGTATTACAACTGTTAACAAATTTGTATTTTTGGTTGCAACTTCATTGAGAATATAATCTAATGAAGCAAACTCGACATAAGAATGCAATTTAAACATCCTGAAATTTTATACTTTCTGTTCCTTTTGATCGTACCAATTTTGGTTCATTTATTTCAATTTCGCCGTTTCAAAAAAGAATACTTCACTAACGTTCAGTTCCTTGCAGCACTTTCTGTGCAAACTAGAAAAAGCTCTAAAATAAAGAAATGGTTGCTTCTTAGCTGCCGATTATTATTACTTTCTTGTATCGTTGTAGCTTTTGCCCTACCTTTTTTTGCGGCAAAAGATAAAGAGAATGCATCAAATGAAATGTATATTATTTTAGACAATTCATTTAGCATGCAGGCCAAAGGAAAAAAAGGAGAGCTAATGAAACGAGCCGTTCAGGAACTACTTGAAGACACTCCAGAAAACACTACCTTTTCTTTGTTGACGAATTCTGAAGATTTTTGGGACACTGATATTAAATCAATTCGGAGTTCCCTCCAAAATCTAAAATACAGCGCTTCGCCGTTTCAAATAGATCCTATAATTTCAAAAATAAAAGCACATAAGTCTGCATTTAAAAAAGATATCATTATTATTACAGATGCAATTGGTCTTACTGAAAAACAACTTAAAAACAGAGACAAAAATGATGTGCCTTATTTTATAATTCCAAAAGCAGAACAAAAAAATAATACTGCTATCGATAGTGTTTATATTAATGAAATATCAGATGATTTCTATGATATAACGGTCGAATTATCACATTATGGCACTGATTTTAAAGCGGTACCAATTGCAATTTACAATCAAAATAAGCTTGTTGCAAAAACCGCCGTTAACTTTGAAACTAAAAAGAAGAGTATCAATTTTACTATTCCAAAACAACCTTTTCACGGTTATGCCTCTATCACTGATAATGGTCTCGCTTATGACAACACTTTATATTTCACTATTTCGAAAATAAAAAAAACCAATATTATTAGTATTGGTGAACCCGAAAAAAGCAACTTCCTAAGTCGGATTTATACCGATAATGAGTTTAATTTTGTCAATTCGACTATTCGCTCATTAGATTACAACAGCATTGAAAAACAAGATCTAATCCTATTAAATGAACTAGATGATATTCCGCAAGCGTTACAAACTACTTTACGATCTTTTGTAGAAAAAGGCGGTAGCCTTGTCATTATCCCTTCAGAAAAAGACGCACCAGCAAATCTGAATCAGTTTCTTGGGAATTTTGGAGCCATCCAATTTAAGTCTTTTGAACGAATGGAGAAAAGGATTACCAAAATCAATTTCAATCATCCGTTGTTTAAAGCTGTTTTTGAAAATAGAATTACTAATTTCCAATATCCAAAAACAAACAGTTCCTTTACAATATCAAATACAAATCCGGCAGCACTATATAATGACGACCAAAGTACCTTTTTAACTGCATTACCAAATGCACTTTCTACCGTGTATGTTTTTTCGGCTCCAATAAACACTGCAAATTCCAATTTTCAGCAATCTCCGCTTATCGTTCCCACTTTTTATAAAATGGCAATGAATAACCAGCCAAAAGGTATAAATGCATTTACGATTGGAAATACAAATCCATTTCTTGTTGATGCTGCACTATCTAAAGATGCGGTCTTGACCGTTACCAATTTAGCTGAAAGTTTTATACCTGTGCAACGAATCATCAATGACAAGGTGAAATTAACTTTTAATAATTATCCAGAAGAAGCGGGTAATTACGGAGTCTACAACCAAAAAGAACTTTTGGAAAACATCAGTTTTAACTACGACAGAACAGAAAGTGATCTTAGCGCAGTCAATGAAAATCTACTTTCTGAGTATAAAATAATTGATTCCGTGGCAAATGTATTTGATACTTTACAAACCAACCGATTGGATAATCAAATTTGGAAATGGTTTGTTATCTTTGCACTGCTCTTTCTAGTCACTGAAATGGCAATCATACGATTCGTGAAATAAATTATTTATTTTTAGAATCCAGAATTAAAAAAAAAGTCTCTATATATGAAATTTATCCTCCGAAGCGCCAAAATTATCGATTCAAACAGTCCTTTTCACAATCAGACAGTAGATATTTTAGTGGTAGATGGTATTATCAAAAAAATAGCACCTTCCCTTCCCAATACAGATAAAACCGAAGAAGTAAAACTCGACAATCTCCATGTATCTCAAGGATGGTTTGACAGTAGCGTTTCACTGGGAGAGCCGGGTTATGAAGATAGAGAAACGATTGCTAATGGATTAAATGTTGCGGCAAAAAGCGGCTTTACTGCTATCGGGTTGCAGCCCAACTCCTTCCCTATCATTGACAATCAGTCCCATGTTAATTTTGTTCAAAATAAAGCTGTAGGAAGTGCTACGCAACTTTTCCCAATTGGTGCTCTGACTAAAGGAAGCGAAGGAAAAGACCTGGCAGAATTATTTGACATGACAAATTGCGGAGCCGTTGCCTTTGGCGATTATAATAAAAGCCAAGACAATGCTAATTTGCTGAAAATTGCCTTACAATATGTTCAAGATTTTGACGGATTAGTGATCGCGTTTCCACAAGACGAAAAAATAAAAGGTCAAGGTGTTGTTAACGAAGGTGTTGTTTCCACTCGATTAGGGTTAAAAGGAATTCCAAATCTTGCCGAAGAATTACAAATTGCAAGGAATTTATTTTTATTAGAATACACTGGAGGTAAGTTGCACATACCAACTGTTTCTACTGCAAAATCAGTTCAATTAATCAAAGACGCCAAAGCAAAAGGATTACAAGTTAGCTGTAGTGTAGCGGTGCATCATTTAGTATTGACCGATGAAAAACTGGAAGGTTTTGATACCCGATTTAAAGTTTCGCCTCCCTTACGCACGGAAAAAGATCGCAAAGCACTACTCGAAGCAATAGTGGACAATACCATTGATATGATCACATCAGACCATAATCCTATCGATATTGAACATAAGAAAATGGAGTTTGACATGGCTAAAAATGGGACTATCGGATTAGAAAGTGCCTTTGGCGCTCTGATGACTGTTTTACCATTAGAAAAAGTAGTAGAAAAACTAACTTCCGGAAAAACAGTTTTTAGTATCGAAAGTCATCCTATTGCAGAAGGAGCCAAAGCAAACATGAGTTTATTCACAACCAAAGGAAAAGGTGTTTTCACCAAGGCAGCCATTTTATCCAAATCTAAAAACTCAGCATTTCTGGGAACAGAAACAAAAGGAAAAGTGTACGGAATTGTAAACCAAGGAAAATTAATAATAGCATAATCATACAACATGAATAATACGATTGAAAAAGGAAAAACGGCAGCGATTACCAGTTATATTTTAGGTATAGGAGTTTTTATCGCCATGTCTATGAATTCCGAAGATAAAAATACATTTGCTTCATTTCATATCCGTCAAGGACTGGGAATAACGCTTACTTTTATCTCACTAGGCTTAATTATTAGTAATTTTGACAGCCTGCTAATATCCGCTCCAATGTGGATTTTCGTTTCCGTACTGTGGTCATATGGTATCTTCAGTGCAATAAAAGGAGAAACAAAACCGATGCCTTTATTGGGAGCATTATTCCAAAAATGGTTTTCAAATATCTCCTAAATATTAATTTCAAAAATTCCTCAACAATGTCAAAGTTTAAAACTTTGACATCGATTTTTTAAACCCATAAACAAAATGAATTCATCTTTACAATATCTCATTAGAGAGCCAAAAATAAAACTAGACAAAAACCCACTTTTACTTTTACTTCACGGATACGGTAGCAATGCCGAAGATTTATTTTCGTTTGCAGATGAGCTTCCTGACGAGTATTACGTGATATCTGCACAAGCGCCTTATGATATGCAATACGGTAGTTATGCCTGGTATGCGATCAATTTTGATGCAGACCAAAATAAATTTTCAGATAACGAACAAGCAAAATCTTCTAGAGATTTAATTGCCCGTTTCATTGATGAATTAATTCTTAATTATCCGATTGATCCAAAAGCAGTTTCGTTGCTAGGCTTTAGCCAAGGAGCGATATTGAGTTACGCAATTGCGTTATCACATCCAGAAAAGATCAATAAAGTAATTGCTTTAAGCGGCTATGTAAATGACGAGATTTTTGAAGAAAATTATCGAAATAACGATTTCTCAAAACTAAGTATATTTGCTTCTCACGGTGTCGTTGACCAAGTAATCCCAGTAACTTGGGCAAGAAAAACAAAGCCTTTTTTAGACGCATTAGGAATCAATTCTATATACAAAGAATACCCAATTGGACACGGAATATCACCTCAGATATTTGCTGATTTCAAAAACTGGTTATAAAAAAAAACAAAAAAAAAGGTTCCAAAATTTGGAACCTTTTTTTTATTTCTGATACAATAAGGTTTGATTTACTTCAAAAGAAATACTTTCATCACTATTTACGAAATACTTCAGTAGTACTTCACCCCAAATTTCTCCATCACTATAATCAGCAATAATCCATCTGTGGTTTAGAATTTTTACTTTATTAATAATAAATTTATGAGCCCCTATTTGATCTTGGCCTACATAAGGATTCCCTTTTGGATTTGTATTGAAATCCAGTAATTTTTCTGTTACATAAGGAATTAATTCTTCATACTTTATCATTTTTTCCGAATCTCCCGATTCAAAATAATTCTGAGCATTTTCATTTTTTTCCAAAGAAAAATAATTAGCATCATTCAACTTAGCAGTAATTGAGTTCAAGCTATCTTTTAATTTTTTAGTTGTTTTTTCATATCTTTTTTGTTCAAAACTGACCTCGCTACTATAAAAGCTATAGGTAAAAACATTCATAAGAACCAGTATTATAAAGGCATAGAGTAAAAACGATTTTTTCATTTTATTTTTTTGTTATAGTGTAATTTCTAAATTATCATAAGCGAGGAAAACATTTTTAGGTAACTTTTTTTGTACCTCTTCATGAAAACCGAACACATGACTTATATGAGTTAAATATGTTTTTTCAGGTTGTAGCAGTGCAATTAAATCTAAGGCTTCTTCCAAATTTAAATGGGAGAAGTGAGGTTCTTCTCTTAATACATTTATTACTAGTACTTTTAAACCTTGAAGTTTTAGTATTTCACTTTCATCGATTGTTTTAACGTCAGTAAGATAAGCAAAATCATCAATCCTATAACCAAATACTTGTAATTCACCATGCATTACATTTATAGGAATGGCTAGTTTATCCCCTATTTGAAATGGTTGATTATTGACAACAGCAATGGTTTTTACGGAGGGTGCTCCAGGATATCTATTTACTGCTGTAAAAATATAATCAAAACGTTCCTTGAGATTATCTATCACCCGATGATGGGCATAAATAGGAATCTCTCCCTGTTTAAAATTAAACGGTCGAATATCATCTAAACCAGAAGTATGGTCAGCATGTTCATGAGTAAAAAGAATTCCATCTACTTTTTGACAATTAGACGCCAGCATTTGTTGCCTGAAATCAGGGCCACAATCAATTACATAAGAATGGTCGTTCCACCTAATCCAAACAGATACGCGCAGCCTTTTGTCTTTCAAATCAGTGCTTTTGCATACTGGATGATTACTCCCAATAACAGGTATTCCTTGTGATGTGCCAGTGCCTAAAAAATATACTTTCAATTGCTCTTTATTTTTTTTACAAAAATAGGATTAATTATCTTTCATTAGAAACCTATTTAACTAACTTTGTATCATATTAGCCATATTTAAAATATAATGGATACAGAAATAAAACTAAAAGGTGACAAAGTCATCGCACAAATACCCTCTATAAAAGATAAAGCCCTCCGTATCAATTTGAACGAAAATATATATGGGACCTTTGCCGAAATTGGTGCTGGACAAGAAACTGTAAGACATTTTTTTAGATCTGGTGGTTCTTCTGGAACTATTGCAAAAGCGATGTCAGCTTATGATAAAGATTTTAGTGATGCGATATATGGTATAGAAAAAGACGGACGATATGTAACAGAAAGCCGACTTAAAAGAATGATTACCATGGAAGGTGAGCTAATTGAAAAGCGATTGAGCAGAGAAAAACACCCGAATAAAATGTTTTTTAGTTATGCCAATACTGTTGCTACAATCGATTTTGCCAAACAATTTAAAGGCCACGGATGGGTAGGTATCCGGTACCAGATTGAGCCAGATGAAGATTATAACGAAATTATACTTCATATCCGTTTTAAAGAGACTGATGCGCGATTACAACAAGAAACCCTTGGTATCCTTGGGGTTAATTTAATATACGGTGCGTACTATAAATACAATGATCCAAAACGATTACTGCGGTATTTATATGATCATTTAGACAAAGACCAACTGGAAATAGATACCATAAATTTCTCAGGTCCTCGTTTTGCAGATGTAGACAATCGTTTGATGAGTTTACAATTAGTAAAAAACGGAATGACTGATGCAGTTATGTTTGATCCTCAAGGAAGAAACATACTTCCAGCAGCAATCTTGTATAAAAAGAATATTCTTGCTCTAAGAGGTAGTTTCCGTCCTGTTACGAAAGTAAATATGGATATGTACGAGAAATCATTAAAGATGTTTCTAGAGGAAAATAAAGTTGAAAAAGAAAATACACTAGTTGTTTTTGAAATTACCTTATCAAACTTACGTTCCGATGGTGAAATTGACGAACGCGATTTCATGGACCGAGCCGAATTGCTTTGCTCCCTGGGACAAACGGTAATGATTTCAAATTTCCAGGAATATTACAAAGTGGTCGAATATTTTGCCAATTATACTAAAGCAAGAATGGGATTAGCTATGGGAGTAAACAACCTGGTTGATATTTTTGATGAAAAATACTATCGTCATTTAAGCGGAGGAATTCTGGAAGCTTTCGGGAAGTTGTTCTTCCGTGATATGAAGGTATTTTTATATCCAATGCTTGACGAAAATGGGGATATCATTACTTCTGAAAATCTAAAAGTACATCCTAGAATGAAAGAATTATACAAATTCTTTAAATTCAATGGAAAAGTGGTAGATATCGATGATTATGATCCTAAAATTTTAGAAGTATTCTCGCGAGAGGTATTAAAAATGATTAGTGACGGCAAACCAGGCTGGGAACCAATGCTTCCTCACGGTATTGCTGAAATAATCAAAGAGCATAGCCTTTTTGGGTATAATCCAATGAAAGTACTGAACGAAAACAACTTGAGTTCCGATTGTTAATACAAACGATTCAGTGCTAAAAAATAAAAAGCCAAGAAAGTAATTTTTACTTTCTTGGCTTTTTATTTTAGTGAAAATGATTACTCCGTGCTCTTAAATTTCTTTTAGAATCTGGTCTGCATGGGCTTTAGTTTTCACTTTGTCGATCACCTCGTCGATAATTCCATTTTCATCAATAACAAAAGTGGTTCTGTGAATTCCGTCGTATTCTTTTCCCATAAATTTTTTAGGTCCCCAAACACCAAAAGATTCTATTACTGATTTATCCTCATCTGCCAATAGCGGAAACGGGAAATCATATTTTTCTTTAAATTTAGCTTGTTTTGCTGGTGCATCGGCACTTACACCTAATAGTTCATAATTATTCGCTTTAAAGCGTTCAAAATTATCTCTAAGGTCACAGGCTTCGGCCGTACAACCTGGTGTACTTGCTTTTGGGTAAAAGAAAACAACTAATTTTTTTCCTTTGTAATCTGCTAATTTATGAGAGTTCCCGTCTTGATCTAATCCTGAAAAACTAGGTGCTTTATCCCCTTTTTTTAATGTTGTCATATTTTTTTTATTTATAATCTATGAAATGCCCCAGATGGTAATAGAAAGCCCGGACTGAAAAAAACTATTTTTTCTTGTTTATAAAGAGCGACCGGCAGGAAGCTCCTTTATAGACTTAAAAAAAAGGTTTTTTGAAGGAGGACTTGTAATGAACAGCTGGATTAGGCACATCCTAAAATTTATATTATTTTTACAAGATATAAAAATACAAAAATGACGAAGCAAGAACGGGTAACATTTGTTATAAATACGTTAAAAGAATTATACCCTACGATTCCTATTCCCTTAGATCATAAGGATCCATATACTTTGTTGATTGCTGTTTTACTTTCGGCACAGTGCACAGATGTGCGTGTTAACCAAATTACTCCTTTACTTTTTGCCAAGGCGGATAATCCGTATGATATGATAAAAATGTCCATCGAAGAGATTAGAGATATTATACGTCCTTGTGGGCTTTCGCCAATGAAATCGAAAGGAATTCATGGTTTATCCCATATTTTGATTGATAAGCATGGTGGCGAAGTACCTCAAAGTTTTGAATATCTAGAGGAATTACCAGCTGTAGGACATAAAACAGCAAGCGTAGTGATGTCTCAGGCATTTGGAGTTGCTGCTTTCCCAGTAGATACTCACATTCACCGCTTGATGTACCGCTGGAATTTGACTAATGGTAAAAATGTCGTTCAAACAGAAAAAGATGCTAAACGTATTTTTCCAGAGGAGATATGGAACGATTTGCACTTGCAAATAATATGGTATGGAAGACAATATTCTCCTGCCCGAGGTTGGGATTTAGAAAAAGATATCATCACTAAAACTGTAGGAAGAAAAACGGTTTTAAATGAGTATTATAAAAAATAAATTTCACTAGTTTGATATACAAATTAGTGAAATTTATCAATTCAAGTTTTAAAATAGTACGTGACCTTTACCCATTGAAATAACAATAGTTCTAGTTAGAAATAATTTCGAAACTATGATTGTCAATTTCTATCATGCTTAGTGCCTTTGAATAGTTTAACAAAAAAGAAACGACTTCTTTTCTTGGTTTCATTACCTTATTTGGTAATGATTTTTTAGAGTAAATTTTTGCCATGCTGTGCTACAATTAGTTTTTAATATTAACGCAGCATATATTTATATATTGTTAATTAGTTAAAACAATTTGATGTTTGTCAATAACTTTTCTCAGATTCATTAAAGCATAACGCATTCTACCTAAGGACGTATTAATGCTTACCCCAGTGATTTCTGAGATTTCTTTAAAACTCATATCCTGGTACATACGCATCACCAAAACTTCCTTTTGATCAAGCGGTAGCTCTTCAATTAGTTTCTTTATGTCAATTTCAACTTGATCTGCAATAATTTTATTTTCGATTGTAGGGGAATCATCTGACATTATCGAAAAAATAGAAAACTCTTCTGTTTCTCTAAACAAAGGCATTTTTTTATTTTTTCTAAAATGATCAATAATCAGATTGTGAGCGATTCGCATAACCCAAGGCAGGAATTTACCTTCTTCATTATAGGAATTTGACTTTAATGTCTTAATTACTTTAATAAATGTATCTTGAAAAATATCATTTGAAATATCTCTATCAGAGATTTTAGAGTATATAAAGCCATAAATTCTAGATTCATGCCTTTTGATTAATGTAGACAAAGCCTGTTCATTTCCTGCTACATAATGTTGTACCAATAAAGCATCTGGAGTTTGTATATTAGCTATCATAGTAATACTTTTTAGTTTAGTTTAAAATTTGGGTAATTTTTCTAAAAAGTAATTTTTTACTATAGGCTAATTTTGATTTGTGGTTTATCTAAAGGTCAAATCTAATAAAAATTTATTTTAAATAACAACAAAAATTAAGAAAATTTAACACACTAATTTTGAAAGTATTAAAAACAAGGAATTAAACATTCTATTTAAATTTTTTTAGAAAAAAACGATACAGCTTAAAGAACATTGGCGTCCATATATTGAACTTGGTATGGACTAAAAATAAAATATCTAAAGTTGAATGCCCTCTAAAAGCAAAAAAGCAGCAAGTGTAAATTTACTTGCTACTTTTTTATGGTGTACAATCCTATTTATTGATATACTCTAATGTAATCTACAGAAAAATCTTGTGGAAAAATAGAATCCTCTACTGCTGGTCCTCCAAAATTTCCTCCAATTGCCATATTTACAATGAAATAAAAAGGTTGATTGTATGGCCATATTGCTTCCGTTTTATTCGCTGGATTGAAAGTGTAGACTAAATTATTATCAACAAAAAAGTCTATTTTATCTTTTGACCAGTCCATCGCGTAGACATGATATCCGACTTCTATGTCTTCAAACTTTGTTTTTTTAGTGTTGATTGTATTTCCGTGACTATCCTGTGTATGCAAAGAAGTAAAAACCATATCTGGCTCTCTTCCTACATACTCCAAAATATCAATTTCTCCACATTTTGGCCAACCAACTTTATCAATATTAGATCCCAACATCCAAAAAGCAGGCCAAATGCCATTCCCAACGGGTAATTTAGCTTTGGCTTCAAAATACCCATATTGAAATTCTTTTTTCCCTTTGGTAGTGATTCGGGTAGAAGTGTATTTTTCATCTTCTTTTCTAGCGGTAATTACTAATTTTCCTTTTACTAATTGATGATTTTCATTGGTATACAATTGGCGTTCACTATTACCCCAACCACAATTAGGGCAACCATCTCCAAGTTCAACGTTCCAAATTGACTCGCTTAAATTTTGGCCATTGAAGTTTTCCTCCCAAACTAATTTTTTTCCTTTTGGCTGTGCCAAAGAAATCGAACATACCATCAGTAAGATTAAAAATTTATTCATTTACTACTTATTTAGATATTGAAAATCACCTTCTAAATTTTGGGCGGAACTGCCACCAACAAATACTTTAAAATCACCTGCTTCAGCTTCCCATTTTGAATTAGCCGTAAAAAATTCGATTGCTTTTTTATTGATTACAAAAGATACTTTTTTAGATTGACCAGGTTGCAATTCAATTATTTCAAATCCTTTTAACTCTTTTACTGGTCGTGTAACCGAGGCAAATAAATCACGGATATACAACTGAACTACTTCTTTACCCGTGTATTTACCAGTATTTTTTATCATAACAGACACTTCAATTTGTCCATTGTCTGCAAACGATTTTTGACTTAATTCTAAATTAGAATATTCGAATTTAGTATAACTCAACCCATAACCAAAAGGATACAAAGGTGTGTTTTTCTCATCAATGTAATGTGACCAAAAAACACTCTCTGGTTCATTCATCGCCGGACGACCTGTATTTTTATAATTGTAATAAATAGGTACTTGCCCAACGTTTCTAGGAAAAGTCATGGGTAATTTTCCGCTTGGATTATAATCACCGTATAATACTTGCGCAATTGCATTTCCACTTTGAGTTCCAAGTTGCCATGCTTCAACAATCGCTGGAATATGTTCATCTGCCCAAGGAATGGCTAATGGTCGCCCATTATTTAATACCAAAACAATATTAGGATTCACTTTATAGACTTCTTCTAACAATTCTTGTTGTACTCCTGGCAAACCAATATCGGTTCTACTTCTACCCTCTCCAGATTGCAATCCGTGTTCTCCTAGAGACATCAGCACTACATCAGCAACTTTGGCAGCATTGATTGCCTCGGCGAATCCGCTTTTATCGGTCATGTTGATTTTGGTTTCCCAAACAAATTGGGTTCTACCTATAGCTACATCAGCACCTTTTACATAAGACAGATTGTTGTCTTTGTAATTTTGCATTCCTTCTAGTAAAGAAACTGCAGAATTATCATCAGCTGCAATCCTCCAACTTCCTAAAGGACTCGTTTTATCATTTGCCAAAGCGCCAATAACTACTATCTTTTGACCTGATTTTTTAAGGGGTAAGGTCTCTTTTTCGTTTTTCAATAATACAATTGACTTTTTGGCCATTTCTAGAACTGCTTCTTGAAAAGCAGGTTTTCCTACTGTTTCTTTTTCATAGTTTTCGTCACAATACAAATACGGATTATCAAATAAACCCAACTCAAATTTCACTCTTAAAATTCTTCGAGCAGCATCATCAATTGTACTTTCTTTTACTTTTCCTTCTTTTACTAATGCCGCTAAATGTTCTACATAAGCACTTGATTCCATATCCATGTCAGAACCAGCGTTGATCGCAATTTCGGAAGCTTGTTTACTATCTTTGGCATAACCATGAGCGATCATTTCGTTAATAGAACCCCAATCAGAAACTACAAATCCATCAAATTTCCAATCGCCTTTTAAGATTTGTCGTTGTAAATATTTATTTCCTGTTGCTGGAATTCCGTTTAACTCATTAAACGAATTCATAAAGGTTCGCACACCTGCATCAACAGCCGCTTTAAAGGGAGGAAAGACAATATTTTGTAAAGTAGATTCTCCTACATCTACGGTATTGTAATCACGACCCGATTCGGCAAAAGCATAACCTGCAAAATGTTTGGCGCAAGCCAAAATCGTATTCTTAGCTTTTAAATTATCTCCTTGAAAACCTTGTACACGAGCAATTGCAATTTGGCTTCCTAAATAAGGATCTTCTCCCGCGCCTTCCATCACGCGTCCCCAGCGGGCATCACGAGCAATGTCTACCATGGGTGCAAATGTCCAATTCAATCCTACTGAAGCTGCTTCTTCGGCTGCAACAGCTGCTGATCTTTTAATTTCCACCAAGTCCCAGCTCGCCGCTTCCGCTAATGGAATTGGACTTATCGTTTTATACCCATGAATAACATCAAATCCAAAAATTAATGGAATTCCCAATCGGGTCTCTTCCACTGCAATTTTTTGCAAGGCCTTAACATCTTTGACTCCTTTGACATTTAACATCGAACCTACCAAACCGTTTTTCAAGTCTGCATATTTTTTGGCAGCTTGTCCTTCTTTTGGCGTAGGTCCTGTTATTTCCCAAAAACCATTGTATTGATTGAGTTGCCCAATTTTCTCTTCTAAAGTCATCAATTTTAAAACAGAATCAACTCTGATTTCTAAAGGATTATCTTTCACGTAAGAAACGGATGGTTTCATGATTTTATCACTACAAGCAACTACTGCAAGGCTGGCTGAAATAATCGTTAACATAAATTTCAAATTATTTTTCATGTCTTTCTATTTTTATGTTATTAAAATTAAAAGGCCGGTAAAAAACTCCGACCTTTTAATCTTATTAAATATATGCTTAATTATTGATAAACTCTCACATAATCAATCTCCAATGAAGATTGAGTAAAAGCAGGATCAATCACTCCACCGAAAGATCCTCCCATTGCAACATTAAATAGCAAGAAAAAATCTTTATTGAATGGTATGGTGTTATTATTGACTATTGAATGGACTACCGTATCGTCTACTAAAATTTTAATAGATGTAGGACTCCAAATCGCTTTATACACATGAAACTCAGTTGCCGCATTTGAAATAGGTACTTTATTTCCATCTGCATCTGCGCCAGAGCGTCCAGGGTAATGGAATGTACCGTACACAACATAAGGTTCATTTCCTTTATGCTCCATAATGTCTATTTCACCACATGCAGGCCAAGCATTAGTATCAATATCAGCTCCTAGCATCCAAATAGCCGGCCAAGTACCTCCTCCTGTAGGAAGTTTTGCTCTGACTTCAATTTTACCATATTTGAATTCATATTTATCTTGGGATTTTAATCTAGATGAAGTATATCCCGTACCTTCTTTTTTGGCAGTGATTTTCAAACTCCCGCCCTGTACAATCACGTTTGTTGCACTGCTCGTATAGTTTTGTTTCTCATCATTACCCCAACCTCCAGCACCTAAATCATAACTCCATTTTGTTGGATCTGGTGCACCATCAGTATCAAACTCATCCGAAAATTTAAGTGTTGTATAATCTACAGCGACAGTTTGAACTGGCTTTGTTGTTGTAAAAATCATATACCATGCTAATCCTGGATTATTTCCCTGTACAAAACGCACAAACATTCGGTTATCTGTAATTGATAGAATTTCGTAAGAACTTTGTCCTACATAATACCCCATAAATCCACCATCTGAGAAATTCATTGTTGTACCTCTTGTTTGTGTCAACCGATTAGGGTTACCCATCACAACTGATTCTGAAGGGCTCAATACTACTGTTTTAAGACCTCCTGTATCATAACTCAAACAAGCATCTACGCTTCCACTTCCACCACCAACACTTAAAAAAGCAGCGTTAAAAAATGTAGAGCCGCCATTATCTAATTTGAATTTCATGACATCTCCATCCAAACTGAACGTCAATACATTATCATAGAAACAACTAGTTGGTGCTCCAAGTGGCAATGCTTTTTCAAAAACTTTAGCTTGATAATAATTAGCAAAATAATTCTTAGTTGCATCGCCATCATTTTGTCCTACGCCTAAATGACCTAGTTCTGAGGCAGACACATACCATTTTTTAGTAGTACCACCTGTTAAGAACTGAATAGCCTCTGCATCTTCAAAATTACTGACTACCGTTACTTCAACAGTACTATTGGTCAGTACTCCTCCTTTACCGGAAGCAATTACAATTACCGTATAAGACTGTACTCCAACTTTTGTGAACGTTTTCTCAAAAATACCACTTGGTACATTTGTAGACGTACCATCAGGAAAAACAAATTTATAGGATATTGCATCATTAGCGGTAGCTGTAAATTTAACTTTACCAGAACCATCCCCATTTGGAAGATCTGCTGTTTTACCAACCAGCTCTACTTCCACTTTCAAGTTTGTTGGAGCAAGTAATGAACCGAAAGAGAAATCATCTTTCGAACAATTCACCATTAATAACAATATAAAAATGGAGATTGTGTTTATAATTATTTTTTTCATCTTTTCTATTTTTAGTTAGATTGTTTAATGTCGTCAAAATAATAGGTTGTTCCAGCTCCAATTTGACCAAAATCAAAGAAAACAACTACTCTTTGGTAATTATTAGAATTTATAACACCTGGAAAATCAAAAGTCAGTTCTTCCCAACCATTAGCGACTGTTGACGTGGCATCTACCTCAATATTTGTGGCATCTGTGGCAACTTTTGTCTCCAATTTCATTTTTACTACAATTCCAGCTTTTTCAGACCAAACTTTCATTTTAATCTTTTTCATCACCGCAAAATTGATAGGGCTATCTAAATCCAATGAACCACCTGCCCATACTTCAGCCCCATCTCCTTTAGTCAAGGCCGCAACTTTAGTAGATGTATTGATTCCTGAATCTTTAAGATTAGTAATGACGGTTGAGTTAGCACCACCAAAATTCCCAAAATTATAGGTCAAAGTTGCTGACTCAAAAGAAAGAGGCAAAACCAAGGTTTCAGCTCCCGTTACCAATTCAATGTCATCATAATAATAATCCGCTCCCGTACCTGAATTTCCAAAATCAAAAAATACCACAACTCTTTGATAATTATTTGCGTTGTTAATTGTCGTAAAATCATAACTCAATTCTTCCCATCCATTGGTAATAGTTGTAGTTACATCCGCTTCAATATTTGTAGCATCAGTTGCCACTAATTTTTCTAACTTCATTTTTACAACAATTCCTGCTTTAGGTGACCAAACTTTCATTTTAATCACTTTTTTGGTTGAAAAGTCGATTGGCGCTGCTAATTCCATTGTGGATCCTGCCCAGACTTCTGCTCCAAGAGGCTTAGTTAATTTTGCCACTTTAGCACTTCCATTAATGACTCCAATACTTGGATTGTTTGCGCCTACTGATATTGCCCCACCAAAGTTTCCAAAAGACGGTACTGCAGTTTCAAATGTAATTGGTAAGTTGATAGGATTTGAGATAACCACAGTTTGCGTAGTAGTTGTTTTAGCTACTCCACCACTCAAGGCTACTATTTTTACCTCATAATTTCCTATTTCTGTATATTTATGCGTAATCGTTTCACCTTCCATGAAATCTACAGGAACTTCATTTAATACATCTCCAAAATAAACTTGAAAAAAGGTTTCTAAATTTGCTGTAGCCGCAACTGTTATTGAGTAATTATCTCCCAAAACAGTACTAATAACAGGTGCTAAATTAGTAGGTGCTAAAAAAGAAACCGTTACTTTTTGAATTACTTCTGTTTTTTTCCCGTTGATAGTAGTTCCTATAATTTTAGCATCATAGATTCCTTCCTTATAGGTATGATCTATTGTTTCTCCTGCACCTACATAGGCAGGTTCAGTAGTTCCGTCTCCAAAATAAATTTCATATTGTGTTGCTCCTTCTCCACGAGGTAAAAAAGTAACTTTCCCTGTATTATCTTGCGTCACGGTGGTCAATGCCGAAATATTAGTTGGAGCTCCGAGAGTGTCTACATCAATTAGATCGTTCTCTGTCGAGCAACTAAAAACTAGTGCCGCCACAATAAGGCTTGTTATATATTTTAAATTTTTCATAGTTGCTATTTTTTAATATCCAGGATTTTGTTCCCAATTTCCACTTGAAAACTGCATTTCTTCAATCGGAATAGGAAATAATTCGTTTTTTCCAGCCGTAAATCCAACAATTTCTTGAGCTGCTTTCCCAGTTCTCACTAAATCGAAGAAACGAAAACCTTCACCAGCCAACTCTACTCTTCTTTCATTATAAATAAAATCAGTTAATGCCGCTCCTGATGCTGAAATGTTATGATTATTATCTCCAAAAGCTCTTGTTCTAACCTCATTTAAATATTTTCGAGCAGAAGCATCATTTGCTACTTTGCTTTTATTGTTCGCTTCAGCAGCCATCAAAAGAACATCAGCATAACGAATGGCTCTATAATTATTTGGGCTGGTTAATTTAACATCGCCAGCTGCTTCAGGTCTTCTTGTTCTCGGTATGTATTTTCTATTAAAATATCCGGTATCTTGATTTTGCTTAGTATATTTAGTACCTGGATTTTGAGCAATCCACGCCACCATATCTAAAATGGTTACCGGTTTTCTAGTGTCGCCCACTTCAAATGCATTAACTATTTTAGGAGTTGGTAGGTTAAAATTATTACCATCGGCAAAAACAGGTCCAACGTAACCAAACGGTCCTGCAAAACCAACAGCAACATTCCCTTCAACAAATTGCAACTGTTCGTAATTACCCCCTTCAACATCTGTATATTGAATTTCGAAAACAGATTCTGGACCATTTTCTCCCTCCGTTTCAAAGATGCTTCCATAAGGAGTAAGACCGCCACTAATTTGTTGTGGAGTTAAATCAGAAGTTTTTACTAAATGATACTTACCCGTTACAATCAATTTTTCAAAAGTGCTTGCAGCTTCATCATATTTTTCATCATACAAATATGCTTTTCCTAACAAGGCTAAAGCTGCACCGCTAGTCGCTCTCCCTTGTTGTGATGGAATTGCCGATAAATTTTCGGATGCGTAGATTAAATCTTTCTCTATTGAGGCGTATACGTCAGCAATTGAAGAACGTGGAATTGATTTTTCGTCTCCTGGAACGAATCTTGAGTCTCCTTTCATTGGAATACCTCCAAACCATTTCACTAATTCAAATTGATAGTAAGCTCTTAAGAAACGAGCTTCAGCAATAATCTGTTCTTTACCTACAAAATTAGTTTTGTCCTTAAATTCCAAAATATAATTAGCTCTTTGAACACCGGCAAACATCCAATCCCAAAGTTGTTTCAAATTAGCGTTCACAGGTGTTTGAATCATTTGATCGATTTGTTGGTATCCAGGAACATCTGTTGGACTGTTTCCACCAGCAAATGTATTATCTGAGGCTATTTCTCCCATCAAAACGTTGATAAAAGTGGACTGTAAAAGGTCATATGCTCCAATTAAAGCATTATCATAATCCGTTTTAGAATTAAAATAATTCTCGGAATCAATCGAATAGGCAACAGGACGATCGACAAAATCATCGCTACAAGAAATGGCCACTGTTGAGAAGACCGCTATGCTTGCTATTGTAATAAATATATACTTTTTCATTTTACTTCAAATTAAAAATTAATGTTTAAACCTAACAAATAGGTTCTTGGAGTAGGATAGAAACCATAATCGATACCACCACCTATTGGAGCACCATTGGAAGCACCAGGATCAAATCCTTTATATTTTGTGAACGTATAAAGATTATTTACACCTACATACAATCTTACTTTAGAGATCCCTGCCTTTTCAGAAACATCAGAATTCAAGGTGTACCCCAATTGGATATTTTGGATTCTGATATAAGAAGCATCTTCAACAAAATAATCAGAAAATAGTTTATTAGCTGTCGCTACCGTAGTCACTCTTGGTGTAGTATTACTGCTACCTTCTCCTGTCCATCTGTCTAAAACATAATTCAAACGATTTGCATCAGGAGAAATACTTTCATAATTACGTACCATATTATTTCCTACAGAAGCAAAAGTGTACATAGAAAAATCAAGCGCTTTGTAATTTAACTGAACATTGAAACCCATTGTTGCTGCTGGAATGGGGTCCCCAATATCAGTTCTATCATCAGCAGTAATTTTTTTATCCCCATTTACGTCAACATATCGAATATCACCAGGAGCTGCTATTGCACCTAAAGCAGATTGATCAGGAGCGGCATTAACTTCTGCTTGGTTTTGAAAAATCCCATTTGTTTTTAACCCATAGAAATATCCTATAGCATGTCCTACTTGCATTCTCGATGGTGCCAGTTGACCAATACCAAATGTACCTCCCTCAATAAAATCAGCACCAATTATTTCTGTCACTTTATTTTTAAGAACAGTTACGTTATATCCAACACTCATTTTAAAATCATCTGAAAATTTATTACTATAATTTACAGAAAACTCTAAACCTTCATTTCTTACCGTTCCAGCATTAATAGTTGGATTAGAAGCCCCAGGAGCTTGTCCACCTAATATGCCTGAAACTGGAATACCTGGAATTAATAAATCAGCTCTGGTATCAATAAAATAATCAGCAACTATATTTATCTTATTATTGAATAAATTCATATCTAAACCAACATCAAATTTTTTGGCCTCTTCCCATTTAAGATTCGGATTTGGTATTTGACCGCCAGCACGACCGTTAATTAACGCCCCATCAAAAACATAAGTGGCTTCCCCTCCTAATTGAGAAATGTAGCTATTAGCTGGAATTGCATCATTTCCTACTATACCATAGCTTCCTCTAAATTTTAAGAAATTTACGATCCCTGGCTCTCCAAAGAATCCTTCATCAGACACTACCCAACCAGCTGTTACAGATGGAAAATAGCCCACTTTGTTTCCTGGACCAAATCTAGTAGATGCATCACGGCGTATCATCCCTGATAAAAGGTATTTTCCCTTGTAGTCATATTGTATCCTTCCAAAATAAGAAAGCCTTCTATCATCATAAACATAAGACCTTACGGGTACAGTACCCACAGCAGGTGCTCCATTTGCTAATGCAATATCCGCAAAATCCCATGAATTGTTTGGAACATCATATCCTGTCGCAAATAATCCATTTCCGTACTCTTTATAAATCGTATTACCGACAACTCCAACAAATTTGTGATTTTCGGCTATTGTTTTGGTATACGTTCCATAAATATCAAAAGAATAATTATTATCATTTATAGCATCTTGAGAAACAGAGCTTCTGGTAGTGTTAAATACTTTTCCACTGCCGTAATCAAGTATCTTTGCAAAAGATTTAGACTCACTATTAGCCATTTTGAAACCTATTGTACTACTTAGGACAAAGGAGGGTGTAACTTTATAATCTAATCCAAAATTTCCGCTTATTTGCTTGAAATTATAATCGTTATACGAATTTGCAATTTGAGCCAGAGGATTAATCATTTCATTACCCAAAGACCCTCCTGGAAATAAGGTGAAATTCCCATCTGCATCATATGGGCTAAGAGTAGATGGACTGTTAACCGCATTTAAAAGCACCGAAGCATTTCCATTTTCTGGCAAAGTTTTTCTATTGAAATAGGTATAGATTACATTCGTTTTTAATTTTAATTTATCCGTAACATCAGCACCTAAAGATACTCTAGCCGTATTTCTCAAAAATCCAGATTTAGGACCTCCAACGATACCCTCTTGATCCAGATGCGAACCGCTAACAGAATATGTAATCTTATCAGAACCACCAGAAAATGTTAAATCATGACTAATAATTGGAACACCTTTACCAAGAATTTCATCCTGCCATTTGGTTCCTTTTCCAATACCGCTTACATTTGGAAACGGAATTGCTTTGCCGCTATTTGCATAACTTTCATTAAGCAATAAGGCATATTCTGTAGCATTTAATGTTGGTAAACTGCGCGAAGTTTCTTGAAAACCAGTATAAGTATTAAAAGATATCTTACCTTTAGAATTCTTTTTACCCATTTTTGTAGTTACCAAAATAACTCCATTTGCAGCAGCAGAACCATAAATAGCAGCTTGCGCATCTTTCAAAACAGTTATTGTTTCTACATCATTAGGGTTTAATAATCCCAACTCCCCAATATATCCATCTATAATAGTTAGCGGTTTGGCATCTCCATTAGTGGCAATACCTCTAATGCGAATATCTAGTGCCGCTCCTGGCGACCCTGACTGTGATGTCACATTGACACCAGAAATAGTACCCTGCAAAGCTTGTTCTATTCTCACAGGTTTTAAAGCCTCCAGTGTTTTGCTGTCTACAATCGAAACTGCACCGGTAATTTCCTTTTTTTTCTGAGAACCATACCCAATTACAACAACTTCGTCTAAGCTTTTAGCATCTTCTTGCATTTCGACACTAATACTGCTATTAGAAGCAGAAACTTTATATTCAAAATTTTTATATCCTATATAAGTGAATACAAGTGTCGAACCAGATGGAATTCCTTTTAAAGAAAATTTACCATCAAAATCTGTTGCAGTTCCCTTTGTGGAATTTTTAATTTGAACATTTACTCCTGGTGTGGGTAAACCAGAACCTTTTTCTTTTACAGTCCCTCCAATATCAAAATTCTGGGCGAAACCAAAAGTAGAAAGGAATAGAAAAATAATTAATAGATAATTAAACTTCATAATTTATGTTTTTTGTGAATGATAAAAATAGAATGAAAACTAAATTATTTGTTAAAAGAGACCTTTACAAAAAACATACATCGTAAAAAAAATACGTATTTTTATAGATTTTAAAAAAAAAACCACGTATTTACTAAGGAATTAAGAATGATATATTTCACTATGACATAAGGAAAAACAGCAACTACAACGTGAATGTTGTGGTAATGTATAGTTATATTGAAAGAATTTTAGAGAAACTATACAGCCAAAATATACTCTACAAGACCCTGTTCGTGAGATAACTCCATTTTCTTCCTCAAACGGTATCTTTTTATTTCGACACTGCGTACAGAAATATTCAATAATGGAGCAACTTCTTTAGAAGAAAGATTTAATCTTAGGTAAGCACAAAGTCTAAGATCATTTGGCGTTAAGGAAGGATGGGCTAGTTTTATTTTTTTCAAGAAGTCCTTATCAGCACTGTCGAAAGCTTCTTGAAAAACATTCCAAGTGTCATCCTTGGAAATATTTTTATTTATAGTTGATATAACTGATTTGATACTCCTACTTTCGTTTTCATTTGTTTTCTTCAAATCTTCTTTGATGTACGCCAACAATTCATTCTTACTATTTAAACTCATCGTTGATACTGCTAATTCTCTCCTTTTTGAATCGACATCCTGAGAAAGCTGTTCATTCCTGATTCTCATCATTTGTTGTTCGTTCTCTAATTCTTTTATCTCTAATAAAAGATTGTTTTCCTCAATCAACTTCTCTTCTTTTTTATGGTAATAATTTTTATATGCTTTATGAATATAATAAACCATAACAAGCATAAAAATGAGATATAAAAAAATGGCTATATTAGTTCGATACCAAGGTTTGAGAATCGTAAACGAGTATATGGCGGTATTATCTAAAGTTGCATTCGCAAATTTTGCTTTAACTTTAAAGGAATAATCACCCGGCGGCAAGTTTTTAAAATTTACCGAAGACTTTGCACTCCATTCACTCCATTCGTCTTGAAATCCTTTTAATAAATACTGGTACTCAACATTAATATATTTATTATACTCCGGCACAGTATAACTAAAGCTAATGTTATTGTCATAGTATTTAAACTCCCCATTTTCCTTGATAGACTGACTAACAATGGTTTCATTTCGTTTATTTATAGCTATGTTAACTATTGAAATAGTATAGTTTTTAAAACTAAGATCATTAATATTCATGATATAATAACCATCTGTTGTACCTATAAGGTATTCAGAATTTGACAACTGTGCTATGTTTTCATACCCCAACATTGAATTGGTCAATGACGAAGGAATAGAAATTACATTTTGCTTTAGCTGGTTATTAATTTTACTCAAAGAAAAGTAATGAATATAATTCTTTGAAAACAACCAGATTTTATTCGAATCATCTACAATCAATTTCCCCGATGTATATTCATCTTTTTCAAAAACCGCACTTAATAATTTATCTTTTTCAAATCGCTTAGTTTTATCATTTAACTTGAAAACACCTTCTTTGTAAGCATAATAGATTTTATTATTAAATTTTAATAAACTGGCATTTTTTCCTTTTTTTGGAGTTTCATAAGAAGTAAAAGAACTTACTTTCGAAAATTTATTATCTAATTGCAATCTAAAAACACCTTTATATTCATGACTGATATATATTTCATTTGTGTTTAAAATTTCAAAATACTTTGACGAATAGTCAAACCCTGAAATTTTGTTTCTAAAAACCCATTGATTATTGATTTTTTCTAATACTGAAATACCGTAATAATTCCCTTGAAGCAATAGCTCTTTTTTATGGGGAACCGTTTCAAACTTCCATGTTCCAGAAAAAGGAAAGATGTTTTTTGCAGTACCGACCCCCACAACAAATGTTCCTGAGTCGTGACCACAAAATAAAGTTCCATCGTATTCAAATAAAGACCAAACCTGACCTTTAGTACCTGAAATCAATTTAAAAGAATCACTACTGGGATAGTTTTTGTAAAACAACCCTTGATTGGTTCCGATAAATAATTTATTATTATACAATTTAGAACAATAAACTGTTCCCAGAACACCTGTATTATCTACAAAATTATGAATAGGTGACTGAAGGTTAATACAGTTTATACCATTGTCCAGCCCAGCCCAGAGATTTTTATCAGTATCTTCAAACAAGCATAATGCGGTATTATTACTCAGTCCTTGAGTTTGCGTTATATGGTATACTATTTTACCCTCACTATTTATGATGAAAATTCCATTAGATACTGTCCCAATTGCAATAGTACCATCCGAAAGCAATTGACTGCTATAAACACTAGTTGCTGTTAACTGGGCATCTGCTTCGGTTGAAAATTTAGACAAATCACTACCTATTAGGGTATAAAACCCATTTAATTGGGTCTGGATTAAAAGGCCCTCATTGATCGATAAAATATTGATTATCCTATTGTTTTTCAAAATAGCATGGTCAGAAACTAATCTTCCCTTACCACTTTCAATTTCAAAAAGTCCCCCAGTATTTGTTTGAAAATAAATAGAATTGTTTGTTCTAAACGATTTGTTTACGCCCGTATTAGGCGAAATAATTTTAAAATTGTCTTCCTTCGAATCATATATATATATTCTATTTAACGATTGAAAAATAACCCATTGGTCGAAATTTAATATATTCCAAAACTGCTCGTCGTCAAGAATTTTATTTTTTATAGTTTGACTTAAGGAAGTGTATTTAAGTTGTCCATCTGATTTTCTTGTCCAAAAACCAAATTCCATATAACTGCCCGTATAAATTTTACTGTCGATTACTTTAACAGAACGAATAATTGTTTCATTAGGAGATGGGTATAACTTCCAATTAGAACCATTATATTCCAAAAGTCCTTCATTGTTCGCAAAAAACAAATAACGATTTTGATCCTGAGAAATCATCCAATTTTGATTTCCTGCACCATAGTAATTTGGAGCGTATTTCACAATTGGAGGTAACTCTTGGGAAAAAGCAAATGAAGAAACTAAGTAGAAAAGGATATATAATTTTGTTTTCAATGGCTGGAGATTTTATTACATTTCAAAAATAAAACTAAAAACGGAATTTATCATTAGATAAATATTTTTTAAAAGTACACACTAATAAAAATAAGGATTCGAAGACAAAACTAATTTAAAATACTAGTATTAGCTAAAATTTGTGAATTGTTCAATCCCGCTTCTCTATCGAAAATTGATTACTTTTGTGAAAATACATTATTTTTTATGCAAGTTGACTTTTCAAAAATAGATCCAAAGAAAAATATAATTATAAAAGGCGCACAAGTCCACAATTTGAAAAATGTGGATGTTGTCATTCCGCGCAACAAATTGGTTGTGATCACCGGTCTTTCTGGTTCTGGAAAATCCAGTTTGGCTTTTGATACTTTGTATGCTGAGGGGCAACGCCGTTATGTAGAAAGTTTGTCTTCTTATGCGAGACAATTCCTTGGAAGGTTAGATAAACCTAAAGTAGAATACATCAAAGGTATTGCCCCTGCTATTGCCATTGAGCAAAAAGTAAACACTACTAACGCCCGTTCTACAGTAGGAACTTCTACTGAGATCTACGACTATATGAAATTATTATTTGCTCGAATTGGAAGAACATTTTCACCAATTTCCGATCAAGAAGTAAAAAAAAATACCGTTACCGATGTTGTTGCTGAAGTCAAAAAATTTGATTTGGATAGCAAATGGTTACTCCTAGCGCCAATACATCTCGAAGAAGGTCGAAAACTAGAAGATAAGCTTAAAGCATTATTACATCAAGGATTTGCTAGAATTTTAGTTGACGATCAAATGATTCGTTTAGACGAAATCGAGCAGCATGCACTTGACAAAAAAGATATATTGTTAATCATCGATCGAATTGTAGTAAAAGACGAAGAGGAATTCTATAATCGTCTTGCAGATGCGGTACAAACTGCTTTCTATGAAGGAAAAGGCATCTGTCATTTACAAGAATTAAATTCTGATAAAAGGTTTTCTTATTCCAATAATTTTGAACTGGATGGAATCACTTTCTTGGAGCCAAATGTGCACTTGTTTAGCTTCAATAATCCTTACGGTGCTTGTCCCGTATGCGAAGGATATGGGAATATAATAGGTGTCGATGCTGAACTTGTTACCCCGAATACCTCTTTATCTGTATATGAGAATGCCATTTTCCCTTGGAGAGGCGAAAGCATGAGCTGGTTCCGTGATGAACTGGTAAACAATGCTTACAAATTTGATTTTCCCATTCACAAACCTTTCTATCAACTGAACGAAGAGCAAAAAGAGTTGATATGGCAAGGAAACCAATATTTTCAAGGATTAAATGATTTTTTTAAAGAATTAGAAGAAAAAAATTATAAAATACAAAATCGCGTCATGCTTAGCCGTTACCGCGGTAAAACCAAGTGCCATTCCTGCAAAGGTAAGCGTTTGCGCATTGAGGCTTCATATGTTAAAATCAATTCAAAGACCGTTTCTGACTTAGTCGACCTTCCTATTAAGCATTTAGTCTCTTTTTTCGAAGGAATAGAATTAGATGTGTATGAAAAACAGATTGCAAGACGTTTGCTATTAGAAATAAACAACAGATTGTCTTTTTTGACTGAAGTAGGTTTAGATTACCTTACCTTAAACAGAAATTCCGCTACACTTTCAGGCGGAGAGTCTCAACGTATTAACTTGGCCACTTCACTAGGAAGTAGTTTGGTCGGTTCAATGTATATTTTAGATGAGCCGAGTATAGGGTTACACCCAAAAGATACGGAACGATTAATAAAAGTATTACTATCGCTTCGCGACTTAGGCAATACCGTAATAGTCGTTGAACACGATGAAGATATTATGAAAGCTGCTGATATGATTATCGATATCGGTCCGGAGGCCGGTTCCTTTGGTGGAGAATTAGTTGCGCAAGGTACCTTTGATGAAATTTTAAAATCAACGTCATTAACCGCAAAATATCTCAACGGAGAGTTAGAAATTTCAATTCCTAAAAAACGTAGAAAATTTAAAAATTTCATTGAAATAAAAGGAGCGAGAGAAAATAACCTGCAAAATATTGATGTTACATTTCCACTAGATGTCCTTACTGTAATTACAGGTGTTTCGGGAAGTGGAAAAAGTACCCTAATCAAGAAGATCTTGTTTCCTGCCATGCAAAAAAAATTAGATAATGCTGGCGAAAAAGCGGGTCAATTTAGTGAGATATCAGGCTCTTTTTCACAAATAAAGCACATAGAGTATGTAGATCAAAATCCAATAGGGAGAAGCTCTCGTTCTAATCCAGTAACCTACATCAAGGCTTATGATGACATTAGAGAATTGTATGCAAAAGAGAAATTATCAAAAATAAGAGGCTATCTCCCAAAACATTTTTCTTTCAATGTAGATGGTGGCAGATGCGAAACCTGTAAAGGAGAAGGTTCTATAAACGTAGAAATGGTTTTTATGGCCGATGTTCAATTGCCTTGTGAAACCTGCAACGGCAAACGATTTAAGAAGGAAGTACTCGAAGTTGCTTTTGCCGGAAAAAATATCAATGATATTCTGACCATGACTATTGATGATGCAGTAGCCTTTTTTGAAACTAATGCCCAACAAAAAATCACACAGAAATTAAAACCATTGCAAGATGTTGGATTGGGATATGTGCAATTAGGACAGTCCTCCTCTACCCTTTCTGGTGGTGAAGCACAAAGAATAAAACTGGCTTCTTTTCTGGTAAAAGGAGCGACAAAAGAAAAAGCTTTGTTTGTATTTGACGAACCTACGACTGGATTACATTTCCATGATATAAAGAAACTTTTAGCTTCTTTTGATGCTTTACTAGAAAAAGGGCATTCTATAATGGTAATAGAACACAATTTAGACCTTATAAAATGTGCGGATTGGGTTATTGATTTAGGCCCTGAAGGTGGAGAAAACGGAGGGCAATTACTGGCTGTAGGAACACCAGAAGAAATTGTAAAAAACAAAAAATCAATTACTGGAACGTATTTGAAAGCAGCCTTAAAACTATAAAAAAAAGCAGAAAAATCGTAATTGATTTTTCTGCTTTTTTATTTATTTTAATCTTTAAAATCTATATCCTAAACTTATACCACTACGAACACCTCCCCATGGTCCGCTTATATTTATTGTAGCCCCATTTGCATTAGCCTTGGCATTTACATCAGACAAGGGAAGCTCAATTTTATCAAGCTCTTTTTGAAGTTCTGCTTGTTCTGTAGGTGTTAAAAGTCTGCTAGTTACACCCGCGAAATCCCCTTTAGAAGTACCATAATGAGGTCCTACAATCCACCAATCTAAAATAAGATGTTTTCCTAAATTAAATTGTGCTCCCAATTGCAATCCAAACGTATTTGCTGAAAGCTTTCCTCCCATAGCAATGTCTTCTTGGGCACCTAAATCACTTGTGTAAGTAAAATTAATATCCGTAATATCGTATTGTAAGTGTCTATAAAAAGGAGCTATATAAAATCCTTTTCCATACCCTTTTCCTAAATAGAATCGAACTTCAGGTGTAATAGCAGTATACCCTAATTCTGCATTAGTAAACATATCTTTTGTGTCAGAACTACTTGATGTTAAATCATTTATTTGACTTTTAAAAGGAACACTCCCTTTTGGTATAAAACTATATCCAAAAACAAAACCAATACGTTTTGTAAGACTTCTTTCATATTGAAATTGAAAATTCTTAAAAACAAGACTTGTCAAACTTACTTTTACATTATTTTTTTTAGGTAAAACTACCTCATTATCTGTTGATACAGAAGTTGTTGCTGTTGTATCTGTTTGCGACGAAGCTACAAAAACATTGAATAAAACTGCCGTTAAGCATAGTAAAATTTTTTTCATAAAGAATAGGTAATAAATTTATTAATAATTTGATCTTAAATTCTGTCAAATATACTAAAAACATTTATCTTCAAAAGTATTTCCGTCTTCATCAATCGCAACTAATATTCTTTTTTCACGAGAAGAAACAAAACTTTGATACATCCATGGAATAGACCATAAACCTAGTGTAGCGCAAGAAAAAATAAAATTGACATTATGATTTACTTTCTGTCCTTTTTTGGATAAAACAGCAAAAGGTAATTTATCATTTCTTTCTACTATTACAAACCCCTTTTTCATTTTCTCTTTTAGAATTTTTGAGAATTTAATTCTATCCTCTTCCTGGGTTAACACTTGATTTTTCATAATAATCGTATGATTTAAATTCAACCTTGTTTTACTCGAACAATTATGACGCAACAAAATTACGAACTTAGAGCAGCTATCACAATACCCACTTTTAGTGATTAACATTTGTCTTAAAAAACTAAATGAATTTATGAAAAAGAACCTAACCTATTTTTAACTTTTTTAAGACGTTGTCAATTACCTGATTAATCTCTTTAGAAATCACCAATTTATAGTTTAGGTATACATACGAAATGGTTACTAAAATCGATTTTAGACCTATTGCAATTATTGGATGAAAAGGAAACTGCCAAAAATAAAACAATAAAAATAATACAATAGTTAACGCTATAGAATATAAAGTTTGAGCTGTGAAAGGATACAAATGCAAGCGCTTTACAACAAACATTAGCTTAGCCAAACTATAAAGAGTAATTGACAACAAAGTTGCAAAGGCAGAACCTAAAATGCCATATATAGGAATGAAAATCATATTTAATCCTACGGTTAGAAGAACCAACAAAACCCCCAAAAACAAAACTGCTCGATAATATTTTGTATTAAAAATGATCGCATTATTATTGCCTAAAATCAGATCAAAATATTTAGATATACCTATCATAAATACCACTAAAATCCCTCCACTATATTCTTTTGGAATCATTTCATACAATTGCTCAATATTTACAAAAATGCATAACATTACAAATCCGCCCACAATTTGTAAATTAATAGACGTTTTTTTATACAAATCGTTCAGTTCATCATGTTGATTATTGTGCATTAACTTTGCGGTAATAGGATACACAATTTGATGCATTGCTCTACTTGGAACCGAAATTACCAAAGCAATGTAAGTCGCAACCGAATAAAATGCAATATTACCAATGGCCATATATTGATTCAGCATTATTTTGTCTCCATCCAAAAGCAAATTAGCCACACTACCCGATAGAATAATATAAAATGTATATATTAATATTTCTTTTACATTTGACGGTATAACAAACTGAAAAACAGGTTTTTTTATTCGAAAAGCATATAACATAGTTACTAAAAATGCAAGGAAGTAGATTACTGCAGTGAAATAAATAAACTCTACAATTGTTATCCATTTAAAATAAATTGCCAGCAAACCCAATAAAGAAACAAAACGCAAACCCACTTCTTTTATAAAATTACCAAAAACAGAATGCATATGCACTCTTGCCCAAGCATAAAAAATTTCGAAATAAGCCATACACAATCCAATGAATGGGATAAGCCAAATAAAATCTTTTACAATTGCATTTTTCTTGGTTAGAAAATAAGCGATATCATCAAAAAAAAGCAACCCGATCAATATCAATGGAACACTTAATAAAAGTGGAAAAAGAACTGTAAAGGATAAAAAGCGACTTTCTTCCTCATCTGTTTTACATTGTGAATAAAACTTCACCAATGTATTTTGCATTCCAATAGCGAATAAAGGCATGATCACATTAGCACAGGATAGAATATAATTTGAGAGTCCGTAAAAGGTTTTACCTAATATATAAGGAAATAAAAAAATAGTACTTATTCCTCCAATACCAAAACCGATATAGGTTATAATTGTGTTTTTTAACGACTGATTTAGTACTATTCCCATTCGGAGATTAGAAGTTTTATGTTAGATTTTGAATATTTACTTTATTAAAGCAACTAATTCTTTTGTGAGATTCTTTCTGGAAAATTTTTGCAAACCTACACCATTCGATTTTAGTTTCCCTTCTAAAAATTGATTGTAAAAGTCCAAAATTACACTTTTCAATCTTGTTTTCTCCGAATATTCAAAAAATACTCCTGTATTGGTATTCGTAATGATTTCGGCAAAATCAGAATCTTTTGGTCCGATAGCAACAATTGGCCTGTTGGAAACCATATACTCAAACAACTTACCTGGAATAATGCTCTTAGTGTCTTGAGAATCAATTTCGATCAATAACAAAACTTGTGATTTGCGTTGGTGAGCAATCGCTTCTCCGTGCGAAACATATCCTAAATTATTCAAATAGGGATTTAATCCAAATTGTGAAATAGTTTCCAGTACTTCCTGACTTACTGCTCCTATTAATTTTATCTCTAAATGCGATTTGAAATCTGGAATATCATTGATTAACTCCACTAAACATTCCCATAAAATCGTAGGGTTTCGCTCGGAAAGAAAGGAACCAATGTGCGCCAAACTAAACTTGGTGTCCAATGGCTGGATTTCTATATTCTCGACATCATATCCATTTGTAATCACTGCAATAGGTTTCGTTGTAATGGCTTGAAATTCTGTTTTTGTAGTCTTGCTCGTAACAATAATCGTGTCTGCAGTATTCAAAACTTTATGTTCTAACCTCTTATGCTTCTTAGTGGCATAATTTGATAATCGCAACGATTTATGATAGCCAATAGTAGTCCATGGATCCCTGAAATCAGCAAACCACTTTAAATCTAACTTCTGTTTTAACTGCAATCCGATGAGATGTAAACTATGCGGTGGCCCCGAAGTGATAATCGTATCAATATTATTTTCTGCAATGTATTTTTCTAAATAAGAAACCGATGGTTTTACCCATAAAAAACGGGCGTCGGGAATAAACAAATTCCCTCTTATCAAAAGAAAAAGGGCATCCATAAAGGACTGCTTTTTCTGGTTTGGAATGATTCCGGAACTTATTTTATTGGTTTTATTCTTAGAAAAAAAAGAAGCCAATTGATAAGGCTCAAAAATTTTATGCTTCAACACAATTACCTTATCCGAAACTTCTTTTATTAAATTTTCATCAACAATGGGATATGTAGGGTTCTCTGGCACATAAACTATGGGCTGAACTCCAAAATCAGGTAAATATTTTGCAAATTTAAGCCAACGTTGAACACCTGGTCCTCCTGCAGGCGGCCAATAATAAGTTATGATTAAGATTTTTTTGTTTTCCAATTTATGATTTAATATTCAATTGATATTGATTGATTTTTGAATGAAATTAGTGATTTCAGATTTCTTACAAATTAAACGATCAATTTCCATTTAATTTTTCCAATTCCTCGATATCTAGAATGTCTTTTGGTCTATTTGTTGCTTTTTTGGCAATAATCAAATTATCATAATCAATAAAATAAACAGGAGTTTCTTTAATCATCAAAACAGTGGCGTCATTTAAAAGCGAATCAAATGATTTATCTTCCAAACCTTTAACGGCGGTCATAATATCCAATCGCAAACCATAACTCAATGTAAAATCTGTCCAACCAGGAATAAATTGCATGGTTTCAATGGCTTCAAAATCTCCTAAATCAATAGATTTTAATGCCTTTCTTAAATTAATTCGATTCTCAGGAGTGTCTTCTAAATAAATATCAATATCTCCTGTATTGCGATTATAACCATAAATATTTACGGCAAAACCTCCAATAGTTAAATATCTAACTTTGTTTTGAAAAAAACTATTCCAAATGGCAACTATTTGCTCATTCATTATTTTTTAGATTGTATTTTCTGCGCTGTTTTAAGCATATAAGAAACCTCTAAAATCGCCATTAATCGTTCTAATCTTTCGAGATAAGAAAGCGATTTAATTTCGACAATTCTTTTAGCTTCTAACTCCTTTGGAGTCCCACAATTAAGCACTACCTTTTTCATTATTGCTTTTTTTTAGATTACAACAAAGATACTAAATGAATAATGAAGTAATAAGATCAATAAATAATGAACACTACTTCTAAAGTTCTTAAATCAGAAATCATTAATCAACATTCTTAAATCTATTCTTTCTTTCATAATAAATCCCACCTACTAAAAGCAATAACATTCCCATAGCACTAATTAAGGTAATTGTACTTCCTGTTTTAATAACTTGGGGCTCAAATTTGAATTCAATCGTATGTTCTCCTCCAGGTACGATCAAAGCTCTCAATACATAATCAACAGGGAAATGTTCTGTCTTTACATCATCAATGTATGCATTCCATCCATTTTCATAATAGATTTCAGAGAAAACCGCTAATCCTTCATTTTTATTATTGGAACTGTATTTTATATAATTGGGTTTGTATATATCTATTTTAATTGTCCCTGTTGTGTCTAAATTCCTCTTTAAACGGGCATTCTTAAATTTATCACCATACAGATGAATATTGAAAATAGCCGCACGCTTTGTGTCAATCTTATCCAGCAATTTCATCTCATCATTCGCCTTATTCACTAACTTAACATCATTAACAAACCATGCGTTACCATTAGCGTCTGGGTTGATTACTGGAAAATCTTTTCCCTCTTTATCTTTTTGAATTACATATTTAACATTTAACATGTTAAGTACTTCTAAGTTATTTTTGGTCAATTGGTAATCAAACAATTGCTGCACTCTTCTCGGTCTTACAGCACTATAACCTCCAATAGATTTATGAAAATAAGATGATCTTGCTCCCATAAGATCTTGAACCTCAAAAACTCTATAAATACTAGTGTCTTTTAAAATCTCATTATCAACTGGAGTTTCTTGAAAAGGCACTTCGACTTGTCTTCCTGATACAAAATCTTCATTAGAAACATATTTTTTATCAACAAGAAACAAGTCTGAAACCATAAATAGACCAACCAAAATAATCGCTGTGTTCTGAGCAATTTTATTTTTTATAAAAAGCCATAAAACGCCTGAAACAAGCACAATAAAGAATCCTGAACGTAACAAATCAGCGGAGTATAACGTTTTTCTATCTGCTATTAAGGCTTCAATAAATTCGTTGCCAAAATTAGGATCACCACCTTGTTGGTTAAACATTTCTACCAGTCTGCCGTCAAATGCACCTGTAAAACTAAAAAGTCCTTTAAACAAAAACAGGAGAATCAATAACCCTAAACATACTGCACTAGTTTTTCTTAAAGATCTCCATTGCTCGTCTCTATTGGTTTTAAAAAAACTGTGTAATCCCATTATTGCTAAAACTGGAAAACATATTTCTAAAATAACTTGAATAGAAGAAACAGCTCTAAACTTATCGTACATTGGTACAAAATCAATAAAAAAGTCTGTCAATACTGGGAAGTTTTTCCCCCAAGAAAGCAACAGTGATACTATAGCACCTGATAGAAAAACGTATTTTATTTTTCGTTTATCAACAAACAAAGCTAAAACGCCTAAAAAGAAAACTACTGCACCTATATAAGCTGGAGCTGCCACTATCGGCTGATCACCCCAATATGTTTTTGCATAAGCTTCTGTAAAATCAAGTGCCTGTTCATTATTTGCTCCTTTTTTAGAAATAAATTCATAAACGCTTGATTGGCTTCCTAAATGCTCAGAATTAGATCCTCCAAATAATCTTGGCGCAATCAGATTAAAACTTTCGGCCACTCCATAACTATATTCGGTGATATATTCGCGGGTCATTGCACTTGTAGTAGTATTTTTAGACCCGTTAGGATTGTAACTTAGTTCACTTTTACCTCGTATACTAAAATTCGTATACTCGGCTGTAGCCATAAGATTTGTTGCATTGGCACCAATAGCAAATATTCCAGCTATAGCCAGAACTACTAGAGAATTTAAAAGTGGTCTATATGATTTGTCTTTAATATCTAAATAGATAAAATAAGCTGAAAGTATCAGCAAGAAAATCAATAAATAGTAAGTCATTTGAAAGTGATTGGCATTGATCTCTAATGCGGTCGCAAACATCGTCAATAAACCTCCGAGAACATATTTTTTTCGGTACACCAATATAAAGCCTGCAATCACCATTGGCATATAAGCAATGGCATGTGCTTTGGCATTATGTCCTACTCCAAGTATAATAATCAAATAAGTAGAAAAACCAAAGGCTAACGCACCAAAAAAGGCTTTTAACGGATCTGTTTTTAAAACTAATAATAAACCGTAAAAGCCTAAGAAGTATAAAAATAAATAATCTGCTGGACGCGGCAAAAATCGCAAGACATCATCTATCGCCCCTATAAAATCGTAAGGATACTTCGCCCCTAACTGATAAGTAGGCATTCCACCAAAAGCACTGTTTGTCCAATAAGGCTCCACATGTTCAACGGCTCTAAAGTCATTCTGCTCTTTGGCCATACCCGTATATTGGGCAATATCAGATTGGTAGATTTGCTTTCCTTGTAAAACGGGATAAAAATAGATTAAAGAGACAAGGACAAAACCAAGAATGGCTAAAGCGTGCGGGTAAAATTTATTTATAATTTTCAAATTTCCAGATTTATTTTTAAAATATGAGAGTATTAACTAGGACAAATCTAATCTATTTCTTCGTAATCGACATAATCCCCTACTTTTTTGGTTTCCCGTGGTTTGTTAGAATTTGAGGTATTATAAATGACTTGATCACTGGACTGTGTTTTCTTCCATGAAGTATCTTGTGTCCTATTTTGTTGTTGCTGATAATTCTCTCCTGCTTTTTGCACTACTTTTTTAACTAATAAAGGCAGGAATAATTTTGCCAAAAACTTAAAAATATAATAGAAAGCCAGAATGTAAAACAGTACTCTTATAAAACCTGTAAAGGAGGCAGTTTGCATAATCAAATATTTTTTAGCAAAATTAATAAATCCATCTCGAAATTTCGGGACAAAATTAAAATATCATTCTTAAATAAATGATAAAATATAGTACATTTGAACAGCGTTATTACTTTTAAACTCAAAAAAAATATGTCAAAACTTAAAATAGTACTTGCTGCTGTGATTTTTATATTTCCAATTATTCATTACGGGCAACATACTGATGTGATTAATTCAAATAGACCCGGTGAAACCATGTCAGCCTTTGCCGTTGGAAAGTCAGTTATTCAAGTGGAAAGCGGAATTTTCGCAATCAAAGAAAACCATCGTTTATTGGGCTATGATGCTACAGGTTTTGGATTTGACCTTACTTTACGATATGGCGCATTATTAGAGCGATTAGAATTAATAGCCGACGTGCAATACCAAAACGCAAAATTTACAACCAATTTCAGTGACGCTAAGAAATCAAATTTTAAACAAACCATCTTAGGTGCTAAATACCTGATATATGACCCGTTTAAAAATCAAGAAAATAACATCAATATTTACAGCTGGAAAGCCAACCATTCTTTTAATTGGCATCAATTAGTCCCAGCTGTGTCGGTATTTGCCGGAGCAAACTTCACCATGAAAAATAATCCGTATTATTTTTCTCCAGATGCCAGTATCTCCCCAAAAGTCATGCTGATTACTCAAAATCATCTGGGTGATGGAACATGGGTTTTTGTGACAAACATCATAGCTGATTATATCACAACTGATTATCCAAGCTACGGATACGTACTAACATTAACAAAAGGATTTAATGACAAATGGTCCGGATTTGTTGAAAACCAAGGGTTTAAAAGTGACTTTTACAGTGACGCTATCCTTAGAGGTGGTGCGGCCTACTTGTTAAGCAAAGACATGCAAATTGATGCTTCAATAAGCACAAATTTCAAAGATACACCAACAGTGCTTTATGGAGGAATAGGATTTTCTTGGCGCTATGATGCAAATTATAAGGAAGTTCGAATGAGCATTGACAGCGGCGACAGCTCCAAATCAAAGATGGAGAAGAAAGCGGGAAAAAAGATTAAAAAACGCAAAGACGAAATTGAATCTACAAAATAAGAATTTACAATGATTACTATAAAAGAAGCGATTACAAAAAGTGAATTAACTGCATATGTCAAATTTCCTTTTTCCCTATATAAAGACAACGAGTTCTGGGTTCCACCCATCATTGCAGACGAGTTAGAATCTTTTGATAAAAAGAAAAACCCTGCTTTCGAGAATGCTGAAGCTTATTTTTTTCTTGCCTACAGAAATGATGAAATTGTTGGACGAATTTCAGCAATTATCAATTGGAGCGAGGTAAATGATCAACAAAAAAAGAAAGTGCGTTTTGGATGGTTTGACGTAATTGATGATCTTGAAGTCACGAAAGCTCTTTTAGAAAAAGTATATGAATTAGGAAAGAAAAACGGACTCGAATATGTAGAAGGGCCTATGGGTTTTTCAAATCTAGATAAAGTAGGAGTATTGACCGAAGGATTTGACCAATTAGGAACGATGATTACCTGGTACAACCATCCTTACTACGCCACACATTTTGAACAATTGGGTTATACAACCGAAAAAGAATATATCGAAAGTAAATTTCCTTTCGAAAATGTAAAGCCTGAATTTTTTGAGAAGGCAAATGATTTGGTAAAAAGAAGATACCAACTAAGTCCACTTAATTTTAAGACTACAAAAGAGGTAATGCCACACGTGGATAAAATGTTTGATTTATTCAATGAATCCTATGCCTCTTTATCTTCTTTTGTAGCCATAACTGATATTCAAAAAGAATATTTTAAAAAAAAGTACATCAGCTTGATCAATCCTGAGTATATTAAATTTGTAGAAGACAAAGACCATAATATTGTTGCTTTCAGTATTGTTATGCCTTCCTTTTCTAAAGCTTTGCAAAAGGCAAAAGGAAAATTATTCCCTTTTGGTTTTATTCATTTACTTAAAGCTAAAAAACAAAGTAAAGATATGATTTTTTATCTCATTGGTGTTCATCCTGACTATCAGAACAAGGCAGTTACAGCAATAATTTTTAATGAATACTATCTTACTTTTAAAGAAAAAGGAGTGGTAAATTGCTTCCGCACACCTGAATTGGCAGATAACATAGCCGTTCATAATCTATGGAAACATTTTAATCCAGAAATTCATTGCAGAAGAAAAACTTTCAGGATAGCGTTATAACTTTCCTATCGAAATTTATAAAGAAGCCCATTTTACAAAAGTAAAATGGGCTTCTTATATTTACAGTTTCTATAAAGCATCACCTCTTACAATCCGCTTTTGACAAAACTGGTTTCCCTTCAAATTTTAATTGGCTAACATCCTTAAATTGTACTTTCCCGTTATTATCATCTATCACATCTCCGAAGCCTTCAATGTAAGTTTCTCCCTTTTTTAAAAATGCGATCTGACGAACTGATAATATCCCTTCCGAAATAAAAGTATAATCTGCAATAAGCGTGTGTCCTTTTAACTGCCCTACAAATGTCCCTTCATTTCTATCTTTTTCATAAAAATTGTAACTTAATTTTCCTTTAGCAACATGATTCCCTAAAATCGTCAAACTCATCAAAATAGTGTCTTTATTAATACTGCCGCTATAACATTTTTCAGAAATAGTTACTTTACCAATAGTTTTTTCTAGAACATCTGGAGTTACTTCTTCTTTACATGAAATGAAAAGGGCGACAAATACCACAATTATTATACTGCCATTCTTCATAATTACCTTATTAATAATTCTCTTTAAATTTACACAAAAACTACATTTATAACCTATAAAAAAAATCCATTCGTTATTAGCGAATGGATTTTAAATATAAATTGTAGTATAAACAAACTATGCGTCTAAATCAACTTTAGTTTTTGATGCAATTTCTTTATAAGTACCATTTTCTAACTTCTCACGAATTGCTTCAAAAGCAACTAGCGTCTCATCAATGTCAGACAATGTATGAGGAGCCGTTGGAATCACACGTAGTAAAATCATTCCTTTTGGAATCACAGGATAAATAACAATCGACAAGAAAATTCCGTAATTTTCTCTCAAATCATTTACCATAACCATCGCTTCAGGAACACTTCCTTCAAGATAAACAGGTGTTACACAAGTATTAGTGTCTCCTATGTTAAATCCTTTACTTCTTAAACCACTTTGTAGAGCATTAACATTCTCCCAAAGTTTAGCTTTCAATTCTGGGTGATTGCGTAACAGATCTAAACGTTTCAATGAACCAATAACTTGAATCATTGGTAATGATTTAGCAAACATTTGAGAACGTAAGTTGTATTTTAGGTAATCAATAATGTCCTTATCTGCTGCAACAAAAGCACCAATGTTAGCCATTGATTTTGCAAAAGTAGAAAAGTAAACATCAATGTCATCTTGAACTCCTTGCTCCTCACCTGCACCTGCACCTGTTTCTCCTAGTGTACCAAAACCATGTGCATCATCAACTAATAAACGGAAATTATATTTTTGCTTCATTGCAACAATCTCTCTCAGTTTTCCTTGTTGACCACGCATTCCAAAAACACCTTCAGTAATAAATAAGATACCTCCACCATTCTCTGTAGCTAATTTTGTAGCACGTTGCAGGTTTTTCTCCATGCTTTCAATGTCATTATGTCTGTAGGTAAAACGTTTACCCATATGCAAACGAACACCATCAATAATACAAGCATGAGCATCTACATCATATACAATTACATCATTTTTAGTAACCAAAGCATCAATAATAGATACCATTCCCTGGTAACCAAAATTCAATAAATAAGCAGATTCTTTCATTACAAAAGCTGCCAATTCATTCTCTAATTGCTCATGATATTTTGTATGACCACTCATCATTCTAGCTCCCATAGGGTAAGCTGCACCGTATTGAATCGCTGCATCGGCATCTGCTCTTCTCACCTCAGGGTGATTCGCTAAACCTAAATAGTCGTTCAAACTCCAGTTCAAAATCTCTTTTCCACCAAACTGCATTCTTGGACCCAAATCACCTTCTAACTTGGGGAAAACAAAATATCCCTCAGCTTGCGAAGCCCATTTTCCTAGTGGTCCTTTATTGTTCTGAATCCTTTCGAATAAATCTTTTACCATAATATATTTAAGTAATAATTTTAACTTTAAGAAGTTGCAAAAATAAATATTTAAACCTTAAAAAAGGATTTTATGTCATTTTTTTTTAGTACCCGTCTCGCACATTATTCTTTTTCCTATCAAAAAGGAGTGTTATGTCATGGTGAGAAAGGCAAAAATTCATTTTCAATAATAAACTTTGTACCTTTGAATAAATATTTCAATTCGACATAATTTATGGCACAAGATACAAAAGAATTAAAACTGGCTGTTCTAATTGACGCAGACAACGTTCCCTATAGTAACGTAAAAGGAATGATGGAAGAAATAGCCAAATTTGGAACACCTACGACAAAACGTATATATGCCGATTGGACGAAGCCAAATGCTGGAGGCTGGAAAAGTGTTTTATTAGAACATGCAATCACCCCCATTCAACAATACAGTTATACCGTTGGAAAAAATTCTTCAGATTCAGCAATGATAATTGACGCCATGGATTTATTGTATTCTGACAAGGTAGATGGATTTTGTATCGTTTCGAGTGATTCTGATTTTACCCGACTAGCGATACGATTGAGAGAATCCGGAATGAAAGTTATTGGAATTGGAGAAAAGAAAACACCTAATTCCTTTATTGTAGCCTGTGATCGATTTATTTACATCGAAGTTTTGGATGGTGCTATTCAGAAAAAAGCTAAAAAACGCTCTGCAGACATCAAAAAACCAGTCGAAAAACCCGTTGGGAAAACGATTGAAAAACCGATTGAGAAATCATCTTTAAACAAAATAGACACACAAACTATCGAACTCATTGAAAGTACAATCGAAGATATTTGCGATGACGACGGCTGGGCCTTTCTTGGTGATGTTGGAAATCTTATCGTAAAAAGAAAACCCGAATTCGATCCTAGAAATTATGGCTTTGTAAAACTAACTCCAATGTTAAAATCATTGACCGATATTCTAGAAATCGATGAAAGAGATTCAGAAAAAAAAGGAATTAAGCATGTTTATGTACGATTGCGTTTCAGCTAGGCTAATTCTTTTTTTCGTTTACATAACACTCACTACATCTGGTAGATGAATTTTTCGCCTTAGCTGTAAAACGATTCAATAAAGAAGTCGTTCTACGAATTAATGTGCGTGGTATAAATTTAAACATTAATTCGATTTATATTTCACGAATAATTTAAGAATGGTTAAAATACATTTTAAAAAAAATTATCATACAAAAAAGGAGGGCTATTAAAGCCCTCCAAGTGTTAGTTCTGATTTACCATTATCAACTCATACAATTAATAAAGTATAGCTGAATATTGCGTTGTCATTCTCATGTGAAGATTGATATACACAAGTAATTAATCAAAACCACATATCAAAGATACAATTAAATGCGACAAAAAAATTTATAAATCAGGCTTTTAACTAATGATTAACCACTTGACAATCAGTAATTAAAGAATCTTCATTTTTATTAATACATATTAAATTTATTGATATCAATTCGATTCATTTTTAGAATTTCCACAATTCTATATAAATACTGCTTAACCACAGAGCCCAATTTCTACGATATATTTCAATAAAAAGGAGGCCTTGTTACAGACCTCCAATTTTTAGACTTTGGTTTATCATCATCAACTCATACCTCTCGATACAATTGACTATTAAATACGCTACTCCTTCCAGATGGCCATAATCAATAACAAACCAAAACCATACTCAAAGATACAACCAATATATCTTTAATCATTTGATAATTAGACTTTTAACACCTTTTTAACTTGTCTGAAAAATGTTAAACTAAAGCCCATCGACAAGCTAGCTTACAAACCACTTCTCATTCCTAAATTATTAAAGGATGCTAATATACTTTAGACCTATTTTAAAAAACACCTATCTTTGATCAATCCAAAATCAAAATAAATGAAACTCGTCTTCGCATCAAACAATAAAAACAAAATAAAGGAAATTCAACAACTACTTCCATCAACTATAGAAATAGTAAGCTTGGAAGACATTGGTTGCCATGAGGAGATTCCAGAAACTGCCGACACTATCGAAGGCAATGCGATTTTAAAAGCCAATTATGTGACTGAAAAATATGGCTATGATTGTTTTGCGGATGATACAGGACTCGAAGTGGAAGCGCTGAACGGAGCTCCCGGAGTGTATTCTGCCAGATATGCAGGCGAACAACGCAGCTCTGAAGACAACATGGATAAACTATTGGAAGCCTTATCTGATAAATCCGATAGGAATGCCCAATTCAAAACGGTAATTACTTTGAATATAAAGGGGAAGCAACATCTTTTTACTGGTATAGCTCAAGGCCAAATCACCTTAGCCAAAGCCGGAACTGAAGGTTTTGGTTATGATCCCATCTTCCAACCTGAAGGGTATCAGGAAACTTTCGCCGAAGTGTCGTCTGCAATAAAAAATCAGATCAGTCACAGAGCAAAAGCAACACAGCTGCTAATCCGCTTTTTGAAAAACGAAAAATAAGCGTTAATATTTAACAATTTTAATATGTATTTTTATAATTCTCGCCGTTATTTCTTTATCTAATTCCAAATTCAAAGGGCGAAATCTAAAATTAAAAATATAACTTTCTGATAATCAAATATTAATAAAACAACAAAACTTGAAATAGCATTAGTTTATATCAATTATTAACAGTAATTTTGCACCCTATTTTAAAAATACATATGAATAAATTTGAACAATTAGGATTGAGTGAATCGTTACTGAAGGCGATTTTAGATCTAGGATTTGAGAATCCGACCGAAGTACAGGAGAAAGCGATTCCCCTATTATTGGAAAAAGACACAGATATGGTTGCGTTGGCTCAAACAGGGACAGGGAAAACGGCAGCATTTGGATTTCCAGTTATTCAGAAAATTGATGCCGACAACAGAAATACACAAGCATTGATTTTATCTCCAACACGCGAACTTTGTTTGCAGATTACCAACGAAATTAAAAACTACTCTAAATACGAAAAAGGTATTAATGTGGTAGCAGTTTACGGTGGAGCTAGCATAACAGACCAAGCAAGAGAAATTAAGAGAGGTGCACAAATTATTGTAGCAACTCCAGGAAGAATGCAAGATATGATTAACAGAGGATTGGTAAACATTTCTCAAATCAATTACTGTATTCTAGATGAGGCTGACGAAATGTTGAATATGGGTTTCTACGAAGATATCGTAAATATCCTATCCACTACGCCAGACGAAAAAAACACATGGTTATTCTCGGCTACAATGCCAGCAGAAGTAGCTAGAATTGGAAAACAATTCATGCGTGACCCAATTGAAATTACCGTAGGAGCTAAGAATTCAGGTTCTGCAACAGTTTCACATGAGTTTTACCTTGTAAACGCACGTGACCGTTACGAAGCTTTGAAACGTTTAGCTGATGCTAATCCAGATATCTTCTCTGTAGTTTTCTGTAGAACAAAACGTGATACACAAGCTGTTGCTGAGAAATTAGTAGAAGATGGATACAGCGCCGCTGCATTGCACGGAGATTTATCTCAAGCGCAACGTGATGGTGTAATGAAGTCTTTTAGAGGAAGACAAATCCAAATGCTTGTAGCTACTGATGTTGCAGCACGTGGAATTGACGTTGACAACATTACTCACGTAGTAAACTATCAACTACCTGACGAAATAGAAACTTACAATCACCGCTCAGGTCGTACTGGTCGTGCTGGTAAATTAGGTACTTCTATTGTAATTGTAACTAAAAGCGAATTGCGTAAGATTTCTTCTATTGAAAGAATCATCAAACAAAAATTTGAAGAAAAAACAGTTCCTTCAGGAATCGAAATCTGCGAAATCCAATTATTGCACTTAGCTAATAAGATTAAGGATGTAGAAGTTGATCACGAAATTGACAACTATCTTCCGGCAATTAATAACGTACTTGAAGACTTATCGAAAGAAGAGTTAATCAAGAAAATGGTTTCAGTTGAATTCAACCGTTTCATCAACTATTACAAGAAAACTAGAGACATCTCTAATCAATCTTCAGGTTCTGAAAGACGTGATGACAGAGATGGTACTCCAAGAGAAAATAATAATGGTGGTGCAACAAGATATTTTGTGAACATAGGTTCTAGAGATAACTTCGATTGGATGTCATTAAAAGATTACTTGAAAGAGACATTAGACTTAGGTCGTGATGATGTTTTCAAAGTAGACGTAAAAGAAGGTTTCTCTTTCTTTAACACTGATCCTGAGCACACCGATAAAGTAATGGAAGTGTTGAACAACGTACAATTAGAAGGACGTCGTATCAATGTTGAAATTTCTAAAAATGATGGTGGCGGAAGACGTGATCACAACGGAAGAAGTTCTGGTGGTGGTTTTGGTGGCGGAAGAAGTTCTGCTCCAAGAAGAGAAGGTAGTTTTGCACCAAGAAGAGAAGGCTCTGGTGGTGGTTTTAGAAGCGATAGAAACTCAGCCCCAAGAGAAGGTGGTTTCGGCGGAAGAAGCTCAGCTCCGAGAGAAGGTGGCTTTGAAAGAAGAAGCTCAGCTCCAAGAAGCGAAGGTTCTTCAGATAGAGCTCCTAGACGTTCTGAAAGTTTTGGTGACGCACCTAAACCAAGAAGACCAAGAAGAGACTAACATCTACTGTTAATTTTCTTATAATTATAAGAGAACTATAAAATATTTAATCCTGTTTTACTACTTTTAAAGTTTTAAATCAGTTTATGAAATATTTTATAGTTCTCTTTTTTTTAGCACTATCCTTAACCGCATCTGCACAAGAGATAGTTCATTCCCAAAAAGTATCCGGCTTTATCTATAACGACAACACTAAGTCGGCATTGATTAATGCAAATATCATCAATATCAATAAAGTTAGAGGAGCACGAACCGATTCTAACGGTTACTTTGAAATTGATGTACAACCAACCGACACCCTGCATATTTCCCTTTTAGGGTTTCAATCCCTTCGAGTTAAAGTTACGAATGACTGGATCAAGAACAAAGTAGCTAAGATTTTCCTTACCGAGAGTGCTATTGCACTTGAAGAAGTAGTCATTAGACCGTTTAACTTAACAGGATATCTGGAAGTAGATTCAAAAACAATTCCCACAAGTGAAAATTACCGCTATAGTATTTCTGGCTTAACGCATGGATATGAAGCAGGTGAATACTCTCCAAATGCGTTTGGGAGAGTTCTTGGCTCCATTTTCAACCCCGCAGATATGCTTTATAATTTCTTTGGTAACAACCCAAAAGAATTAAAAAAATTAAAAGAAATGCGTAAGGACGATACAGTGCGTAATCTTCTAGAATCAAAGTTTGACAGAGAAACCCTTGCAGTGCTTTTAGGGATTGATAAAAAAGAAATACCTGAAATATTGCAACGTTGTAATTACTCTGAATCCTTTATTCAAACCGCAAATGACCTTCAAATTATGGACGCTATCAGTGGCTGTTATGAGGAATATAAAATCTTGAAGAAAAGATAAAGGAAAATAAAATTCCAATCCCTAAGTTTAGGGATAAATTCCAAAAATTGAATTCTCCAATTACGATGAGTAGTTGGGGATTTTTATTTAGAAAAAACTCCTATATTACATTACAAATTATAACGCCAGAAACATGTCAAACATACCTTTCCAAACGATCGACTGGAATGCGATAGAAAAAATAGCATATCCAGGAGAAACTGGAACAGCCTACTGGCAGACAATACAATTGGGCGGACTAAGAATTAGAAAAGTAACCTATAGCGAAAATTACCTAGCAGATCACTGGTGCCAAAAAGGACATATAGTCCATTGTCTGAAAGGGAATTTCGTTAGCGAAATGGCAACGGGAGAAGAAATCCAACTTACGGAAGGAATGACCTATGTCGTTTCAGATGATTTAAGTTCTCATCGATCCATAACTGCAGCTGCTGTTGAATTATTAATCATCGACGGGGATTTTTTAAAATAATATTTAGAAGAAACCAAAATATTACATACATTTACCTACACTAAACACGAAAATTCAAATACTAATATCATGGCAAAAAGTCAAGACGCGAAGAAAACCGCCAAAAAAGAGCCTCTTAAAACGGCTAAAGAAAAGAAAGAAGAAAAAAGAGAAAAGAAAAACAGTCCAAAAAGAGATTAAAAATTAGTGTTCAGCACTCAGATAATAGTGTTCAGTTATACATAAACTGAACACTATTTTTTTTTAAATACTGAACACTAAATACTATTTCAACGGAATATTCGCTAGAATTTCTAACAAAAGTTTCCAAAATTTTTGAGATGATGAGATACTCGCTCTTTCATCAGGAGAATGTGCTCCACGAATAGTAGGGCCAAAAGAAATCATATCCATCTCTGGGTAATTTGTTCCCAGAATCCCACATTCTAATCCTGCATGACAAGCTACAACACTTGGTTTTTCACCCGTTTGTTTCTCATAAATAGGGACTAAAACATCTAGAATTTCAGATTCAGCATTTGGTGTCCAACCAGGATACGATCCTGCAAGCTCTACTTCACAACCCATCAATTCAAAAGCGGATGTCAAAGCATTCGCTAAATCAAACTTAGCCGTTTCTACAGACGAACGCGTTAAACACTGTACAGAAAGCTTTCCTTCGCCTAAAACTACTTTAGCTATATTATTAGACGTTTCTACTAAATCAGCAAAGTCAGCGCTCATTCTATACACACCGTTGTGAGCAGTATACATCGCTCTTACAAAATAATACTGAGCAATAGACGGCATTACTTTTGCCGGCGTAGTATCCAGTTTCTCAAAAACCACCTCTAAATTAGGTTCCGTTGTTTTTAATTCTGTTTTTATATCATTAACCACCTGTTGCATATCAAACACAAAAGCTTCATCAAATACCGAAGCAATAATTACTTGCGCCACACTTTCACGCGGAATAGCATTACGAAGGCTTCCCCCTTTAATTTCAGCTATTTGTAATCCAAAATTATCAAAACCATCAAATAACAGGCGGTTCATAATTTTATTAGCATTCCCCAGTCCTTTGTGAATATCCATTCCTGAATGCCCACCATTTAATCCTTTTACGGTAATTGAATACCCCACAGAACCTTCAGGAGTTTCCTCTTCATCATACTCAGCAGTAGCAGTAACGTCAATTCCACCAGCACAGCCAATGTCGATTTCGTCATCCTCTTCAGTATCTAAATTCAAAAGAATTTGTCCTTGCAAGATTCCGCCTTTTAGATTCAAAGCACCCGTCATTCCAGTTTCTTCGTCAATAGTAAACAAAGCTTCAATCGCAGGATGCGCAATATCTGTACTTTCTAAAATTGCCATAATTGCGGCAACTCCTAATCCATTATCTGCACCAAGCGTAGTTCCTCTAGCACGCACCCAGTCTTCATCAACATACATATCGATTCCCTGTGTATCGAAATCAAAAACAGTATCCGAATTTTTCTGGTGTACCATATCCAAGTGTCCCTGCATTACTATCGCTTTGCGGTTTTCCATTCCTGGAGTCGCCGGCTTGCGGATAATCACATTACGAATATCATCTTCAAAAGTTTCTAATCCAAGGCTTTTACCAAAGTTTTTCATGAACTCAATCACTCTTTCTTCTTTTTTTGAAGGGCGAGGAACGGCATTCAAATCGGCAAACTTATTCCAAAGCACTTTTGGTTCTAAATTTCTTATCTCTTGACTCATTTATTGTTGTTTGAAGTTTAACATTTTTAAAGCTCAAAGTTACAAAGTTTAAAATCGTTTTTAGCCTTACAAGGAAATTTCTCTCTTAAAATTAGCACAATCTTTTGGGCGTGCCACCAGTATAAAAAGGGGCTTATTTATTTTGCGCGCACAAAGCCCCTTTCTAAACTGCTGTCAGGTGATACGCACTACTTCGGTAGTTAGCTCCTCCCCTTCACGCGAGCAACTGCAAATAGATAAGATTTAAAAAAGAAAGAAAATACTTAAAACCTAGTGTTAAATATCAAAAAAGATGTATATATTTGATGTTATCTACTAGTTGGCAGAAATATTAAAAAAACGAATCGTGAATAAACAAAATATAGAAGTGAAAGACCAATTCAGTTTTTTTAATGAGTTAGTTTTCGAAGAAAAAATTGTCCTAAATAAAGAAATTGTTCTAAAACCAAAAAAAAGTAATGTTTTTTGGTTTGAAGGTCAATCAAACGTTCAACACAATACTATTAGTGAAGACGTTGTTTTTATGGTTGAGCAAAGTAAGAGAGATAATAAATACGGAATAAAACTTCGGTGTCAAAATTTCATTAAACAACCATACTTTAGATTTGACTCTGATGGTCCTGCACACCGAAATGAAAATCCACAAATTCCACTTGAAGAACAATCAATTAAAACTCCTCATTTCAATTCATTTGATGAAAATGGTAATTATATAGCATACCAAAATGAAACTTTAAAAAATGAAACTGAAGCGCAAATAATTGCAAATGACATAAATTTTGGAATTTCATTATTTTGTATGGAGACAAATTCAAAGTTAATTGATAATAATTTTCCAACTGTCGCTCAACTAATTCAAGAATTAGGTTTTGAAGAAAATAATAATATTAACTTTGATAACATTAATTTTGAATAATGGAAAACGAAAAAGTAATTGAACAAATAAAGAAGTCTTTTTGTAACTTAACAAGTTTCAAAGAAAGAGAAAATGCCTTAGAGATAATAACTGCATTTTCAACCATTAATAATAAATTTGTTTCAGTTTTTGTAACCATTACAAATCAGAAAATCGTGGTTACAGATAGCGGTTGGATTGATCAAAATTATTATGAAACTCCATATTTTGAAGAATCAGAAGATTTAATAAGAAGAATAATTTCTTCTTATTCTTTAAATTATAAAGTAAAATCAACTTTAGACAAATCAGGTATTGAATATTATTATAAAATCTGTAGCAAAATTGAAGAAATTCCCAGTGCCGTATTTGATTTAGCAAATTTTATTGTAGGTGCTGTTAATTCATTTTGCATACAGTACAAAGATGAAAAAGAGGAAAAAGAAAGAGAAACTTTTAGAAGTGATGCAAATACATTTTTAAAGGTTAACTACATCGAAGATGTAAAACTAAGACATTATTTAGATGATTATAAAAACATAAAATTTAATGCGATTATTACAAAAAAATCAAAAATAAATTTAATCACTTATGTTACTGGTTCTACTCCAAGTTACTTTGAAAATGATTTAAGAAAATCAATTGTGAATTTTGAAATTGCTTTCAAATCAAAATATGAAAATTTCATAGATGAAAGATTAACAATTTTTAATGACAAATCAGAAGGATATTCTCCTGAAAGATCATCTTCTCTAATTCAACTTTTAAATGAAAAAACGACCAAAGAACCAATAATGTGGTCTGAGAAGGAACGTATATTAGAATACATATAAAAATACTTCTGCCAACCGCCATTTTGATATAGCTGGAATTTAGTGGAATTATCGTCCCGCATCAAGTTTTCGTTAAGCCGAAAATTGAGCGGTTACGAACTTCCAGCCATCTCAAAGTGGCATAACGTTGCCAGCAAGTGTAACCAAAAAACTGAACTAAACCAGATTTATAAAATGAAAATAATTCTTACTCTTTGTATTTCAGTCCTATTAATAAGTTGTTCGAAAAATCCAGACCCTTTTTTAGAGATTGAATTTGGAAAAATATCAAAAAATAAATTTGTTGAATTAATGAAATCCGAAAAGGTTTTAATTCCTAATGAAAAAGACACAACATCATCTTTAAGGTATTTTTTAAAAACAAGCGATAAAAAAATTCCAATCATAGTTTATATCAATGAAGAGGGATGGCTCACAAATTATAATCTTGGTAAGTTACGAAAGCTCAAGTTTGATATCGGAACAGATACTAAAGAAACTGGATATATTTGTACAGGTTGTGGACCAATCTCAAAAGATGATGTTGATTTAATTTATAATTATTATTTAGAACAATATGGTAAACCTGATTCGTTAGTAGAAAAAAATAAATACACTTATGGCGGAGATAAACACAAAGACAGATTACAAAAAGCACTTGACGAAATAAATCATAAAAATCCACGTATTGATAAAACTGTCCCTAAAAGTAAAAAAGCAATTTGGATGAAAAACAATTTCAAACTAATCATTGATATTCCTCACCCAACAAAAGATGAATCAAATGGCGGAAAATTTTATTACAATATGCGAAATTCTGAAGAAGGTGATGTTTCTATAACATATGAAATGAAAAATTATAAAAAAGAATTTAATAGAATTTTAGATTCAATAAGATTGTCACTAAAACCAAATGATATTATAGATTTACATTTAAAAAATCCAAATTGGTACACTTTGAATACAAACAATTCGAAATTAGTTATTGCGTTAGGACAAGTAACCCGAAAAGACAAAGAAGAGCCAAAAAGAGTAAAAGGATTTAAATACGATATTGTTTTTACTGATTCATTCGGTGAAGAACTTTACAGATTTAAAAATAGAACATTTGACATTGATAATGAACAAAGTTATCTAGAAAGTCGAGCAAGTAAAGGTCATAATGGACTATTAATGTTTATTGATTCAAATATATCATTTAATGTAGATTATAATAATCTTACTGAACAAGGTCGAAAATTAGAAAACTTAAAGAATTTTATAAAATCAAATAAAGTAATAATTAAGGCAGACATTAAAAAAGTTTTATATGAAGACAACACTATTTTACAATGAAAAACTATGGAAACAGTATTTTTTACGTTATTAGGCACGATAATAGGATCCTTGACTAGTGGTATAATTACATATTGCTTACAAAAACAAAGATTTGCGCAAGAATTAAAAATTAAACAAGAAGAATTTAAAACAGAATTTATTGCTGAAAATACAATTAAACATTTTCTAAATGATGAAAGATATTCAGACAGAACATTTTCTACAATAAAAAAACATTTAGGTGGATTTGAAGATAATGAGTTGAGAAAATTATTAGTAAGGTCGGGGGCAATTCGCATTTATAATAAAAATGAAGAAGAACTCTGGACACTATTAATTAAAGATAATAAATAAAAACACCAGCTGGCAACATCGGTTTGGCTATATGGCGGGTTTAGTGCTAAATTCAAGTTCAGTTTTTCAGTTGAACTTTAGTGCAAAACGGAAAAATTCGTCTTCGATTTCCGCCACATCGCCAAGCCGAGAACCGTTGTACGACATTTTACAAAGCGCCAGAGATATCGGTAAACTCACCCTTTTCATTCACGATTTGATTGCCCCAAATGGTTAAAGCATTTAAAACTGGAATAAATGACTTGCCAAAATCAGTTAAGCAATAAATAACTTTAATAGGAGGTTTTTTACCATAAACTTTTCTTGAAATTAAACCATCTTTTTCCAATTGTTTCAATTGCAAACTCAAAGTCATTTCCGTAACCGAGAACAACTCTTTTTTTAGTTCACTAAATCGTTTTTGACTGTCTTGCAAATGATAAAGAATAACTGTTTTCCATTTGCCACCAACTAAATCCATCGCTAAACTTACTGAACAAGGATAAATTTTATTAGCAAGTTTCACATACTTTCCGAAACATTCATCTTCCATTTGACTAAATTTTAAACCTATCAAATATGATAGTTATTGCAAATTTAGATAACTAAACATAGTTTTGCAACTATCATTTTAATAGTTTAAAAATTTAAAACAAAAAATATGGCATTAATTATTTTAGGACATCCTAACATTGAAAAATCTTTGGCAAACAAAACAATTATTGAGGAAATTAAAAATAGTGAACTTGAAATTGAAATTAGGAATATTAACACATTATATCCAAACTTTGAAATAAATCCTAAAAAAGAACAAGAAGCATTATTAAGGCATAAAACAATAGTTTTTCAATATCCAATCTTTTGGTATAATATGCCTGCAATTCTAAAACAATGGTTTGATGTTGTTTTAGAATATCAATTTGCTTATGGCTCTAAAGGCGACAAATTGAAAGATAAAAATTTTATTCCAAGTTTTACTGTTGGAGCGCCTGAAAATGAATATACAACTTTAAGAGAACATCATTTTAGAATTTACGAATTTTGTAAAAATTTAGAACAAACTGCTTATTATACACAAATGAATTACGTTGAGCCGTTTTACTTTCACGGTACTTCCATTAATGCAGGTTATACAGAAGAGGATATTAAAATTAAAGCAAGAAATCAGGCGCAGAATTTAATAGAATTATTGAAGAAAATGGGGTAAAAAAACGTCGTACAACAGCGGTTTTGCGAGATTGCGAAATATGTGGTGAATTCACGTTTATCTTTCGCAAGAAATTTTATCTTAGCAGAAAATATGCGGTTACGAAGTTCGCAACCTCGCAAAGCCGCAAAACGTTGTACAACATTTTGGTCGTTAGCGGAGAATTCAATAACCTAACGCAACAAATGATAAATTTTATCTTTGTTGAATTATGAAAAAAACGTACAAGCGAATT